>JAJBUA010000011.1 GCA_020860565.1 Clostridiales bacterium
AGGCGTGTTCGGGACTTTCACCCGTTAGAGCGCGCCCATGGCGCGCAAACAAAGAATGCGCCTCAGCGTATCCCTGCGGCGCACCACCACACATGAAAGTCAGCTGCCCGGCAACGCTTTCATAAGTAAATGAAAAATGCGTCTGATAGGAATCGAACCTACGCACGCGGCTCCGGAGGCCACTGCTCTATCCACTGAGCTACAGACGCATTGTTAGATAATGATACTATATTTTTTCGTGATTTGCAAGAGGATAATTGCTTTTTTCTGGCTTATTTGATATGATGATACCAGTGTCAAAAGGTCAAAAATCGAATGCATAATATAAATCGGAGGAAACATGAGACAGGATCGCAGATTTCAAAAAAAGAAAGGCCTGACAGCAGAACAGAAGCGTCTGATTCCCCTGGCAGGCATCGTTATTGTTCTCATTCTTTTCATACTCATCGTCTTTACGGCAGGGCATAAAAACAAGACGGCGGATCTTGCGGCAGCAACGGAAGCTTCCTCTGTTGCGGGAGAAATTTCACCATCGGAAAACCGGTCGGAAACGGCAGGAAGTGACAGTTCCGACAACCCGGATGGGGAAACCTCAACTCAGGAAACATCAGATGAAGAAACCGAAGCGGCTACAGAAGCCGAAACGGAACCCGCTGCCGCTCTGCTGCAGAAGAACAGCATCCCTGAGATACTTTCTGTCATGGAGCAGTATTTCACCGCGCGTGCAAACGCGGACGCAGACACCATCAATGCCCTGTATGGAGTAAGCGGCGCCCCGGAGGAGTCTCTCGTTGCCCATCGGGATCAGTTAATGCCCGCCGCAAAATATATCAGCAGTTTCGACGATGTCACCACCTACGTCATGGACGGCACCGCGGAAAACAACTGGCTGGTCTACACCACGACAGATATCCGCTTCTTTGCCGCGACAGCCAAAGCGCCGATGATTATGTGGTGCTTTATCGAAAAAGGGGCAGATGATTCTTATTATATTCTCGATAACCATCTGCTTTCGCAGGATATGCTGACCTGCGCGGATATCGCAAATCACAGTGATGAGGTTCGTGAACTGGCCTCAGAAGTCAATGGCCGGCTGCGGGCAGCTCTGGAGGAAGACGCCGATCTGGACGAGGTCTACGGTATCCTCCGCGCTGGTTCGCCTTTATGGAAAGATGAAGAAGAAACCGCGGCGGAAGTTGTGATTCTGGATGACTCAGAAGCCGCGGCAGATAGTTCTGCTGACGTTGAAGCGGAAAATCCGGAAAATTCTGAGGGAACTGCAGAAAATGATGACGGAGAA
Organism: Clostridiales bacterium; assembly: GCA_020860565.1. GTDB lineage: Bacteria > Bacillota > Clostridia > Lachnospirales > Lachnospiraceae > Brotaphodocola. The sequence goes on from JAJBUA010000011.1 coordinate 1,301, forward strand.
GCTGCTTCTGCCGAAAATAATTCACAGGCAGAGACAAACAACGCAGATGCCAATACCGATACAGATGTTGAAACAGATACGGAAACGGTCGACGATTCTTCCGCGGGTTCCGATGCCGAGGCCGATGCAGACACCGAATCATCCGGCGAGACTGATACCGCCGGGGAATCACCCGCCGAAACGCAATAATGGAGGCATAATCAGATATTATGAATGTAAAAGATTTTTATTTTGAACTCCCTCAGGAGCTGATCGCCCAGGATCCTCTCGACGACCGATCGGCCTCCCGCCTGCTTGTCATGGACAAACAGACTGGTGCAATCGAGCATCGGGTATTCCGCGATATCGTAGAATATCTGCATCCGGGCGACTGTCTGGTGATCAATAATACCAAAGTCATCCCCGCCCGTCTGCTCGGCGTTAAGGAAGATACCGGAGCGCATATCGAAGTGCTGCTCTTAAAACGCAAAGAAAACAATATCTGGGAAACTCTGGTAAAACCCGGCAAAAAATGCCGCCCCGGCGCGGTACTCAGCTTCGGCGACGGCCTGTTAAGGGGAACGGTTCTTGATGTTGTCGATGAGGGCAACCGCCTGATTCAGTTCTCTTTTGAGGGAATCTTTGAAGAAATCCTTGATCAGCTGGGTCAGATGCCGCTCCCACCCTACATCACCCACCAGCTGAAAGATAAAAACCGTTATCAAACCGTATATGCCAAACACGACGGCTCCGCCGCGGCACCGACCGCTGGACTGCATTTTACCACAGATTTGCTGAAAGAGATCGAAAACATGGGTGTCAAAATCGCACATGTCACCCTGCATGTCGGTCTCGGCACCTTCCGTCCCGTCAAGGTGGAAAATATCCTCGACCATCATATGCACTCCGAATTTTACTGGATCGAAGAATCCGAAGCGCAGAAGATCAACGAGACAAAGTCGAATGGCGGCCGTGTGATCTGTGTCGGTACAACAAGCTGCCGCACGATCGAATCCGCCGTTGACCCGGACGGGATCCTGCGCGCAAAAAGCGGCTGGACTGATATCTTTATCTATCCCGGATACCAGTTCAGGATCCTCGACTGCCTGATCACGAACTTTCACCTGCCGGAGTCCACGCTCGTCATGCTGGTGTCCGCCCTGGCTGGGCGAGAACATGTGCTGCATGCGTATGAAGAGGCGATCCGGCTGCGGTATCGGTTTTTCAGTTTCGGGGATGCGATGTTTATAAAATGAACCACTCGTCCCTGCTCTCCTTCACTCCTCCGGCAATCCACGGAAAAATCTTACCACCATCGGTACCGTGACCATCGCCGACACCGCATCCGCCACTACCTGTGAAATCTGGATGCCGAACAGTCCCAGGCAACGGCTCAGGATCAGCAGCGCCGGGATAAATACGACTCCGCTGCGGATGCTGGATAAAAATGTCGCCGGTACGCTCTTCCCGATACTCTGAAAGAGCATATTGCCGCAAAGCGACATCGGCATCAGAAAGAGGGACAGGCACTGAGCCCGCAGCGCGACGACTCCGATGGCAATAACGTCCGGATCATCCCGAAACGCCGCGATAATCGTCCCTGAACAGGTGAGCCCGATCGTCGCGGTGACAATCATTACCAGCATGCTGCTGCGCACACTGAACCAGAATGCCTCCCGCACACGGCCGTATTTGCGTGCCCCATAGTTAAACGCGCTCACCGGCTGGAATCCCTGTCCGATACCGAGCGCGATACAGAACAGGAAATTAATCACCCGGCTCACAATGCTCATGGCCGCGATCGCCGCGTCCCCATAAGCTGCGGAACACTGGTTCAACATCATCACTGAGAGGCTGTTCAGCCCCTGACGCATCAGGCTCGGAAGGCCGACTGCAATGATATTCTGAATATCTGCAAAATCTCTGGTAAAATAACGAAGTGACATCCGGCTCTGCACTTTGCCCCGGACGAAGGGACTGAACAGAATCGCGGCCCCGATATACTGAGAAACCGCGGTAGAGATTCCGGCTCCCCGGATCCCCAGATGGAACCCAAAGATCAGAATCATATCTCCGAAAATATTGAGAATGCCGCCGGATGCCAGTCCAAGCATGGCAAAAAAAGCTTTTCCTTCATAGCGCAGAATATTATTCATCACACAGCTGGACGCCATCGCCGGTGCGGCAATCAATATCCACGTACTATATTCCTTTGCATAAGGAAGAATCGAATCCGTACTTCCCAGAAATCTCACTAATGGAGTGTGAAACAGAAAACCCAAAACAGCTATGACAATCCCGCAGAAAACCGCTAAAAAGAAACTGGTAGATGAAAATCTGCGCGCACTTTCCACATCTCTGGCGCCCAGATGACGGCTGATGTTGCTGCCCGCACCATGTCCGAGCATAAATCCAAACGCCTGGATAATCGCCATCAGTGCAAAGACGATGCCTGTCGCGCCGCTGGCACTGGTCCCCAGCTGGCTGACAAAAAATGTGTCGGCCATATTGTACACATTTGTCACCAGCATACTTACTGTCGTAGGAAGCCCCAGTGTCAGCACCAGCTGGTGCACCGGGGTACCTGTCATCTTATCATACTGCGCCTGCGCGCTGTCCTTTTCTCCCATGTCGAACACCTTCTGTTCTTTTGTGTCATATCGTTTTCATTGTTGGTACGCTTATGGATATTCGAGAAATTTCAGATTAAAAATATATCCTGCCGCAAAACCGCCCGGAACCACCGCGACTCCGGATTCGCATTTTTCCAGTATTCTCTTATAAGTTGACGTTCTTCTCCTGTCAGACTTTTCCAGACTTCATCCTGAATACACGTCTCCAGACGATAACTCCCATGGACATCTCCGGAAGAGAGACGGGATTTTTCCAGATCCGCAACATAAACCTGCGTCGCTCCATTCTGAAAGGCATGATGAATGCGTCGTCGCAAAACGCCGTCCAGTTCCCCATCCTCACAGCGATCAAGCAGAAAATACGCGGTTTTCTCCTGTACGATATGTGTTTGCAGGATAGCGTAACGCCAGTGGCAGTTCTCTCGATTAAGCCACGCAGAAAGTGCTTCTTCGTATTTAATATCAACCAGCGTCAGACCTCTGGCCGGGGCTGTCTCAGCAGCCGCCTGACGATCTCTGGCCTCCAGAATTTCCCGCACGCGCTCCGGAGAAACCTGACCGGAACCAACGCGAAGCAGGGTGCCGACGATAATCCGCACCATATTATAAAGGAAACCGCTCCCGCTGATACGAACCGTGATCACGTCTTCATTCCTGCTCAGACTGATGTCGTAAATCGTGCGCACCGTCTCCTCTGCCTGTGTACGGGGCGTACAGAAGCTCTTAAAATCATGTTCTCCGATCAGATACCGCGCCGCCTCCCGCATCCGATCAACGTCCAGCGGCTGATGACACCAATACGCATACAGCCGCTCCTGCGGCAGCGGGATCCTGCGGTTCGCGATCCGGTACTCGTAAGTCTTAGCCGCGTTTGTCCTGCGCGGATGCCAGTCTCCCGGCACTTCTGCGGAATCAAGCACACGGATATCCTCCGGCAGGCGCTGATTGACAGCAAAACAAATCTTGTCCGCCGGTATACGACTCCCGGTATCAAAAATGGCGACATTGCCCCTCGCATGTACGCCGCTGTCCGTGCGGCTGGCACCGATCACGGCGATTGGCTCATGGAAAAGGTCTGTCAAAGCCCGGTTCAGAGCCGCCTCGATCGTCGGTCTGCCGGGCTGAATCTGCCATCCGCAGTAATTGGTGCCATCGTAGGCTACGGTCAGGCGTATTCTCTTCATAACACCATCCTCAATACTACAACCGCCGCCAGATATACGGCATACGCCGCATACATCACCCGATCCCGGTGAGCATAGTGCAGGGGCTTCATCTTGGTTCGTCCCTCGCCGCCATGATAGCATCTGGCCTCCATCGCCATCGCGAGATCCGTTGCCCTGCGAAATGCCGAGATGAAAAGCGGCACCAGCAAGGGGATCATGCTTTTCGCCTTCTGGATCACATTTCCGGACTCGAAGTCTGCCCCGCGCGCCATCTGTGCTTTCATGATCTTGTCAGTTTCCTCCACCAGGATCGGGATAAAGCGGAGAGCAATCGACATCATCATGGCAACCTCGTGCACCGGCGCGCCGACTTTTTTGAAAATGCCAAGGCTTTTTTCCAGACCGTCAGTCAGTTCATTTGGCGTCGTCGTCAGCGTCATAATCGAGCAACCGATCACCAGATAGATCAGGCGCACACCCATAAAGGCCGCTGTCCGAAGTCCCTCCCATGTAAGCTTCAGGAAACCGATATGAAAGATTTCCTCTCCCGGCGTCAGGAATAAGTTAAAGCTGACGCTGATCAGAAGCAGGATTACGATTGACCGCAGCCCACGCACCATAAAAGAAAACGGTACTTTGCACAGCCGGATCGCCGCCAGCAGGAAACAGGTTGCCAGCACATACGCAGCCACTCCCTTCGCCAGAAAAAGGGAAATGATAAATACCATGGTTCCAAAAAGCTTCGTTCTCGGATCCAGTCGGTGAACCAGTGAGTCCACCGGATAATATTGTCCCAGTGTAATATCCCGCAGCATCTCATCGACCACCTTTCCTGATCAGATCCAGAATCGCTGTTCTGGCTTCCTCGACTGTGGTGATGTCATCCGAGATCGGAACTCCGTTTTCCCGCAGGCGATGCACGATGTAGGTGATCTGCGGAGCGGCAAGGCCGATCTTTTCCAGTTCTTTATAATGGTGAAAGACCTCCTTCGGCGTCCCGTCGTACATCTTTTCCCCATGATTCATCACGATAATCCGGTCCGCATAACGGGCAATATCCTCCATACTATGAGAAACCAGAATGATCGTCAGCTTCTGCTCTTTATGAAGTCTCGCGAGCTGGTCCAGAATCTCTTCGCGTCCCCTGGGATCCAGACCGGCCGTCGGCTCATCCAGAATCAGGACATCCGGCTTCATCGCCAACACCCCGGCAATCGCCACGCGGCGTTTCTGCCCGCCGGAGAGTTCAAACGGCGACTGCTTCCAGTATTTTTCCTTCAGGCCGACCTGCGTCAGCGCAAATCTTGCCCTTGCTTCCACTTCTTCCTGTGACAGCTTCTGATTTTTCGGACCATAACATACGTCCGAAAATACATCCACTTCAAAAAGCTGATGTTCCGGATATTGAAACACCAGTCCCACTTTACTGCGAAGCGCTCTCATATCATAGCCCTCCGCGTAAATATTTTCCCCATTGTAATAAATCGCACCGCTCGATGCCCGCAACAGGCCGTTCAAATGCTGAATCAGCGTCGATTTGCCGGACCCGGTATGTCCGATCAGTCCCACGAACTGACCGTCAGTAATCTCAAAGCTGACATTTTTTAACGCATACTGCTCAAAGGCAGTCCCCTGCCCATAAATATAGTTGATATTCTCAACCTTGATTGACATGTTTTCTATCCTCCTGATACGTCCGGGCCTGATATCATGCGCAGGGCTGTGCAGAGATTTTTCTGACAATCCCGCTTTCCTGTTCTCGACACATGTTACCGTATGGTCCCGGCGTCTTCGGTCAGACTCCCTGCAGAACAGGGAGCAAAGATTCCATCAGTTCGTCGATCGTCAGAATCCCATCCGGCAGACCGACTCCTGCCTTTTTCAGTTCATACGCAAGCTCCGTCACCTGCGGGACGTCCAGACGGTAGGACTTTAATTCCTCCACTCTGGAAAAAATCTCCTTTGGGGTGCCGTCCATAACCAGATGTCCGTCATCCATGACGATCACCCGGTCCGCATCGATCACTTCTTCCATATAATGGGTGATCAGCAGAACGGTGATGCCCTCTTTCTGATTGAGTTCATGAACAGTCCGGATCACTTCTTTGCGCCCATTGGGGTCCAGCATCGCCGTTGGTTCGTCCATGATGATGCAACGCGGTTTCATCGCCATCACACCGGCGATCGCCACACGCTGCTTCTGCCCGCCGGAGAGCTTATTCGGCGATTTTAACCGGTAGGCCGTCATGCCGACTGCCTCCAGACTCGCATCTACTCTTTTCCAGATATCATCGGTTGGCACCCCGATATTTTCCGGACCGAATCCGACATCCTCCTCTACGATATTTCCGATAATCTGATTATCCGGATTCTGAAATACCATTCCCGCATTTCTGCGGATATCCCAGATATGCGACTCATCCGACGTATTCATGTCGGATACCCAGACCGTCCCCTCCGTCGGAAGGAGAAGCGCGTTTACCTGTTTGGCAAACGTAGACTTTCCGGAACCGTTATGTCCAAGGATCGCAACGAAATCGCCCTCTTTGATATCCACGCTCAGATCGTCAATCGCGCGGCTGACCTCTTCGACGTGCTCGTCCTCATCTCTTCTGATATAATCAAAAATCAACCTGGAAGCCTTAATTATTCCCATGCAGGTCCTCCTGTTACCTTTTTCCTGATTGTTGTCTGAAACCTTTACCAGTTTACCTACTTATGAGCGTTCCGTCAAGTGCTATCTTTCGGCGTATCCCCCGAATCGCGCTTACATAACCACGATACTCCGCCCCCGTCAATGTCACCGTCTCTCCTCCATAGAAAATATCATCCAGAAGTCCGGCCAGCCTGATAAGGATTTCTTTATTTTCGGCATATTTCTCAGAATTCTGCGGCGCCTGCGAATCCTGCGCGGTGCCTGAATCTGACTCATCGACAAGTCCTTCCCGGCTCAGTCTGCGCACATATCCTCCCGGCGATTCTCCCGGATGCCTGCGCAGCCGGTGTTTTCTCCCGGTCCGCTCCGCCAGTACCAGCAGTCCCTGCGGGCTTCTGCGGCAACGCAGGTAATGCCACTCGAACACCACCGCTTCTGCAAATCTTCTCAGGAACGCGATGATCATGGGAAGCAAATAGCTTTTCCGCACCACCTTATGACGATGGGTGCGAATCTTCGCCCGGAAAATCTTTTTATCGCGAAGCTGATACAGGATCCATATCGCCAGTCCCGCCAAAAACAGGCCAAAGATCAGGGGAAACACCCACACAGGAAGAATTCCGCCACTTTCTTCTTCTGCGATTTCTGCCATCTCTCCCATCGCAGTCATGCTTTCCTGTGCCGCGTTTTGTTGAGCATCCGGCAAAATGCGGATCAGGAAAAGGATGATCGCCGCCAGCACATTGCCGATTGCCCCAAAGATTACTGATAGCACTGCTCCGACTTCCCTGGCAATTACAAGAAGCAGATCCACCGCACTATGGATCTGACCGGACGCGACGCCGACCGCCGCTCCGGTCACAAGAATAAAAGTCAGCGGCAGCACCGCCAGCATGATTTTTCCCGCCGCGCTTGCCCCCTGGATCTGATGTCCCTCTTCGGAATGAACCCGCAGGTGTCCGATCACCAACATGTCAAACGCCATCGCCCCCAGTGACAATACCCATAGCGTCTGCTGCGACCTTCCGGCCGCATACTCGGTATACAGATAAAATGCCAGTAGCACGATCAACGTATCTACATATCCCAGGATCGTATTGGCTTTTGGCTGACGATATGCCGCTACCGCGGCATGTATCCCGACAAAAAATGCCACAATTCCCACCAGAAGTCTCATGTCGGCAAGATACGACACGGATTGAAGTCGGAGGCATACCGCAATCACTTCTCCTGTGATGGCAGCTCCCTGCACAATCAGAAAAACCGTCCACGTCGTCCCCAGAGAGATCAACAGCATTCCCAGAAACAGCTGGATCGCGATCCCTCCGAGCCAGACTGCCAGATCGCAGGAAAACTCCCAACCACCGATCATCGGCACAAAACCGATCATCAGCATACATACCGCAACATCAGAAAGAAGCACGCTGAACCCTCGCAGGTATTCCCAGATCCGCTCTGCCATTTCACGCACCCCTTTCATTCGGTTCCTGATCATCCGTTTCCTGTCTCCTGCCGGCGGTCTCCGTCAATATTTCATCCGCATACAGGCAGGCTCCTGTGTCAGCACCTCTCCGGTTTAAGATCATCCGATGCACCTTTCCTGCGCCAAGCAGTTCCGATATTTCCTCATATCCCGCCATTTTCTCATTCATGCTGCAGATATAGATATCACCACAGAGGTGTGTAATCTGCCAGAATTCCTCCCACGGGAAAATGGTCTTTTTCCCCTCATAATCGACCCTCGCCAGTGCCTCCATACAGCGTGTCAGATCGTCTCCGTCCGCTGTCGGCATTACCATCACCGCCTCATGCCCTGTGTAAGCCGGAATGATCAGTGCAGACGGAATCCCATGCTCCGATATTTCCCGTATGACAGACGCAATCAGGCTGATCATAGTCTCCATCTCTTCCGGCTGAAACTCCGGTACCAGTTCCTCCGGCGACCCGTCGGCGTATTGCCGTTTCACCATCCGGTGAAATGACTCCAGATCCAGAATAAATGCCGCACAGCCGGGCATCACTGTCTCATAAAGCTTAATCTCCATCTGGCCGCTCATCGCGAGCCGTCTCCAGTTAATCCTCTTAACGGAATCCCCCGGCGTATACGGCCGGCTGCCCTTGAGTATGGTGACATCCTCCTGCTGCCCGCGGTTTCGTGCCGCTGCCTCATGAGACATTTTTAAAAATGGCTGCACATTGACCAGCATAAGCCGCGGATAAACGACCAACTGTACGGGTTTCGGCAGCGGATATCGCTTTCCCTGCGCGGACAGGCCAAATCCGTCGCCTGCCTGCAGACTTGCCTCCGTAATACAGGTCCATCCACGCCTCAGCGTTACCAGCGTTTCCTCCCAGGTAATCTCCTGCTGCCAGAGCAGCCAGACAAAGCGCTCACGGATCCCGGTCAGCGCTTCTGCTCCGTATTCCATCACAAACCAGAATACTTCTTTGTCATCTTCCGTCCTTAACAGTTCTTTCTTTCCAACCGGCAGGATCACATCCAGCCACACCAGCGGAAAAATACTGAGATTGCGCACTTTCAGCTTCAGGCTGAGCGTACCACCCGCATGGCAACAGGCTGTCCCGGCCTCTGCCTCCAGACGGATCCGGTGCAGAATCCCCCGGCTCCAGAACCATGAGGAAAAACACAACAGAAAGAAAAAGCACAAAAAGGCGCCGACAATCTGTGCCCGAAAATAGATTGCCAGCACCGCAAAGAATAACAGCACTCCCAGACCTGGAAGCGTCACAAAACGGCTGGTTTTACTCTGTCCCGCTTCCTGACCCGGCCTTGGTTTGATAGAATTTTCCAATCCCGATTCTATTTTACCTTCTTTGTCTCTTTCCTCTGACATATTCATGCATCTTTCTGGTTTCTTTACCCTCTCATGTTCTATAAATCGTTCTGCTTTTTCTTTTTCTTTATCTTTGTATTTTTTTATTCTTCTACTGTCCTGTTTCCTTTGAAAATTTCTTTATGATAAGGCGGCACCGGAGTACCTTCCATCAATTCTCCCAGAACCGACTCCGCCGTCTTCTTCTGAAATCTTGCCTCACCGGTCAACACCGCCCGATGCGCCATAACCGGGCGCCAGATCGTCTGGATATCTTCCGGGATCACATAGCTTCTCCCCTGCATCGCCGCATATGCCTTGCTTCCCTGATAAAGGCTGCGGGACGCGCGCGGGCTTCCTCCCTGCTTAAACCACGGACACTCGCGGGTCTTATGCACCAGATCGACTATATAACGGCTGCAATAATCCGAAACGCTGACTTCCGCCGCTTCCCTGCGCAGTTCCAACAGGATCTCCGGCGTCGTTACCGTCTGGATCTCCTCATAAGGTGTCCGGCCGCCAAGATGCTTTAAGATCTCTACTTCTTCTCCCACCTCCGGATATCCCATCGACAGACAGACAAAAAAACGGTCCATCTGCGCGGCGGGCAGCTGAAATGTGCTCTCGCGCTCCACCGGATTCTGCGTCGCCAGTACCATAAATGGCTGCGGGAGCGGCAGCGTCGTCCCATCGATCGTCGTCTGTCCTTCCTCCATTGCCTCCAGCAGCGCCGACTGCGTGCGGGGAATCGCCCGGTTAATCTCATCCGCAAGCAACAGGTTCGTATGAACCGGCCCTTTTACCAGTTCAAAATCCGTTGTCTTCTGATTAAATACGGTCATGCCGACGATATCCGACGGGAGCAGATCCGGCGTGAACTGCAAACGTTTGAAATCACATCCCAATGCGATCGCCATCGTCTTAACCAGCGTCGTCTTGCCGCTGCCCGGCAGGTCATTTAACAACACATGACCGCCGGAAAAAATCGTCATCAGGATCATGTCGATCTGACGGCGCTTGCCTACGATAATTTTCTCCGTCTCCTGCTCCAGAAGCTTTGTATAATCCGCTATTGTCTGATTCATGCCTTCCTCCGATTGTAACCGTGTCTTCTTAATACAGATCTGTTGCTGTTGTCTCATCCGCCATGGCTTTCCGGAACCTCTTCCGTATCGTCATGTGTCTCATATCCATCATACTCATCCAGGAAATGATGCCGTACCCCATGCTCTTTATATGCGATCACCGTATTGAGGTTGACATTTTCCACACTCTTAAAGATATTACTCTCCACAAACGGATTGGTCTTCTTCATCTCGGCAATCAGCTGCTTGACCTCCTGACGCTTCGAATAGCCCGTACCATCCGGCCGGCAGGTCGTGCAGCTGTCCGTAAAACGGCACGCGCACTGGATAAACCGCAGACCGTTATAATCACGCCAATGCTTGATATCGTCCTCCCGGATCAGATACAATGGCCGGATCAGTTCCATTCCCTCAAAATTGGTGCTGTGCAGCTTCGGCATCATCGTCTGAACCTGTCCGCCGTAGAGCATTCCCATGAGAATCGTTTCTATCACATCATCGTAATGATGTCCGAGAGCGATTTTGTTGCACCCCAGTTCCTTTGCCTTGCTGTAGAGATACCCCCGCCGCATTCTCGCGCACAGATAACACGGAGATTTTTCGATATCATAAACTGCCTCGAAAATCGATGATTCAAAGAATACGATCGGCACTTCCAGAATTTTCGCATTATTTTCAATCATCCTGCGGTTGAGCTCACTGTATCCGGGATCCATGCACAGAAAAACCAGTTCGAACGGAAACTTGTGATGGCGCTGCAGTTCCTGAAAGAGCTTGGCCATCAGCATCGAATCCTTGCCGCCGGAGATGCAGACCGCGATCCTGTCATTCTCCTGAACCAGTTCATACTCGCGGATCGCTTTGGCAAATCTCGAAAAAAGCTCCTTGTGAAAACGTTTGCGGATGCTCTTTTCTACGTCGAGAGCTTTCTGTGAGCGCCCGTTTGGTTTTCTCTCACCATGCTGCCTCTGTTCAGAACCGTCTGCTGCCGCTTCATTATCTTTCTGACGAACATCCGGTTCTTCATCTTCCCCCGCAGATTTTACATCTGTCGATGGGGCATTCTCGTCCTTTATCCCACCGGCCTTCTCTTCTTCCGCGTTCTTCTCAGACACAAGCCAGCCATGGTAACCGCCCGCAAGGCTGTAAACCTGCTCCGCACCGTTTTCACGAAGTTCCTCTGCACATTCCTTACTGAAAATTCCTCTGGTGCAGTACAGGATCATCTTTTGATCTGCCGGAAGCTCTTTCCATGTCTCTTCCAGTTCTTCCCGCGGGATATTGACCGCATCCGGGATCATGCCATAAGCAGTGTCAAAAGCGGATCGAATATCAATCAGACAATAGGATCCGTGCGGAAGGTTTCGGATCTCCTCCCACGTTAATTCCAATGTTTCACTCATATAAAATAGTAACCTCTGTTATTTGCGATGTTCAGGTATCTATTCGACAGGTTACATACCTTTTCCGCGGCCGTCACAGATACCAGCTCATTACGGTTCAACTCGCTAAGTATCTGTTATTATACTTTCTAAAATTCAAAACAGCAACAATTAATCATGAAAAAAGAAGGAAAACAGCTCTTATTCTGTTTTCCCTCTTAAACAACAGATTTAAACCTTACTTAAAAGCAAATCCGCTACCGTAATTGCAAACCCATGATAAATGCCAACCTCAATTTCCTGATCAAACGCAAAAATCGTCGGCGCGGCGTCCTGCTCATAACGATATACGGTTGTGCGCCCTTTATCCGGATCGACAATCCAGTATTCCCGAACTCCGGCCTCCAGATATAGCATATTTTTCCGGCTGTAATCATGTTTTCGACTGCCTGGGGACACAACCTCGATGATCCAGTCTGGAGCGCCGATACACTCCTTCTCCGTCAGTTTGCTTTTATCACAGATTACAGAAATATCCGGTTCCACCCAATTTTTATCCGATGCATCCAGATTAACTGCAAATGGAGCCGGTATCACTTCACAGTCACCCCGGTGAGAAGCAATGTAATTACCGATTATTCTCGTCAGCTGGGCAATCAGCCTTTGATGCCCAAGACCAGGCGGCGCCATATCGTAAAACTGTCCATCAATCAGCTCCGCACGACAATGTTCCGGCAGATTCCAATAGTCATCCGATGTATAATAATGTTCTTTCAGCAATGGCATAAACGGCTCCTCCCTTTATTTCAGGTTCTGCATTCCCTCACGTATTTTATCATAGCAAAAGATATCGCATTCTTCAAGTTCCGTTTCACAAAACCAGAAAGCAAACGCCAAAGAACATTATTATTGTGATCGATGATTAATTACTGATCCAGCAGGAACGACACATGCTCCCCCTGATACAGCATACTTTCCGCTCCCATCATAAACAGCGGAGTCCCTGTCAGTTCGCCGTTTAGATATGCCATTGCGTCCTCATATGCGTACTGAATATACTCGGCGGACGATGGATAATCATGATGGCCCGCGAAGATATATGATACAGAATCCCTGTAATCCAGCAGTTTCTCCATGCTGTCCGCATAATCCTGCATGCTCACATTTTCTCCGGTCATAATGACAGGTCCCGGCTGCACACTGTCGCCGCTGATCAGAATCCCGTGATTCCGGTCAAGGAGCGCAATACTGCCATTCGTATGACCCGGTATCTCAATCACTTCAAATGTAAAATCCCCACAGTTAAGCTGATCGCCTTCACTGATATTATAAGGCGTAATCCCCTCCGGCAGCAGCGAGGCATCCTTCTCATTGATATAGCAGCAGTCGAAAACACCGATTCCGCCGATATGATCCGGATGCCCATGCGTGATTACGACCTCTATCGGAAGATCGGTAATTGTGCGCACAAGTTCTGTTACCTGATCGTCCGCCATCAGCGTATCGATCAGCATTGCCTTATCTTCACCTACAAACAGATACGCTCTGGTTCGCGGCTCATCCAGCACATACATATTTTCCATAAATTCATCGGTGGTCACTGTGATCGCGCTGCTCCCCCAGGAACCGGAGCTGCTTTCCTCCTCCGACGACTCGCCTGATTCTGCTGTATCCTCCGCAGACGACATTTCCTTCGTCTGAACCGTTCCTCCTTCTGTCCACGCTCCGTTTCCGTCTACCGCATATCCATCCGGTGTTACAATCCCTGTCACGAGATATCCCTCCCCATTAAAATAGTAACACTCACCGATACCATCTTCATCACTGTCGATCCATTTCCAGGCAGATACCGGATAACTCCCATCCTCCTCCTGCCACCATTTCCCGACGCTATTTTCTTTCCATTCTCCCGCCATTGCCGTAAATGACATCGCAAGCGTCATTCCGACCGCTGCCAACACCGCTGCGTACCTTCTCTTCATGTTATTCTCCTTTCATTTGTGACTGCCGGAATATTTCCTTACTCGCCCCTGCGCATAAGATGAAAAGGGATTCATCGATGCACGCACATCCAATGAATCCCTCTGTAGGCCATAAATTCCCGGCTCACTGATATGATTTCATCATAATCAGATATTTTTTTGTTGTCAAGAAAATCTTCCTGATTCTATTGTATGGTTTCTATTGACCGGTTTTTATTGCTCAGTCTGGCTTTGATTATTACAACGCCATTTCATAAATTTTCTTTATATCATCTTTGTAAAGATGTTTAAAGAACGCCACATACCCGACTCCGTTGGAATCCGCGCACTTCTGGGCCATCTCATCGATCTGTTCCGGCGTCGGATGAATATTCATCTCGGACATGCTGGTAGGCATACCGATCTTATGACACCACTCCTCGAAAGCTTCGATCCCTTTGATGGCAGTTCCGTTAATATCGGAAAAGTCTTCCGAAACTCCCATCACACGGACAGCGAATTTTGCAAACCGCGCAGGATTTGTACTCATGCAATATCTTGCCCAGCTGCCCCAGACCGCACAGAGACCGGCTCCGTGAGTCATATCAAACATACCGCCCATCTCAGCCTGGAGTTTGTGAGGGCCCCAGTCTGCCATACGTCCGCAGCCGGTCAGTCCGTTATGGGAAAGACTTCCGGCCCACATCAGTGTTGCGCGGGCGTCATAATTGGTCGGTTCCTTCATGGCTACAATCGCCGCTTCCTTTACCGATATCATCAGCCCTTCGGCGATATGATCTACCAGGTCCGTCCCTTCCACATTATGGAAATAACGCTCCATCGTATGCATCATGATATCAGCCGCACCGCAGGCAATCTGATATTTAGGAAGGGTAAAGGTAATAACCGGATCCAGAATTGCAAAAAGCGGACGTCCGATATCGTTAAGGTAGGTGCGTTTCACATGATCCTCATCAATCGTAATCACCATGGCGTTACTCATCTCTGAGCCGGTCGCTGCAATCGTGATGATGCAGCCCAGCGGCGCGATTTTCACCTTTTCTTTTGGTATCTTATGGAGGCTGAGATCCAGTACCAGATCCAGAATATCAAAATCATCATTTGCGATACCGTAGGCTATCGCCTTTGCCGAATCAACCGCACTTCCGCCTCCTATGGGAAGTATAAAATCCACACCTTCTTTCCTGCACAGTTCGATTCCCTTGCGGACAAGACTCAGTCTGGGATTGGGGACGACGCCGTCCAGATCGATATATTCCAGACCGGCGTCCATAAGGCTTTTATGTACCTTATCCAGGATTCCATTTTCCTGGAGGAACGTATCGCCATAGTGTACCAGTACCTTGTGAGCGCCCCGCGACGCGATCTCTTTGCCCACTTCCAGTTCGGCATCGCGTCCGAATATCACTTTTGTAGGCGCATAATAAGTAAAATTATTCATTTACGTATCTCCTTTGATTTTACATCTGACAACGAACGGCTTATTCCTCATCCATCCGGATCACACAGCGATAGGTATCCGGCCTGCAGGCATCGTCATATGCCTGCTTGCACTCGCTGAGGGCGTACGTTCCCTGGATGACCTGGCTCATGTCCACGGCTCCGCTCTGCATCAGTTTGATCGCCAGCAGGAAATCCTTGTCTACCGAGCCGACCGTACCGATAATCTCATGCTCCAGCGTGTGAAGACGTCCCAGCTTCAC
Organism: Clostridiales bacterium; assembly: GCA_020860565.1. Classification (GTDB taxonomy): domain Bacteria; phylum Bacillota; class Clostridia; order Lachnospirales; family Lachnospiraceae; genus Brotaphodocola. The sequence goes on from JAJBUA010000011.1 coordinate 16,721, forward strand.
CGGTACCGGATCGTCCGGGATCTGATTACTATAGAGCACAATGCGACCCGGAGCCGCCAGCAGCGAATAATACTGATCAAAGAATTTTGACGAAGCGATACTGTAAAATACAACATCCACTCCTCTTCCTTCCGTTATCTTACCGATAAATTCACCAATATCCTGTGTTGCCGGATCCACGACAAAATCGGCGCCGGCCTTCAATGCACGCTCTCTCCTTTCCGGATCCATTTCTGCCATGACGACTCTTGCTCCCACTCTCTTCGCAACCTGAACATGCAGGATACCCATGATACCGGCTCCGATAATGACACAGGTCTCTCCCATTGCAAGGCGGGCGCGCCGGATGCTGTGAATGACATCGGATAACGGCTCCGTGATGCACGCATACTCAAAGTTCACCTCAGCCGGGAACTTAAATACTTCCGTCGGTTTGCGGACGATGTACTGCGAGAAGCAGCCCTGCAGGTTCATCGGCGTATCAATCGTCGGCGGAACGGCCGGTTTACTGAAATTCGGGCCGTGTTCACAATGTCCCAACCCCAGGATGCAGTTCTGGCAGGTCATGCAGTGGATTCTGCCGACCGTAACATTGTCACCGACCTCATATCCTTTTACATTTTTGCCGACCGCTACGACAATGCCCGCTCCCTCATGTCCACCGACACGCGGAAAGAAGCTCTTCACTTTCCCATCATATGGGCGCTGGTCGATCGTGCAGATCGATGAACGCATCACTTTAATTAAAAGCTGATCATCGCTGTATTTTGGTATCTCATATTCATGGATCGTGACCTCATGTACGCCGGTCACCACCACTGCTTTCATTTTTTCCGGAATCAAAGCTCTGTTCCTCCTCATCTTTATTTTATCAGGGTCAATTTTTAACCTGATTGCATCCGATTATGGATACGGTTATTTTACCAGCTTCTTTAACGGTTTTTTGGAATCCATATCGCAGATATTCTGCCCATAGACATAAACGCCTCGTGCGTCGATGCTCTTTAACTGCGCGATTTCCTCGTCCGTCGCATAGAAATAGCCTCTTACAATCTTCTTTCTTCCGGAACCTCCGCCCATATTTCCGACATTCAGCTCCTTCAGCTCTACACCGTTATCCAGCAGCTGTACAAACGCGAGCGGCGTCTTGGCCAGGATCATAACCCGCGTATCCGATCCTTTAAATTCATCGCTGCACAGCAGTTCTGCCGCGTCCTTAACCGAATGCACATATACCTTTACTCCACTGGGAGAGATGCTGGTAAACAGATTCACCAGCACCGGATTTGCCGCAGCAGCGTCGTCCGCAATCACGATCTGCTTCGCGTTTACCTCGCCGATCCATTTCATAACGACCTGCCCGTGAAGAAGTCTCTCGTCAATTCTCGCAAAAATGATCATAGTCCACTTTCCTTTCCTTTTTCAGATCGCGGAGAGATATCCGGGACATCCCTCCACAGTCATTCTTATGAATTCTCATGCTCTCCCATCGATTTCGATTTATGCACAGATACCGAGAGCGCCCAGAGCAAATGCGCCAAAGAATACTACGCACAGCAGCAGAACCGTACTCATTTTTCTCTTTTTCAGGATACCGAAGCAGACCAGTGTCAGAGCCAGAGGCAGGATTCCCTTCATAATCGCATCCAGCATCGTAGTCTGTAAATTAACGTCCGCAATTACCAGACCCAGATTCAGCTTAACCGTTGAGGCAGCCAGTGCACCAAATGCGACACAGCCGACAATCCCGGCGATATTCGTAAAGTAATTCGCAGCTCCGGATGAATACAGCTTCTCGATTAACGCGCCGCCATATTTATATCCCAGCCAGCCGATCAGAATCGCCGCTATTACCTTAAAAATAACAAAACCGAAATAAGTAAAGTAAACGCCGGTAATACTGCCTGCCAGTACCATACTGATACCGACAGATTTAATAATCGTATTGTAAACGCTCTGTACCATCGGATCTCCGATTGCCGCTACCGGTCCCTGCATCGAAGAACCAAACGCACGGATTGTCTCCGGTGTGATATTCTCATTGCCAAGCGCACGTTCTTCTTCCATCGCTACATAAGGAGCGACCAGCATGCCCAGAAACTGATAGTTGGTATTGATAAACTGCGTATGCTTCTCCAGTTCTTCCATCTGGCGATTAACATCACCCGGATACAGCTTTTTCATAACGGTGGAAAGACCAAGCATGATCGCCTCCGCGTTCTTCGTCGCGGTGTTATTTCCCCATTCAATAAAGTTCTCAGTGATAAAGGTTGCCTTAATTGCGTCCTTCGCGGTAAGGATATGATTCTTTCTCACCTCTGCGTTCTTAAAGAAGCTCAAATCCAGCGTTCCGTTCTGAATCTTTCCATAGGTATAGATCACCAGCGCACAGACCGCGAGCACTACCAACACCAGCGTACTCAATCCCAGATACTCGCACAGGATAAAGGACATAATCATATAGAAAATCTTGCCGTTTCCGCCGATAAATACCAGGCCGAGGCCGATACCGACTGCCGGAAGCGCATTACCGGCTACATTTAGTCCGGTAGTCGCCCAGGTGGGAAGATTGTTCATCGCTGCCGAGATCTGATCGATTCCCAGCACCATAACCAGGAACATCATGACCGTAAAAATTGCCACTTTAAAGAACATATTCGCGGCGCCCCAGAACCACATTGCTCCGGGATTACGTTTCTCTACGGAACGGTCAAGGTTTGCCGTAAAGAAGCATGCCAGCGTATTGACCCAGTTTCTCAGGGAAGCAAACGCAATGCCTACCGGAACCGCGATCGCAAGCGCGGCCTCGTATCCCAGGCCGCCTTTAAAAGCAACCACAACTCCGACGATCGTCCCGATCATCGGGTTCGACGGCTGCGTACCTCCTACGGAGATTACGCCCATATAGATCAGTCCGATATAAGCGCCGAGGATCGCGCCGTCCATCGGATGTCCCAGAATCAGACCGACCGCATAACCAAGGACCAGCGGCGGTGTCAGGGAATAACACAGCATATAAATCGGTCCGAATGAAATCGCGCATCCAAATAAAAGCGCAATCAGAAAATATTGAAGTGTGGACGGATTTGCCACCAGTGTGGCTGTCCATGTTGCAGCATCAGGTGCCATATGAATTTCCCCCTTTTCGTATCGTTATTTTTATTCTCTTTCTCTGTCGTTTAAGAAAAACCTCTTTCTTCCTTAATAACGATTTGCCGAACCAAACAGCTCCATATAATGACGGCATTTCGCGGTGAAGCCCTCATTGAACGCATTCACCTTCGCGTTGAAGAATGGCGGAAGCTTGCCGCTCTTCTCTGCCTCCTGCAGATGCGCGATGCCTGCCGCCGGCAGATCCGTGGCGATATTGATCTTATTGATACCGCTGTGCGACAGCCGATAGAGGTTATCGTCTCCCGTACTGCTTCCTCCGTGCAAAACCAGCGGAAGATCCACGATCTTCTTCACCTCTTCCAGTCGGTCAAAATCGATGTGCGGCGTACCCTTGTACATGCCATGCGCGGTGCCGATCGCGACTGCCAGGGAATCACACCCGGTACGTTCCACATACTCCGCCGTCAGATCGATATCCGTCAGATTGGTAACGCCGTCTACCGCATAGTTATTTCCCTGACCTACATGTCCCAGCTCAGCTTCTACGCTAACTCCGCACGCATGGGCGATCCGGACCAGATCGGAAACCTTCTGAACGTTCTCCTCATAAGGAAGCTCGCTGCAGTCCGCCATGATCGACGTACATCCCGCTGCGATGCAGCAGATCCAGGATTCAAAACATGGACCGTGATCCTGCTGGATGACAACCGGAGTCCGTGAACGATCCGCCAGGATACTCAGCTGCTGGACATAATCATTCAGCCATCTCTTCCCTGCAAAGCTCCCGTACGGTCCATGAAAATGGATGTCCAGGATAACCGGGGCCCCGATCTCCTCCGCCGCGTTCACGATGCATCGTCCGGTCTCCACATTGATAATGTTGGGGGCGCAGACCGCATACCCATCCCTTTTAGCCGCATTTAACACTTCACTCGCATTTACTAACATATGTACTATCCTTCCTTTCCTTTATATTTTTTTCATACATATTAGTAGTTACCTTTATATAATAGCAAAAACCGTGCCACTACTCTTCCGGCAAGAAGTCCGTTTTGCCGTCCGATCCTGCAGCCGTCATTCCCCGGCGCGCCGTTTCCTGTAAAACATACTGCATAAAATATGCATAAGGACCGGCAGACAGCGGCCTGCGCGAACCTTTCCGGTAAAGGTAAGCGCTCACATGCTTTTCTCCGATCTTCGCCTGATATTCCTTCGCCTCGTAATCAAACAGATGCTGGATACAGCCGGTTTCCGCTTCAGAGAGGAGCCGGTCGCAGGCTTCATAATCCCGGACAGAATATTTGCCGGCAAAAATATCCTCCACCAGCTGATCCGGATCCTCCGCCCTGACCGGAAGAAGCATGGAAGTACGGCCGGTTTTCCTGGCCTGTGCCCAAAAGACGCGGAAACCATCTTTCGCCTCACGAAAATATACGATGCGGCTGCCTTCGGCTCCCGAAACCTCATAAAAGAATCTCTGCACCGGATCGCGGGAGCGATATGTGCCATAAGATCGCGGAATCCTCATCGGTTCGCTCCCCTTCCTGCGGTTTTCCGGGTAATGATAGTGCCGCACCGGCTCCGATGCACCGCCGCTCCCTCCCTTTACCAGAATTTCATACGCATAAGATACCGACGCCGATACAAATACCAGTGCCAGGACGCCGCAGACTACATTTCGCGTCTGAACGGTCAGCCAGATAAAAAACACTGCAGAAAGAGCCGGGATCACCAGCGTGTTACCTGCTTTTCTCAGCATATCTCCGCCTCCTTATCCCACATCCGCAACCAGATACCTGTCATAGATCTCCCAGCCCGCTTTCTACCGCCGACGCAAGCGCTTCCAGGGCTTCGTCTTCCCCCTGTCCGTCCGTTATAATCCGGATACTCTCCCCATATTTCACTCCGGCGGAAAGAACTTTCATCATACTCTTGCTGCTAAATTTCCGTCCATTCTTTTCAATATAGATTTCGCAGGGATATTTCATGGCAGTTCTGACAAATACACTGGCTGGGCGCGCATGGATCCCCATCTTATTGACTATCGTTACTTCTCTGCTCTTCATAACTGGTTTCCTCCGTTTTTTATTATCGTATACGACTTTATGTCGCTCCTGATCATTCCTTCTGTCCGAATGCTTCGTCCGTTTCCGGAAGCGTAAGCATAAAATAAAAACATTCCGCATCAGAAACCGGAAATCCCCCGGCACCAAAGCAGCGGTTCAGCATCTCCTTCAGATATGCAAACCACTTTTCGGAACAGGAAATCTCCTCCTGCCCTTCTTCCAGCAACTCGAGCGGGCTGTCATTCACAATTCGTTCCAGCATGCTGGCCGCATGCATAAAAATACGCAGCTCGATGTTATCCGGCAGTTTATTCTTATAAACTTCTCTCTCCAGAATCCGGATCGCCTCGGATATACACTGCGTTCCTGTCTCCCGATCCACACTCGGCGCAAGTACACAGAAATTATTAATCTGTGTCTGGCTGGCTGGCTCTTCCCGCTCCTCATGAATCCAGCCGATATAAGAAGGCATACTCCAGTCCGTCAGGATATTCCTGATCTTGTCAATTCCCGCTGGAGAAAATACCGTATCGGCGAGGATAAACGGAACTCCCGGTATATCAGGGTTCACGGTCCCTACGATCAGTTTGAGATCTGACCCGTATGCCGCGGCTTTCGCTCCCACGTCGTCCACAGAACTGACCGCGACTACGCGCAGCGACGGAACCTGTTCGCGCAACTCCTGCTCCAGAAATTTTCTCATCTGTTCCGCGCTCCCAAAGCCGGTAACGCAGATCGTAAAAATCACCTGTTCCCCGGGCGAGACATTGTCCGCGTCCGTACCGGCAGATCCTTCCTCTGATCTCCGGAAAAACCACTCCATCTGCTCCCGGTAATCAGCAATGGTCTTATGATACATATCCTCCAGGGAAAGCTGCTGCGTCATCGTATTGCGGCACGCGATCACCGCCATATGTTCTTCCAGCAAAGTAATCACCCGGCAGGGAATGCCCGTTGCCTCATATAACGCTTCTTCTGTACCACAGAACTGCTGACAATCGGTAAAGATCAGATTGCCCTTCTCCCCGTGATGCTGCTTGATGTCAAAGCAAAGCATCTCAAAGGCTTTGCGCACTCCCAGCATCGCGTCTTTCTCTACACAGTAAACATGATCTGCGCCAAATAGCGACCGGACATACCCCACAATCCCTGCTGCGACATTGCCGCTGCAGGAAATCATCGTAATATGCACATCCGGTTTCCAGCGGTTTCTCACAGTCTGGCTCAGAAAAGCAGCCAGAAAACCAATCTCATCGTCAGTAATTCCTGTGTTCAGATGATTGCTCAGCCATTCTCTGTGCTTTCCCAGAAACCTGGTCTCGCTCCGGTAACGGTCGGCCATTTCCCGGATATTCGGCGGGAGTAGCAGATTGCCGGACCGCGCCCGACTCACATACTGCTCCAGATGCATCGCCAGCAAAATCGGCGTCTTCTGCGGATAGATACGTTCCAGTTCGATCGCCGCCATGCTGATCAGCTTCATCGCCACCGGCAGAATCTTCGGAGAGATGGCATGTTCCAGCGACAGCAGTCCCTGGTTCACCGCACCGTATTCACTCCCCAGCGTCTCAAAATAACGGTCGATCTGGCGAATCACCATCTGCCCGAGTTCCTCGCCCGCCAGCCCCATTTTCCGGCCTTCATCGATCAGGTGAAAAACCTGGTCATAGATATCGACAAACTGCAGCGTCTCATCGGAATCAAATTTCGCCGGTTCCCTTGTCGTCACATGCATATCTGTCTGAAACCAGTCTGCCCGCGGGTCGATCTCCCGCGGTAAGTCGGACGCGATCGAATGGACCTGAAAAGACAGATCATGAAGCGTAACCGTAATTTCTCCTCCCGGCGTTGACGCCCCGTCCTTTAAAAGCGCCTTCGCGCATGAGAGCTGAACGGCGTTCTTTAATGTCCCCAGATTGATCCGCGCGGCATAACCCACCAGTGTATTGAGCACGTCTCGTTTCACGCAGATCGCCCGGTCGATATGCTTTGCCTCCTGTGCGTAAAAGCTGCGGATAAACTCCGGCCACTCGCGCATCGGGCGCTCGGAAAGCGTCGGCAGCTGCAGCAAAACCGGCATCCGGCGGACAAAGGTATCGATCAGCGTCGTATTGGAAATCGGTTTCGTCGTCGCGCCGATCAGCATAAAATGCGTTTCTCTCTTTGTATTTTCTCCTACCCGCCGGAAATATCCGGTATCCAGCAAAGTAAAGAACAACTCCTGGCTCGTACCGGACAGACAGTGAATTTCATCAAGAAAGAAAATGCCCCCGTCTGCTTCTTCGACCAGACCCGGCCGGTCCGCGATCGAACCGGTGAACGCCCCTTTCTTCGATCCAAATAAAATCGAGAGAAGCAGTTGTGGATTGTCTGCGTACTCCGCGCAGTTAAAATGCACAAACGGCACTTCTCTGTCATTGCAGCCAAACGCGTGAATCTCATTTGCATATTCCCAGACTGTACGGGCAAAGGTTGTTTTTCCGATCCCCGTCGGCCCGGTGATCAGCATGTTCAGCCCGGACGGCGGATAAGAGACTGCCGCCTTCGCGATACTGATCAGGTGCTTCAGACTTCCGTTGCTCCCTACCAGCTTGGAAAACGCATCTTCGTTTGCCGCGGATTTCGCATTGGCCGAAGAACATTCCGGCGCCCGGACGGCGGTTCCCTCAGCGTCTGGTTCTGGCGTACCGCTTTCTGCCGGGAAGAAACGCACATTTTTCTTTCCTTCCCTTCGCAGAAGACCTTTCTCTACCAGTTTATTTAATTCTACCGAAGCATCATTGCGCCAAATCCCCAGATCGCCTGCGGTCTGCTGCGCCGTCACGCCTTCATCCGCATGTTGAAAGACAAATTCAAGGATTCGATCCTCCCGACGCTTACTCATTGCATTCACTCCAATCTCTTTTTTATGAAAAATCAAAGAATGTTTTCACATCCACCAGACTTTCCTTTCCGGATTGCGCAACCGCTTCGACCAGTTCCTGCCCGGAAAGATTTTCCCGGAAATTCAAAGCTTCGATCAGCATCGGCAGATTCACTCCGCAAAGCCCGTAAATTCTCGTCTGTGCACAATGTTCCATCACCTGATTAAACGGCGTACCGCAAAAGAGATCAAAAAGAATGATCGATCCCTCCGGCATCTCGCCGTATACCCTCATCGCCGCTTCCCCATAGGCCCGGATGTCGGAACCGTCATAAAACGGCATTGCTTTCACCCCATCAAAATCCCCGTAAATCATTTTTGCCGACCCGATCAGTCCTTCGCAAAGTGAACCGTGAGACAAGATCAGGATACCGGGTAGCTTTTTCTCCATTTCGTTTTCCATACGCGATTACTCCATTTCTTTTCTGATTTGACTCATTTCGGAGCCTCTTTGATATCTGATTAAAAAGCAAAAACCATGCCACTACGAGTAGTGACATGGTTTAGTCTTTCGGATCCCGTTTCCTAACCAAAAACTTTTCTTCCGTCAGCATTCGGCAGTCCCATCTCTCCCCGGTACTTCGCTACTGTCCGGCGGGACACCGATACTCCCATCTCTTTTAATTGTTCACATATTTTCTGATCGCTGAGCGGGCAGACCTTATCCTCCTTCTGCACGATCTCCCGGATGGCTCCCTGGATCTTCTCCGGCGTCTGCGCCTTCCCGGTCTCTGAGTTTCCCACCGCTTTAGAAAAGAAATAATTTAACGGGTAGATTCCCCACGGGCACTGGAGATATTTCCCTCTCACGGCACGGCTCACGGTTGACTCATGAATGTCCAGCTCCTTCGCCACATCCTGCAGCCGCAGCGGCCGGCGATTGCCCGGCCCCTTCTCAAAAAACGGCTGCTGCAGCCGGACGATGGTCTCCGTCACTTTCGTGAGTGTAGTGCCTCTCTGTGAAATGCAGTTCATCACCCACTCCGCCTGCCGGAGTTTATTGCTGATATAATCCCTTGTTTCATCCGAATTGTCCTCTTTAAGCATCTGACAATAATAACTGTTGATCCCGATCTTCGGATAGGCGTTATCATTTAACAGAATCTGAAAATAATCTTCAAATTTAACAACAGTAACGTCCGGGCGTATGTAATGCAGGTTCTCCCGCGAGCTGAAACCGTTCCCCGGCTTCGGATTGAGGCTTCGAATGAGTTCGCAGTTTTTGCGTACCTCATCCAGAGAAATATCCAAAGCAGCAGCAATCTTAGGGATCTGATTGCGTCCCAGCAGTTCCAGGCACTCCTGTACGATCCGTTTCGCAACCGGCAGATCCCTCGGCATCCGGGCCAGCTGCAGAGACAGACATTCTGCCAGATCCTTTGCTCCCACGCCTGCCGGCTCCGCCGACTGCAAAGTCTCAATATAGGAAACTGCCTCCGATTCTGTCAGATCAAATTTCAGGCACAGCGCGTCTGCGTCCTCCTCCAGATAACCGCGTGAGTCCAGAGAATTTGCCAGATAATACAATACTTCCTCATCTCTTTTATCCCGGCACAGCGGCGTCATCTGCGAGTAAACATACTCAGCCAGCGTCTCTTCTTCTCTGGCGGCAACATTCCATTCCCCGTTCTCACGGGCTTCATCCCGCTCCGCCCCGTAGTAAATCCGATTCTGCTCGTCCGTGGCATTCAGCCATTCCAGCTTGCGTTGGATATCGGACATCCGGTCAGTCTCCTCTCTGGCATGTTCGATCTCTACCAGAGGATTTTCCAGTTCCTGTTCTTTGACAAACGCCTCCAGTTCCTGATTATTCATCTGCAGAACTTCTGCCGACTGAATCATTCTGGGGGAGAGCGTCTGTTTTTGCGTTGCTGTTAATTTCATCTCCATAGTTCTTACCTCATGGACAAATTATACTAAAATGTAGGGATAAAATCAATCTTTTTTGTCAGTATTCAGCAGACAGGCCGTCCCTGAGAGACAAGAATATCTTCCGAGTACCGTTACGTGGAAAATGTCCTCTACAGATATTCATGTCTCTCAGGGACTACTTTATTGATAAAATATAGAAATATTTTTTTCGGTCTGGATCTTAAAAAGGATGCCGTATTCGATGATCTCAAATACGGCGTTATCCTTCTTTTTACTCGATTGCGAGCACTTTATAATCCTGATCCTCAACCGCTTTCTTTAACACTGCATCATCCACCGCAACGCTAAGGCTTACTACCGCGGTTCCCTTCTCGTGGCTGACCTCTGCTCCGGCTACGCCTTCGATTGCTTCCAGCGTCTTTTTCACTCTTGCCTCGCAGTGGCCGCACATCATACCTTCAATTTTCATTGTCTTTGTCATTTCACTCGTCTCCTTTTTTTGATTTTCTTTATCATTCACAGACGCATCTTCGGTAAAGACCGATGATACGACCGCGGATTTCACTTTTCTGTCACGGCTCACATCCCTGAGTTTGAAGAGATTCAGCCGCAGGGCATTGGATACCACACAGAAACTTGACAGGCTCATCGCCGCCGCTCCGAACATCGGGTTCAGCTTCCAGCCAAAGAGCGGGATATAGACACCGGCCGCCAGCGGGATCCCGATCACATTGTAAAAGAACGCCCAGAAAAGATTTTCATGGATATTTCTTAATGTCGCGCGGCTTAAACGGATCGCCGCCGGGACGTCGCTTAATCGGCTCTTCATCAGGACCACGTCTGCGGCGTCGATCGCGATATCCGTGCCCGCGCCGATCGCGATGCCGATATCTGCGCGGGTAAGCGCCGGAGCGTCATTGATGCCGTCACCGACCATCGCCACCTTGCCATGCTCTTTTAACTTACGGATCACACTTTCCTTGCCGTCCGGCAGGACACCGGCAATCACCTCGTCCACTCCGGCCTGTGCGCCGATCGCACGCGCTGTCTTCTCATTATCACCGGTCAGCATCACGACATGGATTCCCATGCCCTGCAGTTCTTTTACTGCCTGCGAACTGTCTTCTTTAATCACATCCGCCACAGCGATAATACCGATCAAACTGCTGCCCTTCATAAACAGCAGCGGAGTCTTGCCCTGATCGGCCAGATCCTCTGCCTGCTTTTGCAACGCCGTGCTCACCGAAGTCTGACCACTGATAAACTTAAGACTGCCGCCGGTCAGCTTCTCCCCATGCCATAATGCCGTCAGGCCATTGCCCGGCAGCGCCCGGAAGTTTTCGACATCTTCCGGCTGTGCTCCGGTCTCCTCGGCCTTTGCCAGAATTGCTTTTGCCAGCGGATGCTCACTCTTTCTTTCCAGCGCATAAGCCGCCGTCAATAGTTCATTTACAGTAAATCCGTTCGCCGGAACCAGATCGGTCACTTTCGGTTCGCCGCTGGTGATCGTACCGGTCTTATCCAGCGCCACGATCTGCATCTTACCAGCCTCCTCCAAAGAGACTGCGGTCTTAAAGAGGATACCGTTTTTCGCTCCCAGACCGTTTCCTACCATAATCGCCACCGGAGTCGCCAGACCCAGCGCGCATGGGCAGCTGATCACCAGAACCGAGATTCCCCGCGCCAGCGCGAACGCAAAATCCTGTCCCGCCAACAGCCAGACGATCGTCGTGATGACTGCGATCGTGATCACCGTCGGCACGAAGACACCCGACACTTTATCCGCGATCTTGGCAATCGGCGCCTTGGTCGCCGCCGCATCGCTGACCATACGGATGATCTGGGAAAGCGTCGTATCCTCGCCAACTCTTGTCGCCTCACAGCGGATAAAGCCGGACTGGTTCACCGTAGCAGCCGAAACCAGGTCTCCCGACACCTTATCTACCGGAATACTCTCGCCGGTCAGCGCCGCCTCATTGACTGCGCTGCTGCCCTCCACGATTACACCGTCCACCGGGATGTTTTCTCCCGGACGAACGATAAAAATATCGCCTTTATGCACCTGTTCAATCGGCACTGTGACTTCTTCTCCGCCGTGCAGGATAACCGCGGTCTTTGGCGCCAGCTTCATCAGGCTCTTAAGCGCGTCGGTCGTCCTGCCTTTGGAGCGTGCCTCCAGCATCTTCCCTACTGTGATCAAAGTCAGAATCATCGCCGCGGACTCAAAATAGAATTCGTCCATATAGGTCATGACCGCGTCCATGTCGCCGTATACCTGAGCATCCGTCATCGCAAAGAGCGCGTATACGCTCCAGACAAAGGACGCCATGGAGCCCATCGCTACCAGCGTATCCATATTGGGAGCGCGGTGCAGCAGGCTTTTAAACCCGCTAATAAAAAATTTCTGATTGATCACCATGACGATCGCCGCGAGAATCATCTGCACCAATCCCATCGCTACATGATTGCCGTCAAACCAGCTGGGCAGCGGCCATCCCCACATCATATGGCCCATGGAAAAATACATTAAGACAAGCAGGAATCCCAGCGAAGCGATCAGGCGCTGCTTTAATACCGGCGTCTCGCGGTCTTTTAATGCATCCTCATCGGCAGCCGCACGGTTGGACGCGCCTGCCGCAGCGCCCTTGACTGACGCGCCGTATCCGGCTTCTTCTACCGCACGAATAATTTCTGACACTGCCGCGCTGCCTTCAACTCCCATTGAGTTCGTCAAAAGGCTTACGGAGCAGGCGGTGACGCCGGGCACTTTGGATACAGCTTTTTCTACCCGTGCGCTACATGCGGCGCAACTCATGCCTGTAACATTATATTGCTCCATTTAAATGTTGGATCTCCCTTCTGTGAAATTTGGAAATTGCGTTGTCGGCGATTCGCCTGTCCCTGAGAGGAAAACATATCCTCCGGGGACCGCTTGCGCTCAGGTTTTCACGTAGCAGTACTCCATATGACGTGTCACTGGCACGTCATATGGATACACTAAGGCATAAGTTCGCAAGAAAAGCATCTTGCTCACTAAGTGCCGACGTGAAAAATGTCCCCTGCGGATATGTTTTCCTCTCAGGGACTACTTTATTGACATACTTTATATATTCCTGTCAGTCTACGAGAAATTTCGTATCAGATCCTTAAGCTTTCACCGTCTCGATCTCTGTCACCTTATAATCCTGACGTTCTACTGTTCGTTTCAGTTCGGCTTCGTCCAGTTCCCTGTCATAAGAGACTACGGCGATCTTTTTTTTCAGATCGACCTGACAGGATGCGCCGGCGATGCGGTTGATCTGGCGTTCGATCAGGTTTTTGCAGTTCACGCAGTGCATTCCTTCGATATGCATGATTTTCTTACCGATGACCGGATTCTCCAGAATCTTTTCTTTCTCCGGCAGGATCTCTCCTCCTCCGCCGCAGCAGCCACCGCCGCCCTTATAGTGCCCCAGTGCGCTCTTTGCCGCCAGCGCGACCACGATTAATAGAATTGCTATGATAATAATATTTCCCATGTATTACTCCTCCTGCTGCTTTTTTATCACTTCATTAACTTCTGCAGCGTCGCCACCAACTCATCGATCACTTCGTCATGACCTTCTTTCATGTCGCGCACCACGCAGTGGCGGATATGGCTTGCCAGCAGTTCTTTATTAAAGGCGTTGACCGCCGCATTTACGGCTGCCGACTGTGTCAGGATATCCGGACAGTACGCGTCCCGCTCCAGCATCCCTTTGATGCCGCGGATCTGGCCTTCGATACGGCTTAAGCGGTTCATCAGCTTGCGACGTTCTTCCTCAGTACGTATCGTGTGTTTCTCACAATTGCAGCCGGTCTTTTCTTCTTCCAAACAGTTCGCCTCCTCGTCTGTAAATATCTCTCCTATGCACACGCAAAATACCCCGCCGGGGTATTTTCTATCTTATACCCCGGCAGGGTATTTGTCAACCCTGTCTATGATGTATTTTTCTCAATTATCAAATACTCTCATTAAAATTCCTTATCCATCATCCGATAAAACTGTGATTTACAATTCAAACCTCAATCCCGTTGAAAGTCTGTGTACCTGATCTCCCAGTCGGCTATAGAGCTTTTCAAATCCCAGTGTACCGGTACAGTGTCCGGTATAAATCTGCTCTGTCACCTCCTGTCGGAAAACCTGACACAGTTTATCGATCTCCTCATCGGAAAACATACAGATTTCTTTATGATCCTTTTCTTCTTTCATATGCAATCCGCCAACATATGCGCAGACTCTCTTCTGTCCGCAAGCCGCTCTTGCTTCTCGTATGATATTGGCCGCACCTGCATGAGAACAGCTGTTGAAAATAACCAGACCCCTGTCCGTGTCAATCACCAGACTCTGTTCATGTGCAAAATCATCCGGAAGGATTTGACCATCCTGCCTTTTATACAGTCCGGTCTTTTCTCCGATCTGGTCAAGTCCCCTGGTATCGTGTGGTACAAGGACGATTCCGGGCAGAATTTCTCTGATACCATCTACCAGAATAAACCTCTCCCGGTAGGATGCTACATTCTGAGGCACTCCGATCTCATACATCTCTCTCCCAGATGATAAATAAACGCCCAGTGCTTCTTTCCGCGCATATACCTTCTCAGCCGGATCCAGAAGAAAGATTTTCTCAAAGCCTCCGGCATGATCATAATGTCCATGCGACAGAACACACGCATCGAGCCCGACCAGCGAAATACCCAGAACATCCGCATTCTCACAGAAAGCACCGGTACTTCCCGCGTCCAGCAATATCCGCTTTCCGGCGTATTCGATCAGCAGGCTTAACCCATGCTCACAGGCAAGAATGCCATCCGATGTGTTTTCGATCAATACCGTGATGCTGATCTTATGATTCATAAATTTCTGCCTCCCGTTCGGATTTTATAGTCTCCTCCTCTTCGATCCGCGAGTACCCGATCACTCCTCCCAGGATGATCACTCCTCCCACAACCTGCAGTGCCGCCGGGATCTCGCCAAATAGAATCGCCGCAAAAACAGAAGCAAATACAGGCTCGCAGAGTTTAGAGGCCGACACGAAGGCCGGAGACAGGTAACGGAGACACCAGCTGAATATACTGTGTCCCAGAACTGTGCTGAAAAGCGCAAGCAGGACTCCCACAACCACCGAATCCATGCCGTATCCGGTCAGGCTCTCTCCCTGTATGAGGATCATGACCACCAGCACCACCGAACAGCTGACGTAGACCAGATAAGTATAAATCGTCGTGGAAGTCGTTTTCCGCACTTCTTTTCCGATCAGGGTATAAATCGCCACAGCGACCGCCGCCAGAAGTGAGAGAATATCTCCAAATAAATGCCCGCCTCCTCCGGACGACGCATCCGAAAACGCAATCAGCAGACTTCCCGCTACGGTAACAGCAATCGCGGCCGCCGCGCGCACACTGATTTTCCCTTTCATAAAGAAGCAATAACCCAGCGCCACCCAGATTACTTCTGTACAGACAATCGCTGTAGAACTCGCAACGGAAGTCTGAAAAAGCGATTCAAACCAGAGCGCGAAATGAAACGCCAGCGCGACTCCGCTCACGCAGCAAAGCAAAACCGTACGGCATTTTACCGTACGCAGTTCTTTCCGGTAAACCGGTTTTCCCAGTACCACAGGCGTCATAAAGAATACTGTCCACAACAGCCGGTAAGCTGCCGTTACAACTGATGGTGCCTGCGAGTATCTTACTAATATACTCGACATCGAGATCCCGATGATTCCAACCGTAATCACAGGAAGCGGGTGTTTTTCCAGATATTTCATCTCATTCCCTTTATCTTATGCGCAAGGGCGCGTAAGGAAATATTTCAGCTTATAATATCCCTATATGGTATCGGACCAGTTCTCCGTCTGTTCCAGCTCACTCTCAGAATCCGGGACCCCCCAGCCCCGACGGATCCGCAGTTCCTGACTCTTGACGCTGACGCTGGTGCCCTCCGGGATCGAGCTCGTAATAAATACGTTACTGCCGATCACGCTGTCTTTCCCGATCACGCTCTCTCCTCCCAGCACCGAAGCTCCCGCATAGATCGTAACATTATCTCCGATCGTCGGATGACGCCGAACCCCTTTCAGCTTCTGCCCTCCGCGGGTCGACAGCGCACCGAGCGTCACGCCCTGATAGAGCTTGACATGTTCCCCGATCACCGTCGTCTCACCGACAACGATCCCTGTGCCATGATCGATAAAAAAATATTTCCCCACTGTAGCCCCCGGATGGATATCGATGCCTGTCAGACTATGCGCATGTTCCGTCATAATCCTCGGAATCATCGGTATATTCAGTTCAAACAGCTCATGCGCCAGACGGAAAACCGTAATTGCGAAAAATCCCGGATATGCAAGGATAATCTCATCCTTGTTGCGCGCCGCCGGATCCCCGTCCAGAATCGCCTGCAGATCCGTGTCCAGATACTCCCTGATCTTGGGAATCCTCTTAAAAAACGCATGCGTCAGCTCCTGTGCCTTCTGCGAACGCTCCTCATCAGACAAACCGGCAAATTCTTCCCCATAAGGAAGCACCATGCGGATCTGCTTGCTCAGCCGGAAGATCGCATCTTCGATCATCACACACAGATGCGTCTTCGCATCATAAATCTTATAAAACCGATCCCGGTAATATCCCGGATAGACAATCGAGATCAGCTTATTAATGATCTCCACAATCGCCTCTTTATCCGGCTGATCGTACAGCTCCATCTTGTCGATCACCCGTCCTTGGTCATAATCCTTCAAAATCTGTCCCGCCAGATGCCGGATCTCTACTTCATCATGTTGATTCATCACAACCTCCAAAAATATAATCGAACAGGAGGCTGTGCCTCCTGTTTATTATGTCAACAAAAGTCCTGTCATTATCCGTTATAGTGTATCGTATTTCCCAGAGCTTGTCAAATATTCTGTTTCATTACTCCGCCTCCGCCAGTGCCTGCTTCACAAACTCCGGTACCTGCCCCTTCGGGAAGCACATCCCGCGATAGCCTTCACTGCCGTCCGCTTTTTCATAGCGAACCGAAGCGTCGATCGGATCTGCAGTATAGATACAGTCATAATATTTCCGGTTCATATCCTTCAATACGCCCCGAAGCTGTTCCAGCTGCTCCGGATCCTTGATCTCCACGGACTTGACACCATATTCATAATTACTGTCATAATCATAGATGATGACCGAGTTCAGCTTAAGATCGTTCCAGTATCCCCCCGGTGTAATGCCATGTTTTTTCAGCAAAGCGACCGTATCAGTAAAGCAGGCATATACCGGATAATAATCCCGATAAGACAGATCCTCCATATAACCATAGCTCTTATTTTCCGGCTGCGCCAGCCATTCTAACGCCGTCTCATATTCCTTTGTCGAGAACTGGATCAGGCCAATCGGCACATCATCCGCCATCTTCTCCATCGTCAATTCTCCGTACTCTCTCTGCCATGTGGTAAGAAGCTCTTCCTTCTCCGCCTCCGTCAGGTCCGGCAGGGCAAATTCTGCTTCGCCTTCGGCCTCCCGGTAGCGCACGATCCCCATCTCGTCCGCTGTCCGTTCCATCACCGGGAAGGTCGCCGCGAGATATCCCGGATCCTGATAAACCGCGTCCACATCCGCGATCACATCCGCCAGGCTCATATAATAAGTCCGGTATACCTGACGTCCGTTCGTCAGTTCATAACGAACCGTCACATTCCCTGTACCGCCCCACTCCTGCACCGGTTCCTCTTCTGACACCTTTCCCGCAAGGAAGATCGATGTCGGCCCATCCGCGCCTCCAATGACAGCGGTAGCGGCGGCTGCTGATTCCTCGATTTCCTCATTTGCATCGTAATAAGTCTTCTCCTGCTTGCGCTCCATCGTCTGGCGGATGCCGGACTCCGCGATCGAAAGTACCTCCGGTATCTTCCCACAGCTCATCCGTCCCGGTTCCAGCACACCCGGTGTATTATAATAATAAATACTTTCCCAGTAATACCCGCGCTCCTCCGTATAGGTAATCGAACCGTAAGATACCCAGTCATTTAACAAACTGATCTGGATCGCCGTCTCCTTCACCTGACTCTCCTCCGGCAGCCAGGTATCATACCCCAGCCAATCCGTCTGGAAAATGGACAGCACTGCGACCGATACAACTGCGCAGCCAGTCATCTGGACCTTATGAGAAAAGAGCTTTTTAAAATCAAAATGATAGATAATTTCCATCACACAGTGCGAGATCACCACGCCGCATACCGCGCCAAAAATCATCCATCCCGCAGAATTCTGCATCGACCAGAATAGCAGTCCCACCGCAAGACCGGAAAGCAGACAGATCGGAATCCTTACGATCGGTCGGCTAATGCGAAATGCCATCGCTTTGCCCGCCGCCTCGGACGGACGCCTCTGATACAACAGCATGCCCAGAACTGCGAGAATCGCGGATATCACAAGAGCCATAACAGCGGCTCCGGCCACACTCTCGCCTTTTCCATATCGTTCGATCTGGTAAATGTACTCCATGATCGGCGAGATCCGGCTGCCATTTTCAAAAAACTGCTGTTCACTCCCGACCGAATAAAAAGTCCGGAAAAAGGTTGAATAACATCCCTGCAGCACCGAAAAGAAAATCGGTATATAAAACAGAAATACCATCGCTCCAAAGAATTCTACCACAATATTACCGGTCAGCATCCCCGCGATCACTACCGTTGAATAGATCAACAGAAAATAAATCAGGTTCAGGGCACATGAGCGCACAGCCAGCGGAACCAGCAGTCCCATCGATACGCCATTCCCTGCCGCAATCATCACCGCGATCGCCATTGACACGACATAGGGGAGCGCCTGAAAAAGCACTCCATTGATATAATTCGCCAGATAAATCTTCTCTCTGCGCACCGGGATACTATGGTAAAAATCCACCTTACTTTTGGAATTCAGGTACGCAAAACTGCTCATCCCGCAGATCAGTGCCGCCGCCAGCATCCATATAATCGTAGCGCCGCCGCCGAAATCCAGCAGAGCCGTAACATCCTGTGTATAGATTTTCAGCGCTTTCTCATAACTGAGATAGTTATTCATGTTATTAGCCAGAAGCGCCGCCATCACAGGATAGCAGAAGATACTCCCAAGCGTGGTCAGCGCGATCGCCCAGATCCTGCCCTTGCAGTCTTCTTTCATCAGTTTAAACAATAAATTTCCTGATGTCATAACCAGCCACCTCCGTTTCGCTGATAAATATTTCTTCCAGAGATAAGGGGATTGTCTCGTAAAATACCGGGTTCACAGCCCTGATTGCCGCCTCAACACTTTCCATATCGCCCCGGACGGTCAGCGTCAGCAGACGCCCTCGGCTCTCGGACTTTACAATATCCAGTCCCGGCACATCTGCCCCTGTCATCTCCGGCGCCAGCACACACTGAACCTTATGCAGATTCATCTTCATTTCGTCCAGATCTTTATTTAACAGGATACCGCCTTTATGAAGCAGCCCCACATGATCGCAGATGTCCTCCAGTTCGCGCAGGCTGTGCGACGCGATAATCGGTGTCAGTCCCCGCTCCTCGATATCATTCGCAAAGATACTCTTTACTGCCTGACGCATCACCGGATCCAGCCCGTCAAAGGTCTCATCGCAGAAAAGATAATCTGTCCCCGAACAGATCCCGCAGATTACGGACACCTGCTTTTTCATCCCTTTGGAAAAAGTATTGATCTTACGGTTCTCATCCAGATCAAAATTTTTCATCAGATCATGGAATCTCTTCTCATCAAATCCGGGATACACGATCCGGTAATAGCGCATCATATCTCCCGGATTTGCGTTCGCAAAGAAATACTGTTCATCGGAAATATAAAAGAAACGCCGTTTCGCTTCTTCATTTTCATAGATACCGATACCATCGACTGTAATCGTTCCCTCATCAGCTTTCAGCACACCGGCTGCCATCCGCAGAAAAGTGCTCTTTCCCGCGCCGTTGGTTCCGATCAGGCCAAACACACTGCCGTCGCGAATCGCCGCACTGATATGATCGACCGCTGTGATATCGCCAAAACGTTTTGTCAGATTTACCGCCTCTATCATCGTTTGATCCCTCCTTTCATCTTCTCACCCGCCTGCCTTGCCATTTCGATAAAGCTCTCACCATCCATACCAAGCCCCGCGGCTTCCTCCGCCAGCGCCTCCATCTTCCCGGCGATCGCTTCTTTCTCTTTCTCACGCAGATTCTCGATATTGCCGACAAAACTTCCACGGCCTTTCACCGTATAGATGCATCCGCGCCGCTCCAGCTCGCCGTATGCGCGCTGAATCGTATTGGGGTTAATCGACAGCTCCATCGCCAGACTTCGCACCGACGGCATCTGGCTGTCTTCCTCCAGCACTCCCAGAAGCATCAACCTCTGGAGTCCCTCGACCACCTGCTCGTAGATGGGCCGGCTGTCCTTATAATCCAGTAATATCACAAATATTCTCCCTCCTCTCGTCTTCAGGTTCTCGTTTTTATAAGTGTATTAATATTGTTAATACACTTATAGCATGAAAACAGGGATTGCGCAATCCCTGTTTTCTTACGATTTTATAATGTTTTATAACCATCTGGCGTTTGACGGAAATTACAGAATAATATCCTCCAGCTTTCGTTTCGGAACATAATGAACGTCATTTTCATCCCGATAATACATCGTGCTCTCTCCGTCTGCGATCTCCGTAAGTACAATCTTCTCTGCAGGCTTCCCGAACGCCACGACCAGCATCGGCACGATCGATTCCGGCAGATTCAGTGCTTCACGGACTCCCCCTGCGCGGAAGTTGCCGATCATACAACCACCCAGTCCCTTCTCGACTGCTGCCAGAAGCATGGTCTGGGCCACTGCGCCGATATCCCGCAGGAATTTATTCATAGCCACATCAACTCTGGTATCCTGACAGATCACGATAAAAGCAGTCGGACACATGCCCTCATGAGGGAGAGTAAGTTCCCGCAGTGCCTTCGCCCAATTGGTCTCCTTCTGCAGCCGGTCAACCTCCTCCTTTTCAAACACAAGACAATACTTTAAGGGCTGGATATTCACCGTTGACGGACAGAGTCTCGCACACTCCACCAGTTCGACCAGCTCCTCGCGTGAAATCCGCCGTGATTCATCATACCCACGGTAACTGCGGTTTAACTCAACCAGTTCTCTGATTTTCATATTCAGAAATCCTCCTGACTTTCCAAGATATTATAATATTTTTATCATAGCCTACTCACTCACCAGACGAAACACCGCCTGAATACTGGCCGTAACTTCCATCTCTCCCGCCATTACGCTCATATCAGCGGCATCATAACTGCTGAGACTAAGGCTTTCCTCCGCATTAGCACTTCGCAGTCCCGAACTGATATACCTGCCCGACTGATTGTCGCTGTATTCCTCTACACTCAGAAGCCCCTTGATCTGACAGTTGTCCGCGGCAGCGATCACCTCTGCTTTCTTACGGGCGCTCTGCACTGCCTTAGTAAGCGCTTCCTCATATGCCGCATCATATCCACTCGCATAATAAGAAACCGATTCTATCTCGTTGGCTCCGGCCTGTATGCCGCCAGAGAGAATACCACCCACCTGAGAGATCTCGATATCGCTGACAGTGATCTCTGTTGTCATCTCATATCCGATCAGTTTTCTCACATTTTCAATCCAGTTATAACGCGGATTCAGCGAAAATCCGGCCGTCTGAATGGACTCGTCTGCAACTCCGCTTTCCTTTAAATAAGCGAGCAGTCCGTCCAGCTTCTCTGTGTTTTCCTGCTGGCATTCCTCCGCACTCTCATCCTCTGTCCGGATGGCAAATTCAACCTTTGCCATATCCGGCGTCACCTTCACGGTCTCTTTGGTATTGATGGTAACATGATTGTTCTCCTCCGCACTCTGCACATAAACAACGTCCGACCCGTTTGACGAATCAACGCTGCAGCCGCCAAGCATGACGCAGCTCAAAAATGCCGTCAATAAAAAAAACACCCGTTTTTTCATCCTCATCATTCCTCCCTGAATATCCAGATGCAGCTGTTCCAGCAAAATAAATGCTTCCTGCTTTCCCAAACGCATCATTAAGGCTTCCGTCTGATCTATAATCCAGTATATCAAGATCATTCAATGACCGCAATAAACAAATTTATGAATTCATTCTGAGCAAATCGTAACGCGTCCTTTTCATTCCACTCTCCTTCACATTCTCCCTGCGTCTTGACTTTCTATAGCAAATTTGCTATAATTTGAACCTGTAAAGGAGGTAAAGCTTATGCCTACAATATCAATGTTTTTAGGTATTATTATTCGCATGTACAATAACGGAGAACATAATCCTCCTCACTTTCACGCATCTTACCAGGGATACAATGGCGTTTTCAATATGGAGGGAGACCTGCTCGACGGAGATATGCCACGAAAACAACAAAAATTTATTGCAGCCTGGGCAGAGTTACATAAAGATGAACTGATTGCAAACTGGGAACTTGCAATAGATGAACAACCTCTCTATAAAATAGAACCTCTGCGATGATTGATTAGCACCTTATTACACGAAGGAGAAAATTATATGATTAAAAATCCCATATGGGTTGTAACCAATGTACAGCCCCGCCCAGATTATACCCTGCTTCTCACTTTCGTTACCGGAGAAAAGCGAATTTACGATGCCCGACCACTATTACAAAAGACAATCTACCTACCATTAAATAATCTGAACTTCTTTATGAATGCAAAAGCAGATTGCGGCACTGTCACATGGAATGAAGATATCGATATCGCGCCGGAACACCTTTACGAATGCAGCATCCCTGCAGGAGGTTCTTCCAATGCCTGAAGACTGTGCTTTTATTATTGATCTACTAATCGAACAGCGCCATAGCAAGGGCATGACACAACAAGAACTGGCTCACGCCGCATGTCTTACACAATCTGTCATTGCACGACTGGAAAGCAAGAAAACAATGCCACAGCTTGATACATTGTTAAAAATCGTGAATGCTTTGGGCTGTGATCTTACTATCACTTCCTCCCCTCACTGATTCCTGAGTGCTTTCAAACATACATAAAATTTTTATTTCAGAAATGACAGATCAGCTGCTTCGCAAAATATATTTAAAATCTTCTCATCAGCTGATCTGTTCTGTTAATCTACATATTTAAATACTTTCTTCAATGAATCCTTCTCCCAGCACCTCTCTGACATCCGTCACGATCACAAACGCCCGCGGATCTTTCCCCGCAATCAGTTCCTTCAGCGGTACGATCTCTTTTTTCGACACCACACACAGCAGGACATTCTTCGACATTCCGGTATACATTCCCGTGGCGTCTAGGCCTGTCACACCACGATCCATATCATACAGAATCGTCTCCGCGATCTCCTCACTTCTCTCCGAGATGATAAACACCGCCTTGGAAAATTTCATACCTTCAATCAGACTGTCGGAAACCTTCGTCACTGCGAAAATTGCGATCAGCGCATAGAGCGCGTAACGGATACCAAAGATACCCGCGCCGACCAGCACGATCACCGCGTCCAGTACCTGCATGATCTGTACCAAACTGTACTGCTTCAATCCTCGCTGGATCAGAGCCGCCAGCATATCGGTTCCCCCTGTCGTCGCCTGACTCACAAAGACCAGACCGGCACCCAGCCCGCTGATGATTCCGCCAAACAACGCTGCCAGAAGCAGATCATCCGTCAAAAATGTAATTTCAGGGATAACATAAAGTGAAACAGACAGCGTTACGGCCGCCACCAGCGTCCGCTTGATAAAATGCCATCCCTTGATCCGGTATGACGCCAGAAAAAGAGGTATATTCAGCACAGTGTTTGTAATCCAGAGTTCGATTCCCAGCTGATCCTTGATAATAATCGAAAGGCCGGAAAACCCTCCTGTCACAAGCCCCACCGGATCGTAAATGTTCTTGATTGCAAAACCCATCAGGCTCGCGCCAATTACAATCCTCAGATAATCACGAATCACAGACTTTCTGTTCATACAGTCCTCCTTCACTTCAATTTCTAAAATGAATGATTCCTCAATGAATCGTTCCATCCATGATAACAGATCCGGTTTGTTCCGTCAATTTGCCACTCTGCCACACAGAAGTATTCGCCTGTCAAATCTCATTTAATGCAGATCGCCGACATCTCTCTTCCGGCTAAAATTCGATGCAATCTTAATTTCTCCTAAATATAAGCATAAAAGCACCGCTTTTTGCTTCAACAGTCTGCAATAAATATCGCAATTAATCCTTACATTTTCGCCGATATTTGCATATAATACACTTGATGAACAAAAAAACACTGGCTTTTGTTTTTTCCGCGGAGATGGTGCCTGCATTGTTTCCGTATTTTTTGTTTTTTTATAAAATGTATCCATTTTGGAACCACTGAGCAAAATGATGCATTCACCTAATCGAGCCGAACAAAATGTAGTGACCATTCACCATCCTCTCACAACTCCGTGCTCACCACACGGTGCTTTCAATAGATAAAGTACTCTGAATGGTATTCCGAGTCTTCCAACACTCCCACCTTCATTACAAGAAATCAGGATTTCCCATTTTACAGGGAATCCTGATTTCTCTTTAAAAATCTCACTTTTGTTTATCTTTTACTGAAATTCTGTCTGTCTAAACAGGATTTCACCTCCTACCACTGTCATCTGAGGAAGCAAAATTTCATTACCATCAAAAGAATTACCAAAGGCATCCTCATATCGAATGATTCTTTTCTTTATTTTAAAAATTGCCAGATTTGCTTCTGTGCCCACAACAAGACTGGCTTTTTGAGATTCACCCAGCCAATGTGCCGGAGTCAAAGTAACTGCTCGAAATACCTCTGTCCACGGTACACCGAGACAACGTATTTTCGACATCACATACGGAAGGGAATATACCGGTGCCTGATTTCGCACAAAAACGGTCATGTCCGTGCTTATGATATCAGGTATAAAACCATCCGCGATAGCTGTTCCTGCAACATGAAGATTAAAATTACCTCTTCCATGTGCAACATCAAAAAGGACACCTCGTTCGCGTGCTTTCAAAATACCATCCTTTACCTTTCCGTGTTCATTCAGAATCGTGTCGCCAATTCCATGATAAACATGACATAGAATGTCTCCCGGCCGCAACATCCCGGCCAATTCTTCCATGGAGATTACCGGATCATTGGCATGAACTACCAGTGGACAACCGATATTCTCAGCCATCTCTATAGCAGCGAACAATGGCTTTTCCGAATCAATAAAACCCTTTGAAGCACGTGTTTTCAGCCCTACCAGTTTTCTCGAAAATTTTTCAAATAATTCCTTTATTTCATCGACACGATAATATGCTGAGTTGCTCTCTTCCATATTGGTCGCCCAGATGATGAAAGAATGCTGTGCGAAGTACCGCTACCAGTTTTCACAGTTTAAAGTAATCTTTGACCTTGCTAAGGCAGGGCGCAGCCTGAAGACAGATGACAGCCGCGCGCAGATCCCCACGAGGGATGTCAGCTATACGGGCCTTTCCGTATATGCAAAGGCGTTTTCGGAACGCACAGCGGGGAAGGAGGCGGCAGTAAGAACCGTGAAATCTTAAGGAGCATGGATACTGAACATATCCCGGTCCAGCAGCTCACAGCCCTGCTCGATGCCTTCTCCCTGAAGCATGCATCCAGTATGCTCCCTGACCTTTTGGAAACCACGGATGCACAGGATACCTCACACAGGGAATTTCTGCTGGCAGTCCTTGAGACTGAGGTGAAAGGGCGCAATGAGCGCCGCAGGAAGCGGAACTATTCCGCCGCCCACTTCCCGCCAAACATCCGGCCCCTGGAGGAGTTTGAGCCGGATGAGCTTGAGTCCGGAATTACAGCGGCACAGCTGTCCACACTGAAGGAGCTGTCCTGGCTGGATAACCGCGGCAACCTGGTGTTTGCGGGGCCTCCTGGCCTTGGTAAAACCATGGTTGCGTGTGGCTTTGGCCTGCAGGCAATCAACAACGGCTATACCATATGCTTTGAGAAGATGATAAACCTGGTTAAAATCCTCGACACAGCAGAGACAGAACGGGCAGCCGGTTTCCGCCTCCGCAACATCAGGATAGCACAATTAATCATCATAGATGAGATCGGGTATACCCCGATCAGCTGCGGCCAGACAAACAGGTTTTTCACCTTTATCAGTGATACCTATGAGAGCAGTTCCATCATCTTTACCACAAATAAAAAGATCGTGGACTGGGCAGAAATGATGGGGAATCCCGTCCTCACCACTGCCATGCTGGACCGGATACTGCGCCACGCAAGATGCTATTCTTTCCGCGGGGAATCCTACCGGTTCAAGCACCCAGACTTATACAGTACAGGCTGATATGGATCTAAAAAACTCCTTACCATACGATGTAAAAAAGTGCTTGACACTTGCATGTAACATTCCATTATAACCGCCATGAAGATGGCCAGTATGTGGAAGAAACCCTTCCCGTCCTCGATTTCATTCCGGCACAAAAAATAGCTGCCTGCGTTTCGTATCAGACAGCTGTTTTTTTGTTTTGTATTATCCGCTACTTTCAACCGCCTATAATACAGATATCAGCTTTGGTAAAGTATAAGGTGTATGCTTCATATCCGGAATGATAACGTCATAACCAGATTCTGCAAGAATCTCAGCACTCATATTGTCGCCTAAATGTGCCCAGGCTCCACAGAATTTATTTCAAGAACGAAGATCTTCTGATGTAATACGTTTATTTATGGAGCTGCCTTTCTGTGTTTTATCCGCGGTACTGGTAACGCTCGATATAGTCATGGTCAAAACGAACTCCAAGACCAGGTGTATCTAATAAGCGGAGCTTGCCAGCTTCTGGTTTTGGTGCTTGGGTAAAGGCTTCGTTCCACCAATCCGGAATATATTCAAGCAAACCACCAGTAGGAGATGCTGCCATTACGTGTGCACTCACCTCCATAAGCACATGCGCTGTCACAGGTACATGGAAAGCACCTGCAAGTGAGCAAACCTGTAAATATTCCGTAATGCCACCACAACGCATAAGATCTGGATTGATATAATCTGCACCACCAAGACGAAGCAGTTCAAAGATTTCTTTGCTTGTAAAGAGACATTCTCCAGAACATATCATAATGTCTGTTGTTGCGGCTAGTTCAGCATTACCTTTGAAATCCTGGCAGTGAAGAGGTTCTTCGAGATATGTGATACCAAGATCTCGTAGATAAGGAACGATTTCTCGGGTCTGTTTCACATTCCATCCTTGGTTCACATCTACCATAATATCAAAGTCATCACCCACTGCTTTTCGCAGTGCGGTCAAACGGGAAATATCAACTTTCCAGTCAGGGAACCCCAGCTTGAGTTTATATTTTGTATAACCTTCTGACTTAAACCATAAGGCTTCTTTGATCATTTCTTCCTGTGGCACCAGCCATCCGCCACTGCCATAGACTGGAAGAACATCCGTCTTTGCACCAAGAAGCTTATAAAGAGGTTTCCCAGCATCCTGCGCAATCAGATCCCACATGGCAGTATCAACGACTGCATAAGCGGACATCGGAAGACCAGTCTGACCGCAGCCACCCATGGTGGACTGTGCTTTTTTCCAGTGTTCTCGAATAAATGAAGGATCTCTTCCTATCAAATCACGGCAATATCCCTCAACCAACACTTTCATTGCTTCCGCTTGCGCCGTGTTGAATGTGTATCCCATTCCGATTCCGGTATATTCTTCTGTGTCCAGCTCAAGAAAAACATGCTCGATGTATTCAAGTGTGTAGACAGCATTTGGCAGTGGCTTAGTTAGCTTTTTTGAAATATGATAAACTCTGAAATCACGGATAACCAATCAGATTTCTCCTTTCACAATAGTTAGTGTTTTTAGGCGTTTGCGAAACGCCAGAACCCGCATAAATACGGGATTCTTTTTGCTACAAAAAAAATCTCCTCAATGATTTATGGTACAATAGAACTGTCAGAAACGTTCCGTAAGCCTCCAAAATTACCCCGGTTTAAACAGAACTTCGTTTCTGATCTGCAATCCGTATTTGACCGTCTCGTTAACATCACGGAACCGATCTGCCAGGAAATGGATGGCAATCTGGCTTCGATGCTCCTGTTCGACACTTCCGGGATTGAAGCCTATGTCACCGAAAATAACCCGAAATACGCAAACCGCATATATTTCACCAATATGTCCATCTGGATTCCAAATCTGCCGATCAATATATAACATTAGTCAATCTTCCGATCCCTTCAATTTCACAGGTTACGGAATCTCCCTTTTTCAAATATCTTGGAGGAACATATCCCATTCCTACTCCCGCCGGTGTCCCTGTAGCTATGATATCTCCGCTTTCCAGTGTAATGCCGGCAGAGAGCTCCGCAATTAAAGCCGGAACTGATTTTATCAGAAAAGCAGTATTCGAATACTGTCTCATCTCACCATTCACATAGCTCTTGATATCAGCATGAAGTGGGAATGGAAGTTCTGTCCGGTCAGCGATCAGCGGTCCCATTGCGGTATAGGTGTCCAGGCTTTTTCCCATCATCCACTGTCCGTGACTTGTCTGAAGCTTTCTGGAAGAAAAATCATTGAATACGGAATATCCGAAAATATGTTGTTCTGCATCCTCCTCGCGAATTCCTTTTCCGCCTTTTCCTATGATAACTGCCAGTTCCACCTCATAGTCAATATTATCATCCAGATCAAACCTTGCTTCCACTGCCTCGTCTGTTCCCAGAATACGGATTGCCCTCTTTAAAAAATATACAGTTTCACGAGCATGATCCATTGATGATTCCGCAAAATGTTCTTTTGTTTCCTGACGATGATCTGCATAATTTACGCCAACACAAAGGATATCATGCACAGGACGTTCCATCGGAGGCAGAATTCTGGAATATCGAATATCGATAGCAGATCTTGCGCAGGTTTCTATCGCCTGCTTCGCTTTCACCGGGTCTCCGTCTGCCATTCGGATAAAATCAACAAAACCTTTCCCACGAAGTTCCGGAAATACCTGATCCAGCAGGATTGCCTGATATCTGGATATTACTGCACCCAAATGCACTTCTCCATTCTCTAACATGAGACGGATATACTTCATTGTTATACCAACCTCTTTTCTTTACATTAATTACAAACCCTGGCAATTACCATTTCCATGTATCCCAGTGTCTCTGCTTTTGTCAGTTTTCCATCTGCAACTTCGCTTAGGGCTTACCAACTTCATAATTCCTATAGCCTTATAAAAGTGCTCTTAAAATTGACCGGATTGCTTTTGAATCTTTGAAATCCTGCTTTTCAGAATTTCGTCCACGTTTTAATCAAGATTACGAACTCGTTTCGCAATTACCTATAGTTAGTGTGTCAGCAGTTTCACCAGACCTAAAGAAAAGTCTGGTATATATGTAATGAGGGCTAATGCAATTACGGAAACAATCAGATATGGCATCAATGAATGAATCATGCTGCTCAGTTTTGCCTTGGCAAGATCCGCACCCATGAACAGACAGAGACCAAACGGTGGTGTTACCATTCCGATTGCCAGATTACAAACCATAATAACGCCAAAATGAATTAGATTTACATTGTAGCTTGCAGCGATTGGAGCCAATAGTGGCGTCATAATAATGATACAGGAAGCGTTTTCCATGAACATTCCGAGGACCAGCAATAAAATGTTGATGAGAAGCAGGAACACATATTTATTGTGGGCAATATTTGCAAAGAACTGAGCTAAAAGCTGTGGTACATGCTGTTTACTCAGAATTACACTGAAAACAGCAGCGATAGAGATGATCAAAAGAATAGATGCCGCCAGAATGCCAGATTCGCGGAAGATCTTTGCCAAATGCTTCCATGTTATTTCGTGATAAACAAACATGCTGATAAAGATGCTGTAGAAGACTGCAATAACAGCGGCTTCTGTTGCGGTGAATATTCCACTGTAAATTCCACCAAGAATGATCACGGGAGTCAGGAATGCCAGAAAAGCATCTTTGAATGCCACCCAAATCTCTTTTCCGGAATATACGCGATCACCGCCGAAATTATTTTTTCGGCTTATTATGACTGCCACAAGAATGAAAGCAAGTCCAAACAGGAATCCAGGTATAACGCCAGCAATAAAACCATCACTGATTGATGCTGTCGAACCTGCCATGAAGCAGTAAAGCACCATTGGAACACTTGGAGGAATCATAACGCCCAGACAGGAAGCGACAGATACTGTTGCTCCCGAGAATTCACGGGAATATCCTTTTTCCAGCATGCCAGGGATAAGGATTGCACCTACAGCCGCACAGCATGCTGCTGCAGACCCGCATATTGCACCAAAGAACAGCGATACTAAAACAGCAACGATTGCCAAACCGCCACGGAACCTTCCAACAAGTGTTGAGCAAAATGTGATAAGGCGTCGTGAGATTCCGCCTTCCGCCATAATATTACCAGCCAAGATGAAGAACGGCAGAGCAAGATATGGAAATGAGTTAATTCCTGCAAACATCTTCTGGGCAATCCATACCATAGACATGGATGAATCGGATGCGATTGCGAGTATACAGGAAACACCAAGAGAGAAGACAATTGGAACGCCTAGTGCAAAGCAGATTAATAAAACAATATAGATCATTGCGATTCTCCTCCCTTCAGGCGTGTAAGTAGATTTGCAATGGTGTTTAACATCATCATGCCCAACCCAATTGGCATACAGAGATAAAACCAGAACATTTTTATGCCTGACATACTGGCGGCAGAGCTGTTAAAGCCAAGTGGTAGATATTTGTAGCAACTGTATAGAGCCACGCAGAGAAAAGCAATAGAAATAACATCCACAACGCAGAGAAGAATATGTGCAACTTTCTTTGAAACAATTTCATAAACAACATCCACTTTAATCAGCGTTCTGCGACGGCATGCAACTGCACCACCGAGGAAAGCAACCCAGATCATACTGTATCTGGCTATTTCTTCGAGCCAAGGGACTGATATTTCTAATGAACGTGTAATAATCTGTCCCAATACGACGAATGCCAGAATCGCTAAAACGACAACCACAAGATATTCGATAACTTTATTCAGTGCTACAATGATTTTTAAATACAGTTTCATCAGCTTAAACTCATCTTTCTGATTTCCAAACATAAAACAGGTTTGCAGTAACTCCGATGATCATCTATTCCTTCCTTCAGAGCGACACAGAACAATTAATCCAATTAATCCGAATCGCCCTGAAATATGAGAAAATCTTTCAAGTTTCAAATATTCTTATTTCATGCTCTTGATGATATCTACAGCACCATCGTACTGCTCGTTGAGTTCATCGTGTAAAGGCTGAATCGCAGCTTCAAATGCTTCACGGTCAACTTCGTTTACTTCAACACCAGCATCGAGGATGGTCTGCATACCGGATTCTGTATATTTTTCACAAACTGCCGGAGAATTTTCAGCGGTTGCACTCGCTGCTTCGAGCAGCGCATTTCGCTGAGTTTCACTCATACGGTTCCATGCGGATTCGCTGATTGCAAGCATAACCGGCGCATAAAGATGATTTGTCATGGACAGATATTTTTGTACTTCATGGAATCCGTTGGAGCAAATTGCATTGATCGGGTTCTCCTGACCCTGAATCGTACCAGTCTGAAGTGCACTGAAGACTTCTGTCACAGCCATAGTAACCGGAGTTGCGCCAAGTGTTTCCCAACTTCGAATCTGGATATCACTTTGCATAACTCTTAAAATGATGCCTTTTAGATCTTCAGGGGTAGTGATTGGACGGGTGTTGTTGGTCATTTCACGATACCCAAAATCCATAACGCCCAATGCGCGAATTCCGATATTACTTAAGTCTGTTCTAATTTCGTCACCGATGGAGCTTTCCCAAACACGGTTCAGATGATCAAAGTCATCAATCAAGTACGGGATCTCAAACATACCGCACTTAGGAGACGTGGCGGAGAGCGGAGAAAACGATACGATCATTACATCAATGGTGCCTGCCTGCAAACCTTCGATGTACTCAGTTTCACCACCTAAAACACCACCAGCCTGAATATCCAATGTGATACTATCACTGCTCTTGTTGAGTTCTTCCTGTAATTTTGTCAAGTCTGAGTAATATACGGAATCTTCACTCATCGTGATTGCGCATGTGAGTGTAATCGGTGTTTCCGTGGTGGTATCAGAATTTGCCACCTGTGTATCAGATTTGGATGCCTGTGTTTCTGTGTTGTTTCCACTACAAGCGGTAAATGATGTTACCATACAAGCAATTAATGCCAGAGCAAGGACTTTATTCCGGGACTTTTTCATTTTCCTTCCTTTCATGTTTTCAAATCACTTACTAAACTTAAATCTTATATTTCTTCCGGGCAATCGAAAAAAATAATTGGTGTAAATTGTACAGATTTCTTGCCTAACCTGTGATTGTATTATATAATTTATACATCACCTTAGCAAGCACAAGTATCCTAATCGATACATTAGGTTTTCCTTAAATTAGAAAGAGGGGTTTTTCATGACTTTTCGTCAACTGGAATATTTAGATATGATTTCAAGAGAAGGAAGCATTTCTTCTGCAGCAAAGAAGTTATATATTTCTCAATCTGCCCTGAGTCAACAAATCTGTGGAATGGAAAAAGAATATCGGGTGGTTTTGCTGGATCGGTCTCACAAGCCAATAAGTCTTACAGAAAATGGGCAGATCTTTCTGGAGGCAGCGCAGAAAATACTCTCGATCAAAAATCAGCTAGAACATGATATAAGTAAAAACAGAGATAATAACCTTCATATCAAAACAGTTCCATTTTATGGAACAAAGCTGGTACCGTTTCTTTTGTCTCAATTCTATCGTCAGTATCCCGAAATTCGGGTTTCTCTCAAATCAGATTGGGCACCTGTATTATTTCGCTCTGTAGGACATGAGCCTATAGACGTTTATATTCATGCGTTTGATTTGGAACCAATCAATCCGTCTATTCCTCTTATGCCTGAATTAAGACACGAAATGCTTTTTGAAGAAGAAATCATGATGGTAATATCTTCATCGCACCCGCTATTGCAGACTCTGAGTATTCAAAACAATGCCTCCGGTGTGCCTACCGTATCTATCGATGAAATTTGTAAATCAAAATTTATTTTGCCTTCTACAAGTTCGCGTTTGCTGGATATTGTTAAAGAATATTTCGGAAATAAAATATTGCCTGATCAGATACAGATTATGAATCAGGGGTTTGATGCCTTAATTGCCCAGCTACAGTACAGTGATTATCTAACGTTTCTCCCTAACACCGCGATCAATTTTTGCGGAGCTGCTGTCGGTGTCCGTTTCTTTAGAGTGAGAGAAAGGCAGATCTTACGTCCGGTTGTTGCAAGTTATCCGGTTGGAAATAAGCTTAACTGTGCAGCAAAACATTTTATCAGAATCGCCCGTGAGGTTATGTCGTCTCAGCTTTATGGGATATAAAATTTCTGATCTGTTCCTGTCTGCTTCCGTGCGTGACGACGGATCTTGAAATGTGAGCCAGGAGAAGATAAGCTACATTACTAATACTTCCCATTACTTTAACTATACTTTCCTCCGCAATGCTTTCCGCACAGCACTTCTCAATGAAATGGAATCCAGACTCGGCCCAGATTTCAAAAAGTCAAGGCCAAATGCTACCTAGGCCATAAAGATGGCTTCTATGTTTATGCGAAACCAAACAAATGTGATCCGGAAACTGTCGTGAAATATATAGTCTGCTTTGCTGTGCCCGCGTCCGTGCGGGTTCTTTTCATTCAAGGGTTCGCCGTCAGGCGAACTTTCCTACTACTTTGGTTATGACCTGTATATGCTGACTGCTTCGGATTCAGAGAATGACCTCCCTATATTTCCTTTTCTTGGGCCAGCCTCCAGGCACGATTCCCATGGGTTCCTTTATAACTGGTTCTCCATGAAACAGTTCCTCCCGGAAGCGATTGTCAGCAAACCGCTCCTTGACTCCGCACATGATACCACGCCTTACTATACATACTGTCGCGAACAAGGAATCACGCCATTTATTGACCTCAATGGAAAAGGTGGCGGCCTCCTGTTTATAAAGATGATTTCACAATCAACAATGAGGGCGTCCCCGTTTGCCGCGAAGGATATCTCATGCGCCGCGATGGTACGGAAGCTGACAAAGGCAGGACCAAGTTCAAATGCCCGAAGATCAGCCGTGCCGGTGGGAAAATTACCTGCACTTGTGAAAATCCCTGCTCGAATGCGAAATACGGCAGGACGGTTCATCTTACCATGAAAGACAACCCAAGGTTATT
>JAJBUA010000039.1 GCA_020860565.1 Clostridiales bacterium
ATTATTTTTTTATAAAATATTTATAAATTTATGCGGCAGTATTGCCGGGAAAGGAGAATGTTATGAGCAGTAAAAAGCAAGGTGTAGTATTTAACCCATTTATTGTCATGGCCTGTATGGTGGTAGCCTGCGCAATCGCTTCTTATGTGATAACACCGGGAGCCTATGACAGAGAAACCATTGATGGTGTGACCAGAGTCTTGGCGGACAGCTATCATTCCGTAGAACGGACACCGGTAACGCTTTTTCAGGTGTTTAAGTCGATTCCGGAGGGGCTGACAGCGACGGCAAATATGATGTTTGTTGTAATGCTGATCGGCGGAGTTGTTCAGATTTATTCGGACACAGGTGTTATGGCGGCAGCCATCAACAGCGTGTTAAATGTTCGGAAAGTTTCCAGTGAGGTCATTATTTCTCTGATCATGATTGCCTTTTTTGTAATCGGAGGTATTTTAGGATGGTCGGAGCAGATTATCCCGTTTGTGCCGATAGTTATTTCTCTGACGCTGGCACTCGGATATGATTCTCTGGTGGGAATGGCGATTTCTGGTTTTGCATGTTTGATTTCCTTTGCAGTTGGTCCATTTAATGTATACACGGTGGGAACGTCACATACGATCGCAGAGCTTCCGATGTTCTCCGGATGGCAGCTGCGTCTTTGTGTACTGGCAGTTATTTGTGTTTTGAGTCTTATCTGGGTATTGCGGTATGCACGGAAAATTAAAAAAGATCCGTCAAAAAGCCTTATGGCCGATATAGACACATCAGATCTGCGCATCCCGACGGATACTTCAGATGTGCTGACGACACCAAAGATTTTATCCTTGATTGTTCTGGCAATTTCATTTATTGTTGTCATCTATGGCCTGTTAAATAAGGGCTGGTCCTATACGGAGATGGGAGCTGTCTTTTTAATGGGTGGTGTTGTAGTAGCAGTGATCAACCGGGTATCTCCCGGCTCATGTGTGAATATGATATTAACCGGTATGCGGGGAGCAATGGAAGGCGCGCTGATTATCGGCGCCGCACGTGCAGTTCAGGTGACTATGAACTATGGTAATATCATCGATCCGATTGTCCATGGACTTTCCGAGATGATGCAAAGCTCTTCTCAGTACCTGACCAGTTGCGTCATGTTTATCATGAACTTCTTTATTAATATGCTGATCCCGTCTGGTTCGGGGCAGGCAACAGCTGTTATGCCGATTATGGTTCCTCTGGCCGACATGCTTGGCATCAGCCGTCAGACAGCTGTACTTGCATTTCAGTTTGGCGATGGTATTTCCAATACATTTTGGTTTTCCAATGGAACTCTGTTGATTTATTGTTCGCTGGCAAAGGTTTCTCTGGGCAAATGGTACAAGTTTATCCTGCCGCTGCATGGAATCTTTTTCCTTGTCGAATTTATTTTCCTCTATATCGCCATTAGCATTGGCTATGGACCTTTCTGATTATGATGAATGTAATGGACGAGGTTTTAAAGAACCGCGAATACTTAGTCGAAAAACGAAGATATTTTCATAAACATCCGGAGTTAAGCTGGCAGGAATTTGAGACGGCGAAAACGATCCGGCAGGAACTTACCTGCATGGGAATTTCCTATGACACAGTAGGCACCAGCACGGTGGCAACGATACAGGGTCCTGAAAATAAGCCGGTAATCGGTTTGCGCTGTGATATTGACGCACTCCCCATCAGGGAATCCCGGGATTCTTCTTTCCGGTCAGAAAAAGAAGGCGTCATGCATGCCTGCGGGCATGATTCACATATTGCCATGCTGTTGACAGCCGCAAAGATTCTGTCGGAACACAGAGATGAGCTTCTGTGCACGGTAAAGCTGATTTTTCAGGCTGCGGAAGAGGCAGCAAGCAAAGAACGTGCCGGGGCGATGGAAGTGTTGAGTTCCGGACTGCTGGATGATGTGGATACGGTTTGCGGGATGCATATTTTCCCAATGATTCCCGTGGGAAAGATTTCCGTGGATCCGGGAGCACGTTATACTTCTATGGGTTTTATGAAGATTAAAGTGATCGGAAAAGCAGGACATGGAGCAATGCCGCAGTTTTCTGTGGATCCGATCTATGTAGGATGCAAGGTGGTAGATGCGCTGCAAAGTATTGTCAGCCGGGAGACGAATCCAATGGATACGGTCGTTGTAAGTGTCTGTTCGTTCCATTCGGGTTCCGCGGCCAATATTATTGATAGTTCCGCGACATTGCTGGGGACGGTGCGTACTTTTAATCCGGAAATCCGGAAAACGCTTCCGGAGATGATGGAGCGTATTGTGAAAAACACCTGTGCGGCATACAGGGCGGATTACGAGTTTGAGATGTATGCGGATCTGCCGGCTACGATTACGGATGAGCGTTGTGCTGCAATAGGAAGGGAAGCGGTAGTTGATTTTCTGGGAGAGGAAGCCGTATATCATTATCCCGGAACCCCTGGCGGAGAAGATTTTTCTTATATATTGGAACGCATTCCGGGTATTTACGCCTTCATTGGATGCCGGAATGAGGAAAAGGATTGCATTTATCCGTTGCATCATGATCAGTTTGATCTGGATGAGGATGCTATGGTGAACGGAGTCGGTTTCTATCTGGAATATTTGCTTCATGCTCAGAAAGAAACATGGTGAAAATAAAAGAACCGTAATGAAAAACATGCAGTGGCTGATGCTATCAGGGCTGCATGTTTTTCCTTATATTTAAGATTGCTCATCTGATGAAATCGTCGCTCGCGGCCCACGGTTCACAATATGGATCCCGGAGCATACCGGCACGTAGAAGGGAATCATTGTAAAATCCATTCGCTCCGGGTATAATGAATTTACAAAAACGATTGGGAGAAGTACTATGGGAAAACACTCCATCCGGATCCCGGCTGTGGTGCTGGGCATGGTCATGCTGTTTCTGTTGGGATTGATCCTGAATGTAAATATCGGGTCGGTTCCGATTGCGCCTTCGAGGATTTTCGCTTTACTGGGTCAGGGAATCCGGTTTCAGATGGATTCTGTGATCGGGGCGGCGCGTGGCGGTGACGCCATGCAGCAATTCCTCACGAGTTCCACAGAAGCCCGGATCTTATTCAGTATTCGCCTGCCGCGTATCCTGCTGGCGGCGATTCTGGGCGGCGCGCTGGCGGTGTCCGGTTTTTTGCTGCAGTCTTTTTTTGGTAATCCGATTGCCGGCCCGTTTGTGCTTGGCATTTCGTCGGGGGCAAAAATGATTGTGGGGATCACGATGATCTTTCTGTTAAAAAATATTTCTTCGATGAACTCCGCTGTTATGGTGGCGGCAGCCTTTGCCGGATCGCTGCTGGTGACAGGAGTGGTACTTGCCTTTGCGCAGAAGGTATCCAATATGTCGATGCTGCTGGTGATTGGCATTATGGTGAGTTATCTGTGTGGTGCGGTCACAGATTTCTGCGTGACGTTTGCCGATGACCACAATATCGTCAATCTGACGGCGTGGTCGATGGGAAGTTTTTCCGGGGCGGACTGGGAGGCAGTGAGATTTTCATTTATCATATGTCTGGTTTGTCTGGTGCTTTCCTTGTTGCTTGCTAAGCCGATGGGGGCTTATGCTTTGGGCGAGGCTTATGCCAGAAGTATGGGTGTGCCGGTAAAAGCTTTTCGTATGAGCCTGATTCTGCTCTCCAGTATGCTTTCCGGGTGTGTGACGGCCTTTGCTGGGCCGGTTTCCTTTGTAGGTATCGCGATTCCGCACATTACAAAGAGCCTGACGAAGACATCACGGCCGATGGTGATCATTCCCCTGTCCTTTCTTACCGGAGGAGTGTTCTGTCTATATTGTGATCTGCTGGCACGGACGGTGTTTGCCCCGACGGAGCTGGCGATCAGCACGGTGACATCGGTATTTGGCGCGCCGGTGGTGATCTATATGATGATCCGGAGGGCAAAAGGCCATGAAACGGGCGGCACACGATGAGCTGCGATTTGCATGATCGCATGGAAAGCAGAAGGAGATCAGAGGATGAGTTATTTTGAGACGAAAGATTTATCAGTAGGATATCATGGGAAGGCACTGATCCATGATATTTGTCTGAGCCTGAAAAAAGGAGAGATCCTTACACTGATCGGTCCCAATGGCGCCGGAAAATCTACGATCCTGAAGTCTGTCGCGCGTCAGCTGCAAACGATCCGCGGCAGTGTCTATGTGCAGGATCAGGACATCTGCGGATGGAATGCCCGTGAGGCGGCATCTCATCTGGCAGTGGTGCTGACCGACCGGATCCACCCGGAACTTATGACCTGTCGGGAACTGGTGGCAATGGGGAGGTATCCCTATACGAACGCTGTCGGCAGGCTGACGGAGGAAGATCGCCGCAGGATCGAGGAAGCGCTGACGCTGGTACAGGGAGAGGAGCTGGCAGAGCGGGATTTTATGACGCTGAGTGATGGACAGAAGCAGCGGATCCTGCTGGCGCGGGCGATCTGCCAGGACACGGAAATCCTGGTGCTGGATGAGCCGACCTCTTATCTGGATATCCGTTATCAGGTGGAAGTCCTGCAGATCCTGAGACGTCTGGCAAGAGAAAAGGGGATGACGATTCTGCTTTCCATGCAGGAGATCGACCTGGCGTATAAGTTTTCAGATCGTCTGCTTTGTGTGAAAGGCGATACGATATTTGCCTTTGGAGATCCGGAAGAGATCTTGAACGAGGATACGGTAAGAGAGCTTTATGGTATGGAGCAGGGATACTGTGATGTGCTGCTGGGAAGTGTGGAACTGCCGCGGGTGAAAGGAAACCCGCAGGTCTTTGTGATCGGCGGGGCGGGATATGGGATTCCGGTTTACCGGAAGCTGCAAAGGGAAGAGGTTCCTTTCGCGGCGGGGATCCTGTTTGAGAATGATGTGGATTATGCTGTGGCGAGAGGGCTTGCTTCGGTTGTATTTTCTACAGGGGCTTTTGAACCGGCAGGAGAAGAAATATTTCTGGCCGCAAAGGAGAACATGCTTGGGATCGGGACTGTGATTGACGCCGGATGTCCGGTGAGAAGTTATAATCAGTGCAATGAGATGCTGTTGGCAGCGGCACGGGAGGCAGGGATCCGGGTGATTGCGGATGTGTCGGAAATTTATAGTAAACGACTTTGAGTCGTTCCTTTATGACAAAATTATCTTTGTATGATAGAGAAAGAATCCCTGGGAAGGACGATATCCTCCGGGCACCGTTCGTGCTCTGTGGGTATTTCCCTTCTCAGGGATTCTTTGATCGGTATATCTTTAACACGGCAGACCGATTAGTCGATCGGTTCCGGATTCGCAATATTTACAACATGATCATACCAGGTCCCTTTGGTTCCCAGAATCGCCAGATCAAAATCTTCCCCAATCGCGGCGACCGGGATGTCAAAGCCATAGACTTCTTCGGAGAGTCCGTCACTGTAGGTGACGGTGTCGGTGGTGGGTTCGAGGAGCGCAGAGGGATCGGTAGCTGCGTCGGCCGCCTTGCCAACGTACAGGTTTACGATATTTTTGGAAACGAGCGAGACATGGAAGGTCATCACACCATTTTCGACCGTCAGAGTTCCTTTGCCGTCACATGCTTCATTCGCGTGAAACATGGAGCTGTCGGTGTTAAATTCGGCGCTGTAGACGCCGTCTTCGAGAGTCGCAGCGGCGGAATCGGAAGCATCAAGCGTCTGTGCATTA
Organism: Clostridiales bacterium; assembly: GCA_020860565.1. GTDB lineage: Bacteria > Bacillota > Clostridia > Lachnospirales > Lachnospiraceae > Brotaphodocola. The sequence continues at coordinate 5,676 of JAJBUA010000039.1, forward strand.
GAAGAAAGTGTGCTGATGGCTGCGGCAGTGTGATCTGCGTACAGCTGCTGGATCTCTGTGATACGTCCTAAACCGGCGATCTGGCAGGTAATGTCGTCAAAATAACCGGAAGCGGTAAAGCAGCTTTTCCAGGAGTCCTCATCATCGCCGGCCATATCGTTATTGGCGTGGTCGCCGGCCACAACCATCAGCGGACGCAGGATCACGCTGGTATAACCGGCCTCGCGGACGGCCTCGATGATGTTGGAACATTCGGTTTCTTCCGGTTCCCCTTCGACAGTTCCGACAAATACATTGTCATAGCCGAGGGCTGCCATCTGGGAGGCCATCTGGCTGTAGGAAACCTTTGCCGTGTGTGCTGTGCCGTGTCCCATGAAGACGAAGGCGGTGTTTGTCTCAGCGGCTGCATCCAATGAGTCATAACCGGCGTCTGCGACAGCGGCGGCAACGAGGGCTTCCGCAACGGCCTGTTTGTCGGCGTTAATGACAGATGCGTCTGCTCCGACCTCACCCAACAGAGGTTCGGCGATTGCAACGGCATCAAAGTGATCGGCGTATGCAGCGATGGCATCGCACATTTCATCGTATTCCGCGCCATGCATCAGATGCGTAGGCTGTACGATCAGATTTTTCACACCGTTATCCACTGCGCGCAGCAGAGCCTGATCCATGTTATCGATGAATTCTTCATCGCGCGCCTGGACATGGTTAATGATGATCTGGGCGGTAAACGCGCGGCGGACGGACCATTCCGGATAAGCGGCAGCCAGAGCATCTTCGACTCCTTTGATATCGGCCGCACGGCTGTCGTTGAAGGAAGTTCCAAAGCTGACTACGAGAATCTCGTTTTCCCCGATATCATCCTGATTACGGGGATCATCCAGAGCAGCGTCGCCGGTATCGCGGCCAAAATAGTCGGGATCGGCATTTTCCCCTTCCACCAGTTCTTTCTGTTCATCCGTCAGTGCGTTCCATGCGGCTTTGGCCGCGGCACACTGTTCATCGGTTTCCTCTGTGCGGGTCTGCACATAGATCGCGTCGATCAATGTGGCGACATTAGAGGCAAGCTCTTCATCACTGAGTTCCGGCTCCGAAGCCTCTGCGGATTCGTCTGCCTGTGCGGCGGTTGTTTCTTCTGCAGCGGATTCCGTGGCGCTGGCAGCAGTCTGCGTAGAAGCAGAGCCGGAGCATCCGGACAGGACGCTGGATGCAAGTAGCGCGGCTGAGAGTAATAGAGTTAATTTTTTCATGTTATCCTCCTGTGAAGTGGTAATGAGTTATATATATTATAAGGACCTGCTGACGCAAGACCTGATAATCGGATTGCCGGTCAATCCAGCCGATACAGAAATGTCATCTGCTCCGGTGCATTCCCGGTAAAGATCTGGTGCATTTCCTCCATGACAGTGCCGAGCTGTGTCATATCCTGATAGAGATTGGCGCCGGTACACCAGACGTTGTGTTCCTGTACAGCCTTAAAATCTCCAAACAGCTGATTCAGAGCGAGGAAGTCGCTGAGAGTATCCAGTTGTCCGTCGATCGTACTGTTATAAATGATAATATCCGCATCTTTGGCAGTGGTGTAGAAATCTTCCATGGTCATATTGACCGTTGCCGTGGCGGTATCCGAGCCGCCGGTATCCTCAAACAGATAGCTGCCGCCGGCCAGAGCGATCATCTTTGCCACGTAGTCGCCGGATTTGCGGATAACGGCGTATCCGCCGGAGGAACTGACATAGAAAAAGGCGACCGTTTTACCGGTAGGCTGCTCTGAGACGATGCGGTTCATTTTATCCTGCTGTTGCTGAAAGAGAGCCTCCGCCAGTGATTCCTTTCCTAACAGAACTCCGTAAAGTTTGATCCATTCGGTCCGCCCCAGAGGGTGACTTTCATAGCTGGAATAATCCACAAGCACCGGGATACCCAGTTCTTCCAGCTTTTCCTTCACTTCCGGCGTGTGGTAGATCATGGTGGACTGGATGGAAAGCTGACAGTTTGCTGACAGGATTAATTCATAATCCGGTTCGCTGTATTTCCCCGCATAGAGGATATCTCCGGCCTGCATGGCCAGCCGGGCATTTTCGATGGTCCAGTTCTCCGGTTTTGTGCCGGAGAGAGAGATCGCGTCTAAGCCATCCAGCGCATCAAACAGGCACATTGTGGAGGTGGCTACCAGATAAACGTCAGAAAGCGGCTGGCGGATTATGGGAAGGTCCGTATCGGGGACAGGGGCGCCCTCCGGAACGACCAGAAATCGATCTTTGCCGGTGATGGTGATCAGGCTGTAATGATTTTCGCAATCATCGCTGTAATCATCTACGGAAAACTCATGGGCGTAAGATAATTCCAGACTGCCTGTGTAGTTGAGATCACCGATTGTTTCTGTGGGAATGTTCGCGGAAGCATACCCGGATGGGAGGGCTTCCGGTGAAGAGGTCCCTGATGAAGATTCCTGAGAAGAGGCCGCTTCCGATGAAAGCGGTTCGGATGTGATTATTTCCGATGCGGCAGTTGCAACTGGTACGCTTGGGGAAAATGCGCTGCACCCGCTCAGGGCAAGAGGCGATATCATGATAAATAAAATAGAAGATATCACCGGAGTAAAAAAATTTCGTAATTGCTTCATGAGGATTGTTTCCTTCGTTTGTGGATTACAGCAGTGAGAATCCGGATCCCAATCACGATACCGATCAATGCGGCGATCACGGCGACAGTCAAAGTACCGGAGATTTCGTTCGCGTTATGTGTAAGACCGGAGCCGTCAAAATACAGGATATATTCGATCTCATGCGGCTGGCTCATGGCCAGAGTTTCTGCCCTGACAGGCATTTCCTCATCCAGACGGACGGGAATCGTAAAGACAGAGCCGCTTTCGATCGAAGTCGGGTAGTAATCGATCCCGTCCACGGTCATCCGGTCATAGTTGGAACTGCTCCAGACAACGGTTGCGGTAATCTCGCCGTCTTTTACGGAAATTTCGGCCGGCGACTGGATCGATGCCCTCCCGGTGCCGCCGGTGAGTGTGACATCGACAGAATAGTTGCCGTCTACAGGAGGTTCTGCTGCGATACCGGGGAAGGTAATCAACATACAGAGACAAAGCAGCAGGAAAAGCCGGAATTTCATATCAGACAAGCCTCATTTCAAAAAGTTTTTCAGAAAACGTCAAGCGTATTTTGCATAATGAAAAAACGCCTGCAGATTTTCTGCAGACGCGAGAAAACGGAAAACAGGGATAAGAAAATCAGCCGTCCGTGTCCGTGAGGACAGAAAAACGGCGTTCTTTAATTTTGACACCCCCTGATATCCCGGCTCCGGAAGTCCGCAGAGTCAGCATACTGCCGTCATAAACGGCAGAGATACAGGCAAGTATTCTGGCTTATCGCCTGACCGACAGGGGTCGGCTCCCGCGTCTTCCCGGTTTACCCAGTGACCTGTATGCAGGAGCTTGCGGCGAAATACAGCAACGGCCTTGCGCGGGATTCCCACCCGGCTTCCATAACCTGTACTCCATGTCTGGGTTGATTGTAACACTATGGGGGAAGAAAAGCAAGATTGCAGGTATTCGTTTTTGTTCATAACCGGTTATGACCTGTTTTGAAGGGGGATAGCGATAGAGATGGATGATTCGCCAACTGACGGATTATTTTATCACCAATCGTCGGAAAAATATTTCGCCAATCATCGGAAAAATATTGAATAAAATAGAATTTCAGTATATCCTATAGATAAGATAAATAAAGGATATGAAATCGAGGTGTTTCCTATGATGAATTATAAGAAACGGATCGCTGATGAGATGTTGAAGCGTAAGCTTGAGGGAAAAGGCGCGGTGTTGATTGAGGGTCCCAAATGGTGTGGAAAAACCACGACTGCTGAGCAAATAGCCGCCAGTGTTTTGTATATGGATGATCCGGAAAAAAAGGAACAGAATATCACCATGTCGGAGTTAAATCCCAAGCGGCTTTTGAAGGGTGCCGTTCCAAGACTGATTGACGAATGGCAGCTTGCTCCTAAACTTTGGGATACGATTCGATTTGAGGTCGACCATCGCGGCGAATTGGGGCAGTTTGTTCTCACCGGCTCAGCGGTTCCCGCCGATACCAGAGAAATTACACATTCTGGCACAGGCCGTTTTACGTGGCTTATTATGCGTCCGATGAGTCTGTATGAATCTGGAGAATCGACAGGGGAAGTCAGTTTGCAAAGTCTGTTCGATGGGGTGACAGATATTGATGGCTGCTCCGAAATCAGTATAGATCGTCTGGCTTTTCTGGTATGCCGAGGAGGGTGGCCGCAGGCTGTGGATATGCGTGATGAGATAGCTCTGGATCAGGCGATGGATTATTATGATGCAGTTGTTCGTTCCGATATCAATCGGGCAGACGGTGTGCAGAAAAATCCTGAAAGAGTTCGTCGGCTCATGCGTTCCTATGCCCGTAATCAGGGCGGTCAGGTACCCAATACGGTCATCGCGCAGGATATTGCCGCAAATGACGAGAACCCTATGAGCGAAGAAACCGTGGCCTCTTATTTAAACGCACTTCGAAAAATCTTCGTTGTCGAGGATATGCCGGCATGGAATCCCAATCTGCGTTCAAAAACCGCGATTCGTTCGTCCGATACCCGGTATTATATTGACCCATCGATCGCAACAGCGGCTTTAGGCATCGGTCCAAATGATCTGTTGAATGACCTGAAAACGTTTGGATTCCTTTTTGAGACGCTCTGTGTCAGAGATCTTCGAGTGTTTGCGGATGCACTGAATGGAGAAGTTTATCATTACCGGGATAAAGAAGGTCAGGAATGTGATGCAGTTGTTCATTTAAGGAATGGCAGATATGGTTTGATTGAAATTAAGCTCGGAGGCGATAAGCTGATCGAGGAGGGAGCTGCAAGCCTCAAAGCCATGCAGGCAAAAATTGATACAGATAAGATGAAAACGGCATCTTTTCTTATGGTCCTGACGGGAGTTGGCGACTATGCGTATCGCCGCCGTGATGGGGTATATGTGGTTCCGATTGGGTGTTTGAAAAACTGATGTAATAAGGGGAAATAGGAGAGACGTCTTATGTGAAAGAAGAAACACGCAGATACGGATGTAACTGTAACTGCGTGTTTTTGGATAAAAGAAATGGACACTTTATTACCGGAATTCCACAGAAATATCTCCATGTACACAGGAAAGATTCATAGAATAGTCGGCTCCGTTGTCAATAAATTGGCTGGCGATTCCGTGATAGCCATGATCTCCTATCCGGATATTGCCGTTAGATGCTGTCAAAGTGTAATTATAATCGCTCTGAGATTCGGACGATTTGATTTGTAAATGACCTTCGCGGCATTCGGCATCAACAGCTTCGGCAAATGCGCCGGAAAGGAAAGCAGAACCTTGCCGGACATAGATATTACAGCTGTCAGAAACCGAAAGCTGTTCCAGAGTGGCTTCTCCGTCGTTCAGATCAAGATTCAGATCTTTTATATAAAAAGGCAATTTGGAAACAATATGTCCTTTATCGATGGAAAAGGAAACCGTATTATAAACGTTGCCGTCCGGGAGAGTCAGTACGAGTTTTTGGGCATTCTGGGTGGAAATATGCAGAGTATCATCAGAAATGGAATAATCCGCTTCTTTTCCGTTTTCTTGTGTTAGAGAAAACTTATCGCCAGATATTACTTCGACTGTGCCGGTGCGTAACTCGATCTGTATTTGGCTGAATTCCTGGTTTGCATTGCTCTGTATGGAGGTTTCTGATGTATTTGTGCTTTGTGCTGCGTTTGTAGTCGGCATGATTTCTGTATCGGCAACTGTCTCTTCGGAACTGCTTATTTCAGATTCTGTATTTTTCGAAGGACTTCCGCATGCCGCAAGGGAAATCATGAGGAAGAGATACAGGGTGATAAAATGAATTTTTTTCATAGCAACAACCATTCCTTTTGTGTTTTTAGAAATTTAATTATTATAATTCTGATTTTGCAAAAAGTCAAAGTGCTATAATAGTTTAACATCGTAGCTTTTGCGCGTCCTTTGAATCAAAAAATAGACGTGGGTGTGCGATAATAGATTTCCTGTTTTGTAATTTATGAAAAAAGAAAAACAAAGAGGGCATAAGTGTGTAAGAGATATGTTGTATGATGAATTATATTGTACTACAAGGAGCGAAACACATCAAGCAACAGAGACGGGAAAGTGTCAGAAGATTATGGCCGGGTGGTTGATAGGTGGTGTCTCGTTTTGTCAGTGTTTAGTGGAAAGAGATTGGCTGAAAAAAGGGCTTGTCTGGGAGTAAATTTTGAATTATGATGTAAATGGTAATTCCAAAACAACAGAGGAGGATTTGTTGATGGATCATGGGCATCCTTCAACAAAAGATGAACTTCTGAGCAGTACGCCATATGACGACGTACACCGCACGATGGAGAATGATTGCAGGAAGTGGTTGATTCCACTCATGAGCGAGATCTTTCAGGAAAATTTGGACGAATATAACGATGTTATATTCACGAAAGAAACTCACTTCATGAATCATGAAGGCGGCGGAGAAGAGAAGCGAATTACAGATGGATCATTCTGGCTGATTGCCAGGGATGAAGAGACAAAGGAGAAAATTTCAGTCAAAGAGAAGAAGTATCTGTGCGAGTGCCAGACAA
>JAJBUA010000018.1 GCA_020860565.1 Clostridiales bacterium
ATATAAAGGAGGGGAATTAACATTGAGTATCGAAGATGTTATTAAAAATTTTCTCGACGAGACAACCGAAAATGAAGCCTGTAACGCTTACGCGGATACCCTGTATCAGGAGGCGCTCCGCATCACCATGGATCTGAACAACCAGTACCATACGCCCGAAGAGATCCGGGAAATTATGAGTCGCCTGACCGGGCAGCCGATTGATGCTTCCTTCCGGCTGTTTCCGCCCTTTTACACGGACTTTGGCAAAAATATCCACATCGGAAAAGATGTTTTTATCAATTCCGGCTGCCATTTTCAGGATCATGCCGGCATTACCATCGGTGACGGCTGCCTGATCGGACACAACGTAGTACTGGCTACCATCAACCATGACCTGGATCCGGCGCAAAACCGCAGGAATCACTATGCGCCCATAACCATCGGTTCCCATGTATGGATCGGTTCCCAGGCTACGATCCTGTCCGGCGTAACCATCGGCGACTGGTCTGTCGTAGCGGCCGGAGCTGTCGTAACGAAAGATGTACCTGCGTTCACTGTCGTGGGCGGCGTACCTACCAGAATCATCAAAAAGATTGACAGGGAGGGATAGTATGAAGCGGTTCTTTGCATTATTTTTATCAATTTGTATGCTGACCGTCCTGTCAGCCTGCAGCGCGGAAGGAGCTGAGACGACTTCTATCGCCGAAAACAGTTCCCTTTCCGAAATAAATGTCCAGTCAGGCACACAAGGATCACCCGAAGGAATCGATACGGACACAACGGTGACGGAACCTGAAGTCACAAATTCTGCTTCCGACTATAACTCCATCAGCGACGCCTCCACTGACAGCAGTATTCTGGTAGCATATTTTTCCTGTACCGGGACCACCAGACAGATCGCGGGATGGATCGCGGAGGAAACCGCCGCGGACCTTTATGAAATCACACCGGAAACTCCTTATACCGCGGATGACCTGAACTACAATCAGTCTTCCAGCCGCGCCAATCAGGAACAGGCCGATTCTTCCGCCAGACCTGCGGTCTCCGGCCGTGTGGAAAACATCAGCCAGTATGACGTGATCTTTCTCGGCTACCCGATCTGGCATGGACAGGCGCCGAGAATCATCAGCACCTTTCTGGAAAGCTATGATCTCTCCGGTGTGACGATCATCCCCTTCTGCACCTCTCACAGCAGCGGGATCGGCTCCAGTGCGGAAAATCTGCACAGTCTCTGCCCGGACACTGTTACATGGATGGATGGGCGGCGGTTCTCCGGAAATGCATCCGCAGAAACGGTAAAAGAATGGGTGAACGGTCTGGCATTACCGAGCACAGAGACGCATACAGCCGGTCACTTTGACTTTGAGACAAAGACGGTACGGCTGAACAGCGGATATGAGATGCCGATTCTGGGTCTCGGTACCTACAGCCTCAGCGATGAAGAATGTGCCGTTTCTATTGCCGCACTGCTGGAAGCCGGAGGCCGATTGATTGATACCGCCTATATGTATCACAATGAAGCTGCCGTCGGTCAGGCGATCCGCAATTCCGATGTCCCCAGAGAAGAGATTTTCGTGATCACTAAACTCTATCCCAACCAGTTTGACCATGCCGCCGAAGCGATTGATGCAGCGCTGGAAAAAATGGGGCTTGATTATATTGATATGATGCTCCTGCACCATCCGGGAGATAACGATGTAGAGGCTTATCTGGCATTAGAACAGGCCGTCGCGGACGGCAAAGTCCATTCGATCGGACTTTCCAACTGGTATGTAGAAGAACTGACGGACTTTCTGCCTCAGGTAAATATCACCCCGGCGCTGGTACAGAACGAGATTCACCCTTATTATCAGGAAAATAACGTAATCCCCTATATCCAGTCATTGGGAATCGCAGTGCAGGGCTGGTATCCTCTCGGCGGACGGGGCCATACGGCAGAACTGCTGGGCGATGAGACCATCACGGCTATCGCAGAAAGCCACGGCGTTTCTTCTGCCCAGGTCATCCTGCGCTGGAACCTCCAGAAAGGCGTCGTCGTCATCCCCGGCTCCAGCAGCCCGGATCACATCCGGGAAAACCTCGACCTCTTTGGTTTTGAACTGACCGAGGAAGAAATGCAGCAAATCAATGCTCTGGACAGAAATGAAAAACACGACTGGTATTAAGATCTGAATATCCAGTGACTGATCATAACCAGTGGTATCCGATACAACATCAGATATAAAATCGTCCTCTATGTTCTTGTCCTCCCTTGAAATATGTCGAAAAATCTGATATGATGTGGGAACAATCAAAGAAAGGAGGAGCAAGATGACTGACAGCGAAAAACTTGATCTACTATTAGAGAAAGTGAGCGGTATGGAAAGTCGATTAGGTTCTGTGGAAGGTCGATTAGACTCTGTGGAAAATCGATTAGACTCTATGGACACGCGATTAAACTCTATGGACACACGATTAAACTCTATGGACACACGATTAAACCACATCGAAGCCGATCACGAAACTACAAAAGCCGAAATCAAAACGATCAAAATTACTCTCGAAAATGAAACCAACCGCAATATTCAGTTGATTGCCGAGGGACATATGAATCTTGATCGAAAGCTCGATGAAGCATTGACATCCCTCCATTCAAACACAATGTACCACCTGAAGGTGAACCACCTCGATGCGGAAGTGAAACACATCAAGGAACATTTAGGCATCGCGTAGGTTTTCACCTCTACATACCAGATAGATAAAACAGAAATGATTCTGTCAACTAACAGGGCCTGCCGTCGGCAGGTCCTTCTGTATGCTATAACAAAGATCGAGTAGGAGGCAGCTTTTTTGCCTCATACTCGCCGCGCAAGCCGGGTGCGGCGCAGCCGCAAAACTCCTTACCCGGCTTTGCGCAATAAAAATAAGCACCCAAACCAACATGATTCAGGTGCTTATCTTCATCTCTTATAGCGGAGAGGGTGGGATTCGAACCCACGCGCCCTTGCGGACAAACGGTTTTCAAGACCGCCTCGTTATGACCACTTCGATACCTCTCCTCAAACGTGCTTCTCAATTTTAATCGATATGTCCCGCTCTGTCAAGCCGTTTTTTACTTTTTATCCATTCTCGCGGGCAAGCCTGTCCTTCAGGTCACCGGCATTGCCCACGAATTATCGTTACATGCCACTCGCCAGCCAGTAGACGTGTGACATGTAACGAATCATCCATCACATCAAAAATTTACCCATACAACTTTACATTCGGATTAATCACAAACCCATTCCGGTCGCGCGCCGGGCTTGCCGGCATCTTCCAGGAGTTATGATCCGTGTGCAGAAGATGATGCGCCTTATGACTGAGCGGTGCTCCAAAGAAATTCTCATACAGTCTCTGGACGTCCGGATTGTGGTGGGAATAGCGAATCTGCGCCTGACTGTCCAGGAAATAGAGATTTTTGCCGCGCTCAAACGCCATCTCACACCCATCGTGCTGGGGCTGTCCCCCTCCGCCTACGCAGCCGCCGGGGCAGGCCATAACCTCCACAAAATCATACCGTTTCCGGCCGCGCCGGATATCCTCGAGCAGGGCACGGACATTGGCAAGCCCGCTGACCGCCGCGACCCGCAGCTCCGTCCCGTTTAATTCAAAAGCAGCTTCAGTGAGGCCGGTCTCCTGCGAGGACGCGCGCACAACCAGAAATGCATCCGGCGAGCAGTCCCGGCCCATGATTTTATAAAACGCGGTGCGAAGCGCCGCCTCCATCACGCCGCCCGTCGCGCCAAAGATCATGCCCGCGCCGGAACCGTCATGGAACAGCTGATCCGGCTCCACATCCTTCAGGAGCGACGGCAGGATGTTCGATCCGCGGATCATGCGGATCAGTTCTCTCGTCGTGATCACACAGTCCGTATCACGGCCGGCATATTCGCCGTAGTAAAATTCCATTTCCGCTTCGCCCTTTTTCGCCATACACGGCATGACCGCAACCGAGAAAATATCCTCCGGCCGCTTCCCGATCGTCTCAGCAAAATAGCTCTTCATCACAGCGCCAAACATCTGCATCGGCGACTTGGCGGTAGAAAGCTGCGACACGAACTGAGGAAATTCCGCTTTCACAAAGCGAATCCATCCGGGACAGCAGGAGGTAAACATCGTTTTCCCCTTCCATTTTTCCGAAGACATCCGCTCCAGCAGTTCATTTGCTTCCTCCATGATCGTCAGATCCGCGGAGAAAACCGTATCGAACACATAGTCCGCCCCCATCTTTTTTAACGCGTCAAAGATCTTGCCAATGGTCGCATCCTGAGGCGCAAGCCCCAGTCCCTCGCCCCAGGCGGCCCGGACAGCAGGCGCGACCTGAACGACTACCGTTTTGTCCGGGTCCGCCAGCGCGCGCCACAGCTTCTCCGTATCATCTCTCTCATGCAGGGCGCCGACCGGGCAATGGGTGACACACTGACCGCAAAGGGAGCAGTCCGCTTCCCGGATCGTCCGGTTGCAGGACACATTCACCGTCGTACGGGCTCCGGTTCCCTCCAGATCCCAGATATTCTGCCCCTGAATCCGGTCGCAGACCTGGATACACCTCATACATTTGATGCATTTATGGGAGTCCCGGATCAGTGGGAAAGTCGTATCCCATTCCTGATCCTCCAGCCGTTCTTCAAAATAACCCCCCTGGATATTCAGATCATTCGAAATTTTCTGCAGCGCACAGTTGCCGCCTCGCACGCAGGTCGCACACTTGCAGTCGTGCTGCGACAGAATCAACTGCACATTCATCCGGCGCCCCAGCCGGACCTTCGGACTATTGGTATGAATCACCATACCTTCCTCCACATGATTATTGCAGGCAGTGATCAGCTGCTCCTTTCCCTCAATCTCTACGACGCAGACCCGGCATGCGGCGATCTCGTTGAGTCCCTTCCAGTAACAGAGACGGGGAATATTAATTCCAACCGAAGCCGCCGCTTCTATAATGGCAGTTCCTTCCTCCACAGACACAGGCTGATTGTCAATTGTCAGATTTACCATATTTTTTCACGTCCTCCCCGGAATACTCCATAGCCAAAATGATCGCAGCGCAGACACCGGCCGGACTCCTGCGCGATCTCCGTTTCCTTCATACAGTTTTCCACTGCGTCAAAATCCAGCCTGCGTTCCCCCGCTTCGCGCTCCGACAATTCCACCCGACCGCAGGGAACATGATCGCTCAGATTAGGAAGCGGGATGTCGATATCACAGACAATATTATGGTGGAATCCCAGATATTCATCAATATTGGCTGCCATGACCTTCGCCGCCGCGACCGCCTTAATCACCGTCGCCGGTCCCGTCGCGCAATCTCCGCCCGCGAAGACACCCGGAATATCCTCAAAACCGCCATTCGGCAGCGTGACGATCACTCCGCGCGACACTGGAATGCCGGATTCTTCGTAATGCCTGGTTTCTATGTTCTGACCGATGGCAACAATCAACGTCTGACAGGGGATGATCCGATCCGGCTCACCACTGGCACGGACAGACGCTCGTCCTCCCTTCACGGTACTGATCATCTGCGGAGTTGCTCTCAGACCACTCACATGCCCCTGATCGTCCAGCTCAATCCCGGCCGGTGCAAGCAACGTCAGGATCTCCACGCCCTCCGATTCAGCCGCCGAAATCTCCACCGGCAGCGCCGTCATATCCGCCACCCTCCGGCGGTAGACGATGCTGACTTTTTTCGCTCCCAGACGGATCGCAGTGCGGACCGCGTCCATCGAGACATTGCCGCCTCCCACAACCGCGACCTCCTGCCCGGACAGATCAAGCATCTTTCCCATGGAAATATCTCTCAGAAAGCTGACCGCGGACACTACGCCCGGAGCGTCTTCCCCCTCCAGTCTCAGTTTCTTGTCCGTTGAGGCTCCCACCGCAATCAGGACCGCATCATATTCCCTGCGAAGATCATCCAGTTTGACATCGACCCCGACCTTGATATTATAGCGAACTTCAACGCCTGTGGCGAGAATCGCGTCCGTGTCCTCCTCCAGCCTCTCCTTGGGCAGACGGTAATTAGGAATACCATAACGCAGCATACCGCCGAGTTTCGGCAGCATCTCGTAGACCGTCACCTGATGCCCCATCAGCTGCAGATAATAAGCAGACGAGAGACCCGAAGGCCCTCCCCCGACGACAGCGACCTTTTTGCCGGTAGACGGACCGCAGGGAGGAGGCGCAACCGTCCCCGCGAGATCGGCGGCCGCCCGTTTCAGCCCCCGGATATTCACCGAGGTATCCACCATATTGCGGCGGCAGCGGGCTTCGCAGGGATGCTCGCAGATAAAACTGCAGGTAGTCGGGAATGGGTTATCCTTGCGGATCAGCTGGATCGCGTCCGCGTAGCGTCCGGCCCGCACCAGCGCGATATAGCCCGGCACATCCACATGAGCCGGGCAGAGCGTCACGCAGGGTACCGGCTGAGACATCGTGCACGTACAGCGCTTATTGCGAATATGTCCTTCAAAATCATCCCGGCAGGTCCGGCATACCTTCCAGACCATCTGCGCCGCTTCCTGGCCGATCGCACAATCGGCAGTCTCCATAATCGAGTAAGCAGTTTCCTCCATCAGGTCAATACTGTCCATCGTTGCTGTGCCGTTTAAAACATCCGTCAGCATCTGCTTCAGATGCAGCAGGCCAACCCGGCAGGGTACACACTTGCCGCACGTCTGCGCGTGGCAGAGTTCAATAAAAGCGCGTGTGATGTCCACCGGGCAAAGGCCGGGCGGACTGGCGACAATGCGCTGTTCCAGATTCTTATAAAGGCTCTCCACAATCAGCTGGTCAGCGCTGGGGGTAAATAATTCCAGTCGGCTCATCCTATCCTCCTGTTTCTTTTTCCGGACTACAGACCGCAAAAACATCTGCACGCCGGAATGTTATCCGTTATTTTTTCTCAATAAATAAATTATAGCATAGGGAAGACGATATCCGCAACGAAAGAAAATACAAAAAAAGAGAATCCTCCGTTTTATAAAGCATCCTTTCATAAAACAGATTTGATTCTCCCTTTACCCATTCTTCTTATTCATCCCGTTTTCCCAGCAGCGCCTCCGCAATCACCAGATCCTCCGGCGTGGTAACCTTCAGGTTTTCATAGCTTCCTTCCGCCAGCCGCACCCTGCGGTGCAGAACCGTCTCGACCACCATCGCATCATCTGTGATGCCCTTCTGCAGAGATTCATCCGCCATCATGCGCTCGTAAGCATCACGAATCAGCGGATAGGAAAATGCCTGCGGAGTCTGGATCTGCCAGAGCCGGGAGCGATCCAGCGTAACCTCGGCACAGCCATCATCGTCCGCGACCTTGATGGTATCCTTTACCGGCATGGCCGCCACACACGCGCCGTCTTTCAGTGCTCCCCGGATCGTCCTCGCGATCACTGCCCCGTCTACCAGCGGGCGGGCGCCGTCATGGATCAGGACGATATCACAGTCCGTCAGCTTTTTTAGTCCTTCATATACGGAGTGATAGCGCTCTTTTCCTCCCGCCGTCACAGCGCAAAGCTTGCCGGGGACTTCATCCCGCAGGATCTCTTCTCTCACATAGTTTTCCTCGCCCTCACCAACTACGAGAACAATCTCATCCGCCTCGCTCTCCTCAAAAGCAGACAAGGCATATGTAATCAACGGCCGCCCGGCCAGCGTCATATATTGCTTTTGGATCTCGCTCTGCATCCGTCGGCCCCTGCCGGCCGCCAGGACAACTACTCCGATTTTTCTTCCTTCCAACATTTCCGTCTCCATCCCTCACTATCCGATCCCGCAAAACAATCAAGCAGGGAGATTTCCTCCTGCCTGCAGCGCGGAGCGCATCCAGCATCAGCTGGAATCTTTCATCGTTCCCCAAGCTTAAGATTAGGAATCGCATTCAGATCCCAGCCGTGCCTCGTCCCCTTCTGGTACTCATAATATGCCGCAGCCCCGATCATCGCCGCATTATCCGTACAAAGAATCGGAGACGGACGGTAAAAACGGATTCCCGCCTTTTTACACTCGCTTTGCAGCCGCTCCCGGAGCGCCGTGTTCGAAGCCACTCCTCCCGCGATCGCCAGCCGGTCATAACCATACTCCTTTGCCGCGTGAACCGCACGGTCAGACAGAGCTTCTACCACCGCATTCTGAAAGGAAGCTGCCAGATCTGCTACCACGATCGTCTCCCCGGTCATCTTCGCGTGGTTAATCGTATTCAGCACCGCCGATTTGAGTCCGCTGAAGCTGAAATCATAAGGATTTCCCGCAACCTTCGCCCGCGGAAACTCCAGAGCGTGAGGATTGCCGCCATGAGCCGCCTGATCGATCTTGGGCCCGCCCGGATACCCCAGGCCTACCGCCCGCGCCACCTTGTCAAATGCCTCTCCCGCTGCGTCATCCCGCGTACGCCCAATGATCTCAAAGACTCCATAATCCTTTACAATCACCAGATGCGTATGGCCGCCGGACACCACCAGGCAGACAAACGGCGGCTCCAGATCCGGATTTTCGATATAATTTGCCGAGATATGGCCTTCGATATGATGAACTCCCACCAGAGGCTTTTTCTTCGCGTACGCGATCGCTTTTGCTTCCGCCACGCCGACCAGCAGCGCACCGACCAGCCCCGGCCCGTAAGTCACGCCGATCGCCGTGATATCATCAAGCGTCATGCCGGCATCCTTCAGCGCCTGTGTGATCACCGGATTGATTTTCTCAATATGCTTGCGGGATGCGATCTCCGGCACCACGCCGCCAAATAACGTATGCAGATCAATCTGAGATGAAATCACATTCGAGAGAACCTGCCGCCCGTTTTTTACCACGGCTGCCGCCGTCTCGTCACACGAGCTCTCGATCGCAAGAATGAATACTTCGTCATGACTGCTCATCTTTTTTCTCACCCTCTTCATCGTCAAATCTCAGTTCCAGGCTCCATCCGTCTCTGGCGGCCTTCGCTCTGGGAAATATCTTTTTAATCTTATCCATATATTCATCCGGTCTGGTGAGCAGCGGGCTGTAATGTGTCAGCCACATCTGCGCCGGCTGTGCCTTTGCCGCAAGGCCGGCTGCCTCCGCCATCGTCATGTGCTTATATTCTCTGGCCTTACTCTCGCGCCCGTCCTCGCCATACATGCCCTCGCAGATAAAAAGATCCGCTTCACGCGCGTACTCCGCAATCACCGGAACCGGCCGCGTGTCCGTGCAGTATGTTACTTTCAGTCCCCTGCGGTCCGGTCCCAGCACCATATCCGGCGTGTATGTCACACCATCCAATGTTAAAGTCTCACCTTTTTGCAGACGGTTCCACAGTTTCATCGGGATCTGCTGTTTCTTTGCCCGCTCTACATCAAAACGTCCCTTGCGGGGGATGGAAATAGCATATCCGTAACACGTCACATTATGATTGACCCGGTAAGCGTCAATCACATACGGCCCAATCGAAAACCGCTCCCGGCTCTCTTCCAGTTCCACAAATCGAAGCGAAAACGGCAGTTCCGGCGCGATGCACCGGAGTGCGGACACAACACGCTCCAATCCTCTGGGGCCGATCATCGTCACCGGCTCCGTGCGCTCCGCATTCCCCATGGTCAGCAGGAGTCCCGGCAAACCGCTGATATGATCCGCATGATAATGAGTAAAACAGATAATATCAATCGGTTTCGGGCTCCAGCCCTTCTTTTTTAACGCAATCTGGGTGCCTTCGCCACAGTCAATCAGCAAGCTGCTCCCGTCGCACCGCGCCATCATCGACGTCAGCCAGCGATACGGAAGCGGCATCATCCCGCCGGTTCCCAGCAAACAGATATCCAGCATATCAGCAAATCCCTCACTTCTCACATTTCGCGCAAAACGCACTCCGCCTCCATTTTCCTCTCTTCTGTAAGGCCTGTTCCGTCTCACGTCCCAATGCATCATAACACACGAATCAGAGGAATTCAACCCGTTCCTCTACTTCCGGGGCGATCCGGAAACCGCCAATCAGCCGGTCATAACACTCCTCACACAGATCCCAGTGATGAACCTCACCGTCTTTTTCCGAGAAAAAATCCCAGGCATGATCAATCGATATCGCTCCCTCCCGCAAAATTCCCCGCTCTACGATCATCTTTTTGCCGCAATGATTACAGATCACGGTCTCCAGCGCGCCGTTACTTTTGTATTTTTTCATATTTACCGTCCTTTCTTATCCCCTCGAACCCTCTGCCCTGATCGGCAAAGGGGTATCCGGTTTCTCCCCGGATACCCCACCATTATAGCTCTTTCTCTCTGATAATTTAAGTGGTAAATATAGTAAACGACTTTATGTCGTTCACTATAGTAACAGTTAATGTCAGCCCTTCGCCATAATAACGGCATCTTCAAGCGGATCATGATAATAATTCTTCCTCACGGCAATCGCCCCGAAACCAAAGGATTCATATAGCCTGCGGGCAGCTTCATTGCCCTCTCTCACCTCGAGCATCATCCGCACAACGCCCTGTCCGCAGGCAGAGCGTTCCATCTCTTCCATCAGTTTTCTCCCTACTCCCAGACGACGGCTCCCCGGACGGACGCAGATCCGCTCAATCTCACCCTCTCCGGCGAGCACACGCAGATTACAATACCCCAGGAGTTCCCCATTCTGTTCAAAAACATAATATTCGTCATATGGGCTGTGAAGACCGGACTCCAGAAGGTTCCACGACCAGGATTCCGAAAAACAGATCTTTTCCAGCTCTGCCACCGCCTCCAGATCCTTTTCTCTCATCCGGCGGATCATAACGATCCCTCACGCACACTGTGCCCCGCCGCCAGTTCCTTTTCTTTTCCCTGACGCATCGCTTCCTCAAAGTCACGCTCCGCCTGCGCCTTTCGCAGATAATCCGGCGCAAAATCCGCCGCGGATATCACTTTCCCCGCTTCCAGATACCGTGCGCCGAGAGCCGCGACGCTTGCCGCCCGCTGCCGGTTGACCGGCGCCGGAGCAAACACATACGGAACATGCAGCAGCTCACCCAGCTTTTCCCGCACCACCGGTACTCCGTCACCGAGGAAAATCACCTTTTCCCCGCGGGTATTTATGATGCCAGCCAGTTCTTCCACCAGAATACAGGATGGTTTCATCACGGTCTCCAGCTGCTCTTTAAAATAATACAGCCCGGTATATACCTGACTCCTTCTGGCGTCCATCAGCGGACAGATCAGTGAGCTGGTGCCGTATAAATTATAAGCCATCGCGTCAATCGTCGGAACGTGGATCAGCGGTTTTTCCAGTGCAAGTCCCAGTCCCTTGGCCGTCGCCGCGCCGATCCGGAGTCCGGTAAAAGAACCCGGTCCGCCGGATACCGCGATCGCGTCGATCTCTCCCGGATCCAGCTCTATCATGCGCACGATCTCATCCAGCATCGGCAGCAGTGTCTGCGAATGTGTTTTTTTAAAATTTACCGTATATTCCGCAACGGTTACCTCGTCTTCCACCAGTGCCACAGAAGCCACCAGCGAAGAACTCTCTATTCCTAATATTTTCATTCCGATCTCCATTCCGCCTGATACGGATCATTCCGATCTCTATTCTATCGTTATACCCAAGGCTTCTCCCCGACGTGTCCTGTCATAAAAGTAACCGCATATCCATTTATATGGCATCATCCCTGCAGCCGCTCATCGTAATTTTCCGATATGAAAATCCTTTCTGCGGATCCTTTTCCAGTCTGACTCGTATCGCATGTTCCGGAATGATCTCATCAATCAGTTCCGACCATTCGATCAGACAAACACCTTCTCCATAAAAGCAGTCCTCATACCCGATCTCGTCCATCTCCTCAATATCACCGATCCGATATACATCAAAATGATACAGGGGCAGCCGGCCGCCCTCATACTGATGGACGATGGTAAACGTCGGGCTGTTCACAATATCCGTGATTCCCAGTCCCTCCGCAAATCCCTGAGTAAAAACGGTCTTTCCCACACCAAGATCTCCGTTCAGGCAATAAATCTCTCCTGCCTGCGCCTGTCTGCCCAGCTCACGCCCAAACGCATGGGTTTCCTCCGGGCTATGAGTCTCTCTGACCATCATCCGTTCCTCCCTCATCTGTCAGGTAGTGTCAAAACCTACCTCGTTTTTTGTTGCTTAAACCTTGATTTACGGGAG
>JAJBUA010000063.1 GCA_020860565.1 Clostridiales bacterium
ATGTTCAGTCGGCCGTTGAAATTCGGCCGGGAGGCTCAAGATTCCGAGAGCCTATTGACAGCTTCCAGAAATTTTATCATATCATCGGTCGTCTCCGCCGTCTCTACTGCCTGCTCCGCCATGGCCCTCGCTACCGTCAGGATCGTTCCCTCTTTGGGCTTCATGACAGCCTTGTACGCCGTCTCCGCCGCACGTACCATCGCGCTCGCCAGAATCTTCGTATCAATCTGCTCTGCGTCTTTCAGTTCTCTGGTAAATCCGCGAAACAGCTGCGAGAGAATCACACCGGAATTGCCCCTGGCTCCGCGCAGGGAACCGGAAGAAACCGCCTTGCAGATCTCTTCCATTGTTGGTTTTTCCAGTGCCTCGACTGCCTGCTCCGCCGACAGTATCGTCATCGTCATATTCGTACCGGTATCCCCATCCGGCACAGGAAATACATTTAATTCATTAATCCATTCCTTTTTCGCTTCCAGGTTCTTTGCCGCGGAAAGAAAACATCTGCGCATAATCTCCGCGTCAATCGTCTGTATCTCCACAGGATGATCCTCCTTTTTAATCTGTTACTGGCCCTGGCCATGACCCCGTGTTATGGTTTCACGCAGCTAATACAGGCAGCTTTAATCAATCACTCGTACTCCTTCGACATAGATATTGATCTGATCAACCTCCATGCCGGTAAATTCTTCCACCTGATACCGCACCGTCGACATCAGATTATCCGATACCGCACCGATACTCACTCCGTAAGCTACAATTACATGAAAATCGATGGAAATCCGATTATCCGTGATCGTCACCTGGATTCCTCTGGTAAGGCTCTCACGTTTCAGAAGCTTTACCAGACCGTCCTTCATACTGACTGCCGCCATCCCCACGATCCCAAAGCACTCCACCGCGGTCATACCCGCGTACAGAGCAATCACTTCCTCGCCGATGCAAATCTCTCCATATTCATTGCTGATACAGCCCGCCATACCGATCCCTCCGTTTCATCATTTTTACCAATGTTCTCATTCTATCATATTGCAATTATTGTGTCCATTCTCATCAGAAAATAAAGTTTAAAAACGTGGCAGACATGGCAGGTTTTCGCAGAAAAAAACTTCTGTCGATAGTTTCGTAAAATCCGACAGGATCTGGTAACATATCAGGATTGCCATATAAAGATCACTTCTGCCCTGCTCATTTCCGTTTTTTCATTTATTTATGACAATATTTGTGATAATACTTGATTGATAATTTTGAATGATTTGATATTCAGAACAATTTGAAATTCCCACGCAGCCGCCCTACCCACCCTGCCGGATATCAGCGGCCGGGGCTCCGCCCCGACAACTCAGGCATTTCGAAATCCACAAGTGCCATCCGTCACATGATATTGCGCAAACATCTCATCCCGGAAAGTCACATCTTCTGCCAAACGCGAAATTTCCGCAGTCCTGCCATCTGCGGTCATTGCACGGATCAAAGCCAAAAACATATTCTGACCTTCAATACGGCCCTCGGCGCGTCCTTCTCTGCGCTCATCATCCAACAATTCTCCAAATGTCATATAGCGTCCCTCCATCTTTCGATCTTTCTTGATCTGCATGATTTTTTGTCTCAGGTATCTCAAAAAGTCATCCCCGGATACTTCCGGAACACTGGCATCCTCCACATAGTGCAGAAAATCAACCAGTGCCTTTGGTACCTCCTCAGGATTCCTTCCCTTTGTGTTCAGAAAAATCTTACATGTACCGTCGCCCAGCAGTTCTCCGTCCTCCGCGCATTCTTCCCGGTAGGTGTAGCGGTACCGGCCTCTCCCGAACGGATCGAACAGGCAGATAAAGATCACATAACTCTCCGGCAGTTCTTCGAACTCCGCGCCAGGCTTCAGCGATTCCACATCCATCTGGCTCTGATAACAGCGGCTGCGCTTCGGCAGGTTATGTTGATCGCTCACCTGCATCTCAATTGTAAAGGCCGTGCCATCCGCATCATCCGCCCTCGCGTCCAGCCGGACTCCGCGATAATCCGGGTTTACGGTAAAGGCATGTTCTGTATCGACAGTGACCTCACGGATGGAAAATCCCAGGATCCTCTCCAGCATCAGGCGGCAGATCTCCGGGTCCATCATCACAGTCGCGAACATAAAGGCGTCTCTTAATTCCAGTTCCATAAACGATTTTCGTTTCAAAAAGCAGCTCCTTCCCGGCAGGGCGGAGTACTTATATGGCAACCCTTATGGAGATTATAAAAGAACAGAGATGAGATTTCAATTGTTGTTTTCATTAAAATCAGGGAAACATCAAGATTACCCTGGATTATCATCTCCGGCCTGCATACTTGAGAAACAGACCAAAGAAATCGTAACTATTTTCAAAGTTACCAGTAACAGCAGAAAAGCCGTTTCTATATTATTTGTAATCGCACCGCACCGTCACACGGGTCTTCCCGCCATAGGTGCAAGTAAATAAAGACAGCGGGTATCCGCTCCCCGCCATCTCCTCAATCGCTGTCGGCTGCAGGATCTCTGTTTCCGCCACGATATAACGGGTTACGTTCCCATCCATGTCCGTGAAACTCACATCTTCCCCGCCCGCCAGGTTCTTTAACAGTCCGAAATGCCGACTGTAATTGTGCGCGGCGATGACCAGATCATCCGTCTCCACTGAGCCCATATAGCGGCAGGGCGCAATCCGCAGCCTCGGGTAATCCCAGTCTGCCATCACCGGCAGCTCCAGACCCAGCGCGGGGATCGTAAGAATCCCGATATAATCATAACCATCGACCAGCACAGTCTCCTCTGCGGGAGCCGGTTCTTCCTCCCCCGGCACCGCAAAATACAGGTCCTCCTGCGCCTCAGACTCGCGCACGGCGATCTCTTCCCGCAACTGAGGCACCAACCCCGTCACACTTTCGCCGGCTGCGCGATCTTCCGCACGGTTATACAGCAACAGGCCAATCGCCGCGGTCATCAGCAAGACACCCACGGCCATAAAGCCGATGCCCGCCTTACGCTTCCTGCTCAAAACGTCTCTTGCCTCCAAAGACCAGCTTCCAGCCCAGCGCGAACATAATCAGTCCACACAGCGTCAGCACCGGGATCGGCCAGTTCAGCTGTCCGGTCTGCGGCAGGATCGGGAAAAGTCCCGGATCACCCGGATCGATCGGACTCAGCTCGCCCGATGCACCCGAACCGCCGTCACTGCCACCGAACGACACGCCCGGTCCGCCGCTCGAAGATGAAGAAGTACCGCTGCTGGAACTGGAACCGCCCCCTGACGAACCGCCACTGTGGTGACTGGAACCGCCGCCCGAGGACTTCTTACTCAATGCCTCTGTCTTCGGAGCCGCATCTACATCATATACATATTCTTCTCCACTCAGAGTCGGCACCGTCACCAGGAACGGGCTAACCGCGTAGTAACCGGACGCATTCGTATGCTGCACCATCAGATACAGACCCAAAGTCAAATCCGTGAATTTCGCAATCCCGTCACTGCCGATCGTAACCGTCGTACCCTCCAGGCTATTGTCCGACACATATGAGGAAAGTGTCGAAGCCAGTGCTGACAGATCCTGACTGCTCAGATCCGCCAGAGAAGCGCCACTCTCCGTAAAATCATCCGTCAGAACGTAGCCGTAATTCCCATCGTCTTCATAAACCGCACCGACCTGGTACACAGTCAGCGTACCTCCTGACACCGCCGTCCCGGTCGACTCACTTAACATTGTCACCGTAATCGAACCCGTGCGGGTCGTATCCGGCACTGCGGCGAAAGACGTCATGCCCAATACGGACGCTGCCAGCAGTATCCCACTCGTAAGTCCCGCGATTTTCTTCCTAAATTCATGTCGTTTCATAACATCCCCCTCGATTCCATTTTTTGATTGCAGGGTTTGATTCTCCCCGGTTTCCCCCAGAAGATCATTACCTGACTTTTCTTTGTTGGATTTATGAGTTACAGGAAATGAGAGAAACGCCATTTCCCATACTTTTCTTTTTCATACAGCATCCAGACGCTTACTGCTGATCGCCTTTTCCTTTCTTTTTCTTGCGAACCGCGCGGATAATCCTGGTCAGGATATCCGATACAACCAGTACCAAAACGAGCGCCGCCGCCAAGTATTTCAACCACTGTACCCACTCTGGAAGCTCCTTCTTCTCCGAACCGGTATCCGCCACAACCGCTGAAGACTCCTCCGTCTCTTTCCGCGGATAGATGCGGCTCCCCCGCACAAGCAAACGGTGGGTATTGATGCCGTAGGGTGTACAGGTCACCAGTGTACAGTAGTCCATCTCTTCCTCAATATAGAGATTCTCCATCTCACTCGGAAGCACCGTAAGGATCTGATCGACCTGATAGGTAAATACCTCATTAAATACCGTGATGGTAAAGATATCGCCTACCTCCATCCGATCCAGGTGCGTAAATAGCAGGGAACTCGGCAATCCCCGATGCGCGGAGATCACACTGTGAGTACTCTCCCCGCCGATCGGCAGGCTAGAACCATCCAGATTACCCGCCCCGGATGAAAGCACGCTCGCGCTGGTGCCGTGATAAATCGGAAGCTTGACGTCGATCTTATCGATCGTAATGTATCCCATAATCCCTGTACCGGTGATATCCAAGGTATCCTCATACCCCTCCACCAGCTCCGGATTGCTCAACGCCGCCGCGGAACCAACATCCGCCAGGCGTCTGTTATAATCCCGCGCCGCCTCAAAATACGCGGTATAATCCTTTTCCGACAAAGCAGCAACCGCCTCGTCATACACCGCGACTGCGCGGCTCTGCACGCGGGAATTCCACCAGTTACTAAACGTCGGGTAACACAGCACGGACAGACCCACGAAAAACACGATGATTAATAGTATCGTCGGTAAATATTTTTTCATTTTTTTCATGCTTCATGAGCCTCTCCCTGCTGCCATCCGCCCGGTGGACGGATGGCAGATATTTTTGCTAATTCGTTCTCTCAGAACGGATTAACTACCAGGTTATGTATCGCTGCTTCATACTCATCTGATTCTTTTGGGAATCTTCCCCTTAAAAATAGCTTTTTATTATCCCATACACTTTGCGAAGGATTAGTTCTCATTGCTGAGACGTCTCTTAGTAACGAAGAGAACCGCTGCGCCAAGGACGAGGACTCCGCCTACGATGTAGAAGATCGTGGTGCCGATGCCGCCGGTAGACGGAAGGGAAGAACCAGCGTTGTTCTCGATAGTCGTTTTGCTGGTATTGATACCAGTTTCAGTATTATAGCTATAAGTCGTTACAGCTTCATCACCTTCTCCAGTCGTTTCACTCTGACCAACAGTGACAGCAGTACGACCACCAACCATATTGTATCCATCAGGAGCCTGAGTCTCTTCCAAATAATAGGTTACATCTGCGTCTAAACCTTTGATGGTAGCATAACCGACTTCAATTTCGGTTTCGGTTCCTTCAGGATCAACAGTGTAAATCACATCATCACCATTAACTGTTTTTGTAAAGCTTATAGCAGTTCCGCCAGTCGCGTTTGTGTACAGCTTGAATTTAGCTCCGCTCAACTGGATTGTGCTGTTAGAGCCATCAACCTTCTGGAGATTAAAACCATAGGTATAAACAGTTTCCGTATCAGTTTCTCCAGTACTATTTTCATTCCAAGTATGACTTACCTCATTTCCATTGGCATAACCAGCTTTTGCATTTACAGTAGCTGTATAGGATATTTCAATTGTTGCATCAGCTGGATAATTAGTAATATCTGCCAGTTCATAAGTTATCGTAATTGTTTGTCCAGAAACACTTATCTCTATAGCATTCCCCGTATCTATTTCATTCCCGTCACCATTTTTTATTTTTACAGTTACCTTACTTTCATCAGGAGCGTCTAAACCTTCACTTAAAGTATCAGTGAAGGTATATTTTTCGATTGGTGTTTCACCTTCATATGTAGGCACATTAGATGTGATAGTATAAGTTACAGTATCGCCAATTTGAGCTTTTGTATCGTTGGCAGTTTTCTCCAATTCCGATCCAGGCGTCTGGGTCTTGTCATACACTGTAATTGTACCAGTAGTTGTCGTAATTGTTACGCCAGCACCACTATTAGTGGTGATATAATAGTAACCAGCATCTTCTACATTAAGTGTTAACTGTCTACCATTACCAGTATTGGTAGCAGCTTCCGTTGCTCCATCAGGAACGGATGCAAAAACTGCTAAAACCTGAGCATCTGTAACATTATCTTTTTTAATCACGTAATAGGTAGTGCTGTTTTCTCCAGCCTGAACCAACGTAAACACATCAGTAGCTGCAGAAATAGTAGAATACCAAACACTTCCGGAATCAATAGTATAAGATACATTTGTAGAATCATCTGAATCCACTGTTGCATCAAAAATCTTATAAGCAGTATAGGTCTTATCTGTAGTAGTATTTTCAATTGTAATCGTAGCTGCAAATGCGGTAGAGCTCATAGCGAACACTATAACCACTGCCAGTATCATACTGACCAGTTTTCTTAAACCTCTCTGTTTCATAATTACCTCCATGTTTTCTTTCATTTCTTTGTTGCCCTCCTTCATCTGATCCATACCCTGATCAGACAGAGGATTTTGTCTTTTGTTCCCCATATTCAGTTGTTCATAGTTGTTCCTGCCGTTCGAGACGGCTATGAGAGACACTTCTTTATTCTCCTAACCATCCCCCTTTCCGTCTCAGCGTCTTGTATATCAGATAAGCCGAGCAGCTTGTGAGCAGCAGGCCAGCTATCCGGAAAGGTGTGGTACCGGTGCCACCGGTGTCGGGAAGTTTTTCGCCCGCGGTATTGGTGACAGTGATGGTGATACTGCCATCGTTGCTGTTAGTTTCAACTGTCGCTGTATTTCCATCAGAACCGTTATAATTTGTTGTTACACTTCCGTTTGCAACAGTCAAAGTGATCATGCCATTCAGCAAATTATACCCATCAGGTGCGGCAATCTCTTCAAGATAATATGTTCCAGCTACCAGAGAATGTATTGTATCATTTCCGTCAGTTCCCGAAGTTATCGTCGTAGGACTTTCAGTTTTATCAACCCACGCTACAGTACCCGCATCATACTGATAATATTTGGTTTTATTTTCATCCAGTAAATAAAACGATGCGTTGGAAAGCTCATTTTTGGTTTCACTGTCAACTTTTTTCAACGTGATATCGACGGTTGTTGGCGTTATTGTATAAGTATTTGTGACTGTCAGCGTGCTTACAACGGCTACCGTTTTTACTTCGCTCGTCGCACCCGATGTGCTTGTTTCTGTCACCGCAGTTGATGTATACGTTGGCGATGCTGTAATGGTAACCTCTCCCTCGTCATCAACCGTGATGTAGTAAGTGTAGGCACTATCTGACAAGTTACCTCTTCCGTCAGTCTCTACCACGCGATAGGTTCCCGGTGCCAGTGGATAAATGTAAGTGCTGGCTGAAGCATCACCGGTCACTGTGAGCTCAACTTCCTTATAATTTGTCCAACTGGTTGTTGTTGTATTATCGACCGTAGTTGTCGTCTGTTTCTGTAGCACGATTTTGTATGTATGATCTGCTACTGATAAAGTACTACTTTCTGACAATCCGCTGACGACTTTGGTCACTCGAATTCCCATGGGAATCCACTGAGCAATCAGGCGAACATTCGTGGTTAAAGCAACCGCATCCCCTTCCCCATAGGTTGCTGTTCCATACGAATTACTAAAAGTATAAATATAATTGTTATAATAATTTTGATAACCATCCTCATCATAATTTGTATTTATCACAGCGGTTGCGGATGTATAGTATTCTGCTTTCCATCCGGCGAAAAGATAACCCGCCTCTGCAGCCTGAGCTTTTGCTTCTTCCGTGACCGTATTGGCATAATGTTTCCAATTAGCAATTTCTGTGGAACTTGTCTGCCATGAATACTTATACTGGGTATAGTCTGTTTTTACGCCAGGCACACCATCAGCACTGCTATCCCCATTATTAGATTCTCCATAGGAATTACCCTCATTTGTGGTTGTCCAACCATTAGCTGTACTGAAGTATGAACTGGCACTTCCAGTTCCAAGGATGTTAACAATCTCGCCATAATCATATTCTACACGCAGTGGTGTAGGTATCGTGGTTACCTGTATCAGTATGAAATAATACTTAGCGTTTTTATTTGTGTGGGAAAAATCCAAACTTGACACATCGATTGTTACATCTCCACTTGCCGAGACACTGAATGATGCCTCAAAGGCATTATTTGCATTCCACGTCTGACAGCTGTATGGCGCTTGATCATTACTTGCACATGCAATTACAACTTTTGTTACATAATATCCAGCTTCCGGTGTAATGACCAGAGTACCCGCTTCCATACCCGTAGTAGATGCTGTTGCATTCGGAAAATAATCTTTCAACTGCGATGTACTTGAAGTTGATAAATTATTTACACTGTTGGAGTTTCCCTGCGCAACATTAATTTCATTCAGTTCTACTTCATCAATATACTCACGACTGTTAGCATCTGCTTGTTTTGTACTTCCATTTACAGTGTAAGTATCCCAGAAAACATACGCTGTATTCTTATATGACGTTGCACTTAAATCACTATTCCCACTGCTGGAATAACTTGCTTTTAAGTTGATTGCAACATTCAGATCCGCCGTAAAATATTCATCATAAGTATATGTGGTATCGCTTACCTTATAAGTTGCTTTCACTTTATAGGTTGTTCCTGGTGTCAGACTGACGGTAACATTTCCATCAGAATCTGTGGTCCCGCTCGTGATCAGGGTTGTACCTGTACTGTCATAAAAGTACACGGTTACACCTGCGCCTACACTGGTTTTGCTCGTACTATAGGTTACAGCATATGTGTAACTGATTGGACTGCTGTACACTGCGTAGGTCGCTATGGCGGTTTCCGCATTATCTCCCTCACCATAAGTAGCCATTACTGTGACAGAAGCATAGGTGCCATCCGGAGTGTCACTTGCCCATGTTACTGTTACAGTGCCATCCTCATTCCGAGTAACTATTGCGTAATCAGAATCCACTGACCATTTGCATGTTGCATCGCCAGAAAAATTGCTTGTAGTTGCTGTTAAGGTCCAATTATAGCTTGAGTCTTTAATACCCGTAATGGATGCACTGGGAAGGTTCTCTTCATAATAAACCGTTATACTTGTAATTGAACTCACCTGACTAATGCTGGTACCAGTTGTTGTTATAGTATAACTCCAGCTACTACTCCACTTGTCATACGAACAAGCAATACCTGTAGCTGTTTCTGTATCACTATAAGTTTCATTTCCATACCAATCTTTCGTTTTATAATTGACTACAGCTTTGACAAAAGTATAGTTGTCAGAACTTAGCAGAGCGGTCAGAGCAATCTCTTTCCCTGATGACAATCCGGTTATTTCAACAGCTGTTCCACTATAGGTATAGTTTGTGCCGTTAACTGTAAATGTTCCTGTATAATCCGAATAGGTTTCCCCATCACCTACCATTATAGTTACGTCATTAATTGTTGCTGTGGAAGACCCATCATTTCTACTCCATGTGATGGTAAACGTAGAGAAACTCTCAACCTCGAACTCCGCAGTTGCAGCATCTGTATCAACAGTGCCTTCTGACATATCCGCCGCATCCGCTACCAAAGTCGCCTCTAATTCATTCCCACTTTCGGTCAGGTGCTGCACCTCAATGGTACTCGCATCCACATCTTCTGGCACAATACCGGAAGCATCGATGCTCACAGTAACGGCTTCTGTCGGCTCGACTTCTTCTCCGTCTACCAGGAAGCTGATATCCAGTACCGCCAGGCCAGTGGACGCTGTTGATGTATCATTTACAGCCTCTTCACTTGCTGTTTCTATCGCATCCTCACTGGAATCTGCGTCAGCGTCCACTGTCGCAGTCTCCTCTGCGGTATAGTCAATCGCTTCTGCTGCTGCCACGTACTCATAGCTGTCTTCTTCATAAACCGTAACGCTCAGTTCCGCGTCCTCTGGCAGTGCTCCTTCCGGAGCAGTAACTGTTACTGTTACGCCATTATTTTCCGCTATGTACTCGACGGACTCTTCAGCTTCGGTCTCCTCGATTTCATCTAGTTTCAGTTCCGCTGCTGTTGTCGCGAATGCCGCTGTTCCTTTTTTATCAAACTGCACGGACTCGTAGACGATTCCATCAATCGCGTTCTCGGCGTCGGAGGAGCTTGCTGTCTCATCCGCATCGGATGCCGTCGCTTTGCTGGCTGCCAGCAGGGTGCCTTTGTGAATCGATATTGTGGAACTAAGTACGCTCACTTTGGAGTCTTCGGTAATGCCAGAGTCGTCATCATTATGATCGGAAGCATCTTCATTGTCATTGTTCTCATTATCAGCGGCACCATCACTGCTGTTAGTATTATCGCTACCTGACGTATCTGCATTATCTGCATCCGTGGTATCGCTGCCGCTGTTATTGTCGTTGTCTTCGGACTTAACACTATCGTTTTCGGAATTCACGTCATCATCTTCGACATTATCGATCTGATCCGCTGTTTCTGCATTGTCTTCGGTATCGGCACTCTCCGCGTTGGTATTCTCAGTATTTTCATCCGTATTGGTATCGCCTGTATTGTTATCCTCGATATCGGTATTTTCATCCTCAGTGTCTCCGGCCGGATCTTCTGTCAGTTCTTCATCTGTGGAAGAGTTCTCATCTTCTGACAGATCACTCCCACCAGCATTGTTATCTTCCGTGGAAATACTTGATTCAGGTTCTTCCCCATCCAGGATTGATACATTGGAATCCTCAGCGAGGAAGTCGGTTTTTGTCTCTTTTTCTTCTATTGGATCTGTAATCTCGATCACGAGTCCTTCATCGGCACCCTGAGTCTCTTCTGCATCCAGAGACACACTTACTGATGACCCGCCGGAACCGCCGCCGCCCGCGCCGCTACCGGATAAGCCGCTGGTAAATGTCCCGGAAACGGTTGTCATGCTTGTAACAGTCGTGCTTTCTTCTTCGACCGTAATCGCGCTCGCCGGAAGGACGGTGATCGCTTCTGTCTCCAGATCGTCCACGCAGATCGTCGCCGTAACAGTCTCCTCAGTCTTATTGCTCAACAAAAAGACGATCTCCTCGGCACCGTCAATTTCATAAGTATCGTCCACAGGGATCGCTCCCTCGATGCGCGCAAAGATACGCAGATTCAGTGCCTTGTCCCTGTCCTCATCGTCATCCACTTCCGCGTCTTCCGGCAATTCCAGTTCATATAATGTGCCGTCCGCCTCCAGAAGCTGATCGTATTCCTCCGCATACTCTCCCGCAAATTCCAGATCCTCGTTTACGGTATTTCCCTCAGAAACCGCTGTCTGCAACGCTTCCCGCAGTGCCGTTTTCTCGATCTCATACGTAAATTCGTTATCCGAATCAGAATCTGCCAGTGCCGATACCGGCACCGCCGATAAATTTCCCGCGACCATTACACCGCACAATACCACGGAAGCGAGCCTTCTCCCTTCCCGGCGCAGCCGTCCATTCATCTTCGACAGCCGATTCTTTATCTCTCTCCTGAGTCCCATGACCTGTCCCCCTTTGTTTCTTTTATTTGAGATTACCATTTTTCATATTCCATACTCTTCCAGACAGCGCTTCATACTCAAAAGCAGGTCGTAAACCGTTGACTGTCCAGTGTCCGGTATCGGAAACTGCTTGATCACCGCCAGATGCTCCGCTCCTTCCAGTTTGCAATCTTCGCCTCGTTGTAGTACCTTTTCCCCTGCATTTTTCTCTTCCGGCTGATACCCAAGAACCATGTCCGTGGATACCTGAAAATAATCCGCCAGAGCAATCAAGGTATCGACACGTATCCTGCTGCGGTTAATTTCCATCCGGCTAATGCTCTGCTGAGAAGCACCGACCGCATCTCCAAGCTCCGCCTGCGAGACCGATCTCTCTTTTCTCAATTTACGAATATTACTCTCCACGAAATCGCCCCTTTATCGTATTGGTGTGACTACGAAATACACATTATGGTGTTTAATGCCAAAAATCGCATAAATACGCCATTTTCAAGATATTTGTTATCATGACCTGCCGAAATCTGCCCCAGACCGCTTATATTG
>JAJBUA010000026.1 GCA_020860565.1 Clostridiales bacterium
ATCGTCGACTCACCGCTCGGCAGCGTCATCGGGATCTTATCATACCCGTAAAATCTCGCCACTTCCTCCGCGAGGTCCGCAAGGCAATGGATATCCTGACGGAAGCTCGGAGCGATGACCTCCTGTGTCTCCTCGTCAAATCCCAGATCAAGCTTCCGGAAATATCCCTTCATCGTATCCGCATCAATAGCGGTTCCCAGCAGTCCGTTGATCCGGTCCGCGTCAAATTTTACTCTCGACTCTCCGCGTTTTTGCGGATAGATATCGATCATACCGCCCACGACTTCTCCCGCTCCCAGTTCTTCAATCAGCTGACAGGCACGGTTGATCGCCTCCTCGGCATTATTCGGATCCAGTCCCTTCTCATATTTACCGGACGCATCGGTTCTCAGACCCAGGCGTTTTGCGGAAAGGCGGATATTGGTGCCGTCAAAGCAGGCGCATTCAAAAACCATGCTCTGCACAGAATCCGTGATCTTGGAATTTTCTCCGCCCATGATACCGGCAATGCCGACTTCCTTTTCTCCGTCATTGATCATCAGGATGTCCGAATCCATTTTACGGATCTGGCCGTCCAGCGTCTGAAATTCATCTCCGTCCTTCGCGCGCTTCACCACGATCTTATGACCGGCAAGCAGGTCGTAATCAAACGCATGCATCGGCTGACCGTATTCTTCCATAATATAGTTCGTAATATCCACGATATTATTGATCGGACGGATGCCGCTCACTGCCAGACGTCTCTGCATCCACTTCGGCGACGGAGCCAGATGGATATTTTTTACCATTCTCGCACAATAACGCGGGCACAGATCCGGATCCTCCACCTGCACTTCTAGATAATCATGAATATCTTCACTATTTCCTGTCGGCTTTACTTCCGGCGGGCAGAATTTCTTTCCAAACGTCGCAGCCGCCTCACGCGCGATGCCGATGATGCTGTAGCAGTCCACACGGTTCGATGTGATCTCGTACTCAAACACCACATCATGCATCCCCAGAGCCTCGATCGCGTCCATACCGACTTCTACATCTTCGTCAAAAATATAAATGCCATACTCCGGCGCTTCCGGGTACATATCCCGCGACGACCCCAGTTCTTCGATGGAACACATCATACCGCAGGATTCTACTCCGCGCAGCTTACCCTTTTTGATCTTAATTCCATCCTCCGGAAGCGGACCGCCGTCATGACCGCCGGCTACCTTTCCGCCGTCCAGCACAACCGGCACCTTATCTCCTTCCTTTACATTAGGGGCGCCGGTCACAATTTGAATCATCTCTGTCCCGATATCCACATTGCAGATGATCAGCTTATCCGCGTCCGGGTGACGGCGGATCTCTTTGATCTGTCCGACAACGATCTTATCCAGATTTTTATCCGGGCAAAGATAGCCCTCTACCTTCGTTCCTGTCAGCGTCATCGCATCGGTATATTCCTGCGCAGTCACATCCAGATCCGGAACATATGCTTTAATCCATGACAATGTTGTATTCATATTCGATATTCTCCTTTTCTCCGTATGCTATGGCAAATTAAAACTGCTTCAGGAAACGAATGTCATTTTCATACATCAGTCTCATATCGTCAATCTCATGTTTCAGCAGCGCAATGCGTTCCAGACCTACGCCAAACGCGAAACCGGTATACGTCTCCGGATCGATTCCGCACATCTCAAACACATGCGGGTGTACCATACCGCAGCCCAGAATCTCAATCCATCCGGATCCCTTGCAGAAACGACAGCCGGCTCCGCCGCACTTAAAGCAGCTCACGTCCATCTCGGCGCTCGGCTCTGTAAACGGGAAATGATGCGGACGGAACTTTACCTTTGTATCCTCACCAAAGACCTGTCTTGCAAACTCAGCGAGCGTCCCCTTCAGGTCTGCGAACGTGATATTTTTATCAACGACCAGACCCTCTACCTGATGGAAGGACGGGGAATGTGTCGCGTCCACCTCATCCGAACGGAAAACCCGTCCCGGTGAAATCATACGGATCGGGAGTTTTCCCTGCTCCATCACGCGCGCCTGCACCGGAGAGGTCTGCGTCCGCAGGACAATGTCCTTATTAATATAGAAAGTGTCCTGCTCGTCCTTCGCGGGATGATTCGGCGGGATATTCAGCTTGGTGAAGTTATATTCGTCATATTCAATCTCCGGACCTTCCACCACTTCATAGCCCATGCCCACGAATATCTTTTCCAGTTCTTCCAACGCTACCGTATTCGGATGACTGTGACCCGCTTCTATTTTCTTTGCCGGCAGGGTAACGTCGATTACCTCACTCTTTAACTGCAGCTCTCTGGCCTTTTTCGCCATCCGGTCACGGACCTCATTTAATCTGTTTTCAATTTTTTCGCGCGTCTCATTTACCATCTGTCCCACCTGCGGACGATCCTCCGGTGCGACATCCTTCATACCTTTTAAGACACGGGTCAGCTCACCCTTTTTCCCCAGATAGGCCACCCGGATCTCATTCAGACTTTCCAGAGTATCCACAGCCTCCATCCTGCTCAGCGCTTCCGCCCTGATCTGCTCTAATTTTTCTTTCATGACTTCCATCCTTTCCTGTAAAAATAAGGCAAAAAAAGCCCCTCTGCCGGCAAAGGCAAAGGGACGAATTTTATCGCGGTACCACCCTGATTCCTGCAGCGTAAAAAACACCTGCAGACACTTATTATGCGTAACGTGCATGTCACGTCATCACCTACCTGACTGCCGCGTTCCGCTTATTAACGACGCCGTCCTCTTGGCGATGCAGCTCCGGCGCGAACTTCGACAAACTATCCGAACCGAAAGCGGCTTTCAGCCGATGACCGCTTCTCTCTGACGGAAAATAGTCCGCTACTTAACACCTTCACAGCTTTTCTCTTTTTACAACCAATTATTAATTTTAAACGATAACCGTTGAAAATGCAAGGGCAAATTTTCATCGGTTACCTTTTCGACGATTTACTTTTGCAAAGAGAAATCCCGTATCTGATTTTCCAGCGGAACTGTCATGCCGTCTCCAGCAGATTAGTCATGCTCCGCAGACTGATTGCCAGAGTAGACGTATTATGAAGAAGCGCGGAAGCCGACGGCGTCAAAACTCCCACTACGCCCAGCAGAATCAGCATCAGATTGAAACTGATAACAAAACGATAATTTGCCCCGATTCTGTCCACCAGGCGATCGCTGATTCTCTTTAACGTCACCAGTTCGCGAAGGTCATCCGCGGAAATCGTAATATCCGCGATCTCTCTGGCAATCTCAGCGCCTTCGCTTACAGCGATGCCGGCATCAGCGGCAGACAACGCCGGAGAATCATTAATCCCGTCTCCGATCATAATCACTCTGCGTCCGGCCGCTTTTTCTCTCTCTATGTAAGCGGCCTTGTCTTCCGGAAGGACTTCGGAGTAATATTCATCCACACCTACCTGCAAGGCAATCGCTCTCGCTGTCCGTTCGCTGTCACCGGTCATCATAACCAGCTTCGCAATGCCCGCACCATGCAGCGCTGCAATCACGGAAGCTGCCTCTTCACGAAGCGGATCCTCGATACAGATCACCGCCGCGAGACGGCCTCCTACAGCAAGATACAGATGAGAATAGTTCTCCGGCAATGTCCGGAACTTTTCCTCTTCGCCCTCCGGAGTCACACATTTCTCATCTTCAAAGACAAAATGATAACTGCCGATGACTACCCGATCCTCGCCAATATAGGTGGCGATCCCATGCGCTACGATATACTCCACTCTCGAATGCATTTCCTCATGCACAAGTCCCCTGCGGACGGACTCTCTTACCACAGCATTTGCTACCGAATGCGGAAAATGCTCCTCCAGACAGGCCGCAACGCGAAGCATGTCATTTTCTTCCCATTGTTCAAAGGTCACAATCTGCGCAACCTCCGGCTGTGCTTTTGTGAGCGTACCGGTCTTATCAAAAACGATCGTATCGGCATCCGCGACTGCCTCAAGGAATTTACCGCCCTTAACCGTAATATGATGAAGCTGCGCCTCCCGGATCGCGGACAGCACCGCCAGCGGCATCGCGAGCTTCAGCGCGCAGGAAAAATCAACCATGAGAATCGACAGCGCCCTGGTCGAATTGCGCGTAATCAGCCATGTGAGCAGAGTTCCTCCCAGACTCCACGGTACCAGTGTATCCGCCAGAGTCGCGGCTTTGCCTTCCAGTGTCGATTTCAGCTTTTCCGACTCCTCGATCATCCGTACCACACGCTCATATCGGGTCGCGCCAACAGTCTGTTTTACCTGTACGCAGAGTTTCCCTTCCTCAATCGCTGTCCCGGCATAGACATAACTGCCCGCCGTTTTTCGTACCGGAACGGACTCACCCGTCATGGACGCCTGATTTACCATCGCCTCGCCTTCCGAGACAATACCGTCCAGCGGAATCATATTTCCGACATGAATGATAATCTGGTCGTCCCTCTGAATCTCTCCGACTTCAACCAGGAATTCTCCCTCATCGGTCTTTTTCCATACTTTTGTGACATTCAGCGACATACTGTGAGCCAGATCTGAGACGGATTTCTTATGCGTCCACTCCTCCAGCAACTCGCCGACTCCCAGCAGAAACATAATAGAACTCGCCGTATTAAAATCAGCCCGCAATATCGATACCGTAACAGCCGTCGCGTCGAGCACTTCCACCTCTAACCGGCCTCGTCTGAGTACCTGCAGCCCGCGCCGGATATAACGAGCAGCATGAAGAACCGTCCACGCGGCCCGCACAATGGACGGCAGAAAGATCTTTTTCCCGAAATGAATCAGCGCCCGGCAAATCAGTTTTTCTTTAAATTCCGCATTCAGCTCCCGCGTCCGGCCATCGACAATCACGCCTGCCGGAGGGACGTCATGTTCGGAGACACGGCTGATCTCCTGCAGGATATCCTCTCTGTCGCCGGAATACCAGATTACCGCGTCTGCAGTTCTCTCATAAATTTTCGCGGAACTGACGCCCGGAAGTCCTGCCAGTACCGCCGCCAGTTCATCTGCCCGCGCGGATGACAGCCGCCTCCGGCAAAAGTGGATGCGCAGCCGTCCGCGCATTTCATGTTTGATTACAAATTTCATTCGACCGTTTCGCCTTCACTCTGATCTTCTATCACTTCTTCCACAGCAGCCCGTCTCTCATTGATTTCTTTTGCTTCCGCCACAATATCCTCTGCATTTTCCTGAATATTGCTCGCCGTTGTCATCACGCAGTCCTTCGCGCGCAGTCCGGCAGCCAGACAGTTAACATAACACTTCTTGGCATCCGAACTTCCCAGTATCTTCATCCCGGCTGTTCCAAAAAGGACACCGCCTGCAAACAACGCAACTTTCTTCATGTTATCGAAACTAAAACTCATTCTGCTTCCTCCTCGTTCTTGTGTAAATTAATCCGTTTATTTAGGAAATATCATAGCAGAAATCTATACGGTTAGACAAGCGCAATCTTTCTCATTTATTTTTAACCGACTGCCCTGCACAGACCATTCAGAACAGATGCTCCAGATAGCTGCCATCCGGCTGCCGTTCCTCGAAGCATTCTGTCAGATTGTCATCATCCATGATCTGCAGCACGCGCGGCATCCCGGCGGCCAGTTCTTTTTTCTCATATTCCTCTCTGGAAATCCAGTAAACCCGTCCTTCCTCGGAGCTTTTCAATTCCCCTTCGTAAGTGTCTGCACGGTAAAGCAATCCGACATTATGCAACCCATCACGGTACCAGTGATAAATTCCCTTCAGTACCGGATGATGAATGGTCAGTCCGGTTTCTTCTTTCATTTCACGGACGACTGCTTCTGAGAACGTCTCGCCGGCTTCCACATGACCTCCGGGGAAGGTAATGCCATGATAGCTGCTTCCTGTCTTGTCCAGAGCAAGCACCTGATCCCCATCGCAAAGCATACACATATTCATGAAGATCACCTTTTCCGGTGGATGCTTCTCCTGTACATAAGGTTTGCACAGCCGGCCATAGACCGGGCGATAGATTTCCCGATATAAATCTTCTATCACGCGGTGCAGCTCTTCCCGTACAGGATCCGTGTCATCATTCCGGCCGATATACAGAATATGATAGTCCACGCCAAACAACAGGCATTTTGTATTTGTCAGCACAGCGCCGTTTGAAAGATAAAAATGTATCCTCCTTTGGCGGAGCGCTGCTTCCTCATCAGACTTTGCCGAATCGGGGCTTTCCGCCTCAATGAACACGCCGTTTTTTGCCGGCAGTGTCCCTTCCAGTTCCCGCAGGAATTCACTGCCGGTTCCATGACCCCGCAGCTCCGGCACAACCGCAAAATAATCCAGAAGCGCATACATGCCGTTCTCCGTCAGGATATAACAGGCATAAGCCAGCAGGCTGTCATCGTCATAATAGCCGAAGCTTGCGTATTTTCCTGCTTTTGTCATTTTCTTCATGGACGAGTATGGACGGCGCTCGCTCCGGGGAAAATCTTCCCTGACGTGCGCTTTGTAAATCTGTTTCAATTCATCCAGGTTCAGTTTTTTTATCTGTTTCACGGCAGCCCCTTTCCTGTTTATTTTGTATTATAGCAATCAAAAAAGCTGAATTCAATCATGGATTGGAGCCGTCACGCAGAAATATTCCCTGCTGAAACGCATCTACGCAAAAGTGAAAAAGTTCCCTTTATCGCGACAAAACTGCCGTGATTCCACCCGTCCCGAAAAGTTCTTTGAGTTCTTTCTGATTAATATTCTGAAACTCGCCAAGCCTGGTAAAGTTCCAGCTATTGTAGAGCTGAAAGGTCGCCTCTGCGTCTCCACAGGTAATTTTTACCGTTTTCTCTGATAGTAGAAGTATATTATTTTCATTATCTGTGCTTGTCTGCGATGCTTCTGTTTCCCAATTAGATGCGCAGCATGTCAGCGATACGGCAATCAGGGCAACCATTTGTAACATGAGAAGATGTTTTTTACGATCTTTCCATGCATTTTCATGTCTCCTTTACAACAATTTTTATAATATCATAATATTCGTAACCAGTCCTGTCAAAAAGGCAAAGGACATCACATAAACAAAATAAAGCAGGAATCGCTTCACTCCCAGCACAATCTTGACTGCGCCGAGGTTCGTAATTTTTGTCGCCGATCCGGTAATCATAAACGCCGCTGCGCTCCCAAGGCTCATCCCATCTGACAGCCACGCCTGCAAAAGCGGGATCGTCCCTCCTCCGCAGGCATAAAGTGGTACACCGATCGTTGCCGCCATCAAAACGCCCCACGCTTCATTCCCACCGAACAGACTGGTCATAGCATCCTGCGGAACATACCGTTGGAAAACCGCTGAAAGAAAAATACCGATTAAGAAGTACGGACCCGTGGCTTTGATATTTCTCCCCAGATTCTTAAAAAAGCGGAGAAGGATGTCAGGATCCGTGTCATGGCTGACCGGTTCCTCAAATCCATGAAAATCAAAAAAGGATTTGCGGCGATAGAACATTCGTATCAGCAGACCTGCCACAACACCGCACACAAAACAGGAAACGCCACGCACAAGCAGCGCTTCACGACCCAATGCTGCGCTGTAAATAATCAACTGCGGATTGAGCAGGATCGAACTCATCATAAAAGCCGCAAGCCAGTCATCCTGAATTCCACTTTTAGAAAAGGAAGCGGCGATGGGAATTGTTCCATACATACACAGAGGAGAGGCAATCCCTAATGCACTGGCTATCACAATCCCAAACGCTCCGAGCCTTTTTTCGCCAAGACTGCGGAACGTATTGTGGATTCGATCTTTCAGAAATACGGAAACTGCCGAACCCAACACCATTCCCCAAACCCAATACCGGAAAATCTGCCGTAACTGGACATCAAAGTAATACCAAAGATAAATGACTTCTCTTCTTACAGTTTCCCGCATAGCCGTCATCTCCTCCCATCGCCGCTTCTATTCATTCACTGATATCGACCAACTGATAGCTTCTGCTGCCAAGACCGATTGCTTCCGCATTTTCCAGTGTATGAATACCATTCCTGTCCTGCACACGATTAACAAAGGACTCATTACCCTCCGAAACCCAGACCAGATCGATACATGCCTGATCCACGGCGACAGGGTCTGTGGACGCAAGGATACCGATATCATGCATATCCGGCTCAGCGGGATTTCCGTCACAGTCGCAGTCGATGGAAAGACGATTCATAACATTGACATACACGATACGCTCGCCATAACCCAGATAATCGGAAACCGATTTTCCGGCATCTCCCATGGCCTCCAGGAAATCATCCTGGCTCCCGCCCATAAAGCTTGTCCGGCTTGTGCCGCCGGTATGAATCCAGCATTTCCCCTCACTGGACCCAAGGCCGATTGAGATATTCTTAATCGCTCCGCCGAAGCCTGCCATGGCATGACCTTTAAAATGGGATAACACTACATAGGAATCATAATCGCCGAACGCCGCTCCCACATAATTCTCGGTAAGCTGAGTACCTCCCTCTACCGGCAATGTCATGGAACCGTTTTCATCCTGAATCTGGACATTGGCGATCGAAGTAAACCCGTGATCCTCCGCAACCTGATAGTGCATCGCAGTTTCTGCGCGGGAACCGCCATAAGCCGTATTACACTCCACGATCGTTCCATTTACCTGATGAACCAGATCAGCGATCAATTCCGGTCGCAGGTAAT
This sequence comes from Clostridiales bacterium, assembly GCA_020860565.1. GTDB lineage: Bacteria > Bacillota > Clostridia > Lachnospirales > Lachnospiraceae > Brotaphodocola. The sequence goes on from JAJBUA010000026.1 coordinate 8,656, forward strand.
TGGACGCTGGCGGCTCCCCTGTAGACAACTTCACCGCCACATTTCCGGTCGGCGTCCAGCCAAGTGCACCATAAACCGCTACTAATGCTTCCGGTGTGATATCAGAAATATAATATACAGTCGGCGCGTCCGCCGAATCCGTCCGCCACGCAAGATCCGACAAATTGATCACAGCGCCGCCGTTCGTCGTCAGGCTTCCGGTCTTTTCCGTTGCCGTCTCCGCTTCAACAGCTTCTGATTCCTCAGCAACTGCTTCTTCTGAGACATCCTCTGTCTCTACTGCCGTCACGCCCGGCCCGCCTTCCGCTTCCTGCCCTGCGGTTCCTGCAACAATCAAATCCGCAGCGTTCCCTGTAATCGCACACCCGGATAACACATTTGCCGCTGCCAATGCGGCCATGACTAACAGCGTCTTTTTCTTCATTTTGTTCTCCTCTTTCTATCTATTGTTTTCTTATGTAACAAGATAACACACTCATTTTTCACCTGGCAAATGCTTGTTTTCTATCTGTTTTTATGCCTTGAAAGCATCTGCTTGGGAATCTTAAATGTACCCTGCCGCAACAGCAACATAAAATAATAACCGATACTGGCAAATAACATCATAATCGCAACATAATCTGCCAGAAAAAACAACAACGGTTCTGAAAAATCATAATACACAAACCAGATCCTTAAAAAAAGGTATCCGGCAAAATCGCGGCGTATGAACGCATAGATCCCATACAGAGAAATTGATACCACCGCAAGATGCGGTAGCAAACCGCAAATTCCGCTCCTTTTTTTTAATAAATGCTTTGGCAAAGCTCTGAGCATCGCATTCCCATGCAGTCCAATATGCAGGCTCATTAGAAGAAAACCCCAGTATGATGCCAGAAGGTGAACAATTCTGGCAGCAGCGATGCCGTCCGGAAAATATAAAAACGGGAAAACATATTCGGACATCATGATGCCGCTGATCGGAATCAGAAACATAATGACTAATAACAACAGGTTAACCATCAGATTAACCATCCACGCAGTGTTGTAATTCCCTTTCCTGATCCCCTTAATCCATCTGAAATTCAACGCATGGTGGATAATAAAAAAGGCAAAAATCACTATCCCCAGATATTCATGCAACGCCGCGCCCGCCAACTCGTAGGACATAAGTACCGGCATAGCTATAGTCATACTGATATCAACGATCAGGCGGAATTTCTTCTTCCACGGCATAGTTTCTCTCCTTCATCCCGGCCGGTCGCTTTGCTGTCCTCCGAGCACTTAAGAAAATCTGTTCTCTATCAGAAACTTATAACTGTCCAATCTCCCTCAGCCATTCTTCCATCTCCGCTGATGTTTCCGACAGCGTCGCTCTGCTCCCTCTCACAGCAAATCCATTCAGAATATCAGAATCCGGGCATGCTGCCTTTATGTCGGATACACTGCTCCCCAATCCGCTGCCTTCATGCGAACAAAACGGAATAATGATTTTCCCTTTAAGGTCATATTCCTCCAGGAATGCATAAATTGGCATAGGAATTGTTCCCCACCAGTTCGGGTATCCGATGTAGATCACATCATAATCAGCCATATTCTCTACATGGGTTTTTAAAACAGGCCGTTCTCCCGAACGCTGCTCCTGCCTGGCCTGCGCTGTAGTTTCCCTGTAGTTCTGAGAATAGGAAGCTTCTGTCTGGATAGAAAACAAATCCCCGTCTGTCAGACTTTGTATGTTTTTCGCGAGATATTCCATATTCCCTTCGATCTCTCCGTTATTCAAATTCAGGCTGGCTGAAGATACTGCATCCAGCCCGGAGGGATCTACGATATTGTCTGCTCTTGTAAAATAAGCAATCAATATCCGGCTTGTTTCCTCATCTTTCCTGTCAGACGGATCACTTGCATTCTGCGCAGCTGTCACTACAGAACCGGGATTAACAGATTTTTCCACCCGCAATTGCTCTGATTGAACGATTCCCTCCCGCCCTTGCGAAGCGTATGCTGTTACCGATATCATGCCAAGAACTACTCCCAGCATAAAAAACATTTTTCTTTTCATCTTCATTCTCCTTTTTTTGACTGGCTTTCCAACTATTGCTATAGGCTTAATAAATTTTACATTGACCCTGCTCCAGAATATCACAGCCAATATCAGCGCAGCCACTTCTGTAATCACAAAGGCCCACCAGACAATCTCCAGCTTCCCCGTCCCGGAAAGCACCCACGCGCTTAACAGCAATACAGCCATTCTGGTCATGGATATGGCAAGCTCTTTGCTGCTGTCCCCAAAAGATTGAAATACTGCGCCAAGAATGGTGGAAATGCCGGTCATCGGAATTCCGATACTGATAATCCGGAGTGCAGGCGTTCCAATCGCAAGCATTCCTTCCTGTGCGTCAAACAGGGAAAGCAGTGCGCCCGGCAGGAAAAGAAATACACCCATCAGCACCACGGTAATTGATACGGATGTAATCAGGCAGATGCGGATAGCCTGTCGAAGCCGGGATTTATGTTTTGCCCCATAATTGTATGCCAGAATGGAAACTATCGTATTACGAAGTCCGTAGATTGGCATGAGGGCAAAGCCCTGTAAGCGTACATAAACGCCATAGACAGCCGTTGCTGTGCTGGTGAAGGACAGGAGAATCCGGTTCATCCCAAACGTCACCAGGGAATTGGCTGCATTGGAGAGCATCGCCGGAAAGCCGATTTTCAGTATTCCTCCCATCAATGCCGCATCCGGCCGGAAGGACTTCCGCCGAAACTGAATTTCCCTGTTGACAGTCAGATTCAGAGTTGTTCCCAGTGAAGCCGCCACCGTCTGCGCGATGACAGTCGCCCAGGCAGCCCCGGCGATTCCAAGTGCAGGAAAACCGAATAATCCGAATATCAGAATCGGGTCCAGGATCATATTGACCACAGCCCCGGTAAAAAGAGAAGCCATAGATCCCAGTGTTTTTCCGGTAGAGATCAGCAGGCGTTCCATAATCACCTGATTGACCACGCCAAAGGAAAAAATACAGACAATCCGGGTATATGCAACACCATACTGCACAATCTGTTCACTTGCCCCCTGCAAGGCGAAAAACGGCTCAACCCCGAATACTCCGATGAGGAAGAACAGCAGAAAACAGGCCCATTCCATCAATAACCCGTTTCCGGCAGAACGGTTCACGCCGTCCTGGTCTTTTTCTCCCAGAAATTTCGAGAGAACTGCGTTGACGCCCACACTGAGTCCCACTGTTACCGCCGTCATAATGCTCTGAAGCGGCATGGCAAAGGTGACGGCTGTCAAAGCATCTTCGGAAAGCCTTGCCACAAAGATGCTGTCCACAATATTGTAAAGAGACTGCACCAGCATGGAAAACATCATCGGCAGGCTCATTTGCAGGATCAGTTTTCCGACAGGC
>JAJBUA010000025.1:0-43112 GCA_020860565.1 Clostridiales bacterium
AAATCGGAGGTCATTACATATTGTCTAAGCGCAAGCGGTCCTCGGAAGATATTCTTTTCTCTCAGGGACGGACGATTAACAAAACACAACTCTTCGTTTTACGCTCTCTTAACCAGCAGCGACTCCCCAGTCATCTCCTTCGGCTGCTCCATCCCCATCAGCTCAATCAGCGTCGGCACGATATCCGCCAGACATCCGCCGCTGCGAAGCCCATAAGACGGATCCGCATTCACCAACACAAACGGCACCGGATTGGTCGTATGCGCGGTAAATGGCTCGCCGGTCTCATAATCCACCAGCTGCTCCGCATTCCCGTGATCCGCACAGATGAAGAGGACGCCGTTGACCTCTTTGATCGCGTCCACCGCTCTGCCAACACACTGATCCACGGTCTCGATCGCCTTGATCGCCGCTTTCTCCACGCCGGTATGTCCGACCATATCCGGATTGGCAAAGTTAATGATAATCACATCATACGTGCCGGACTTAATGCACTCAACCAGCTTATCGCATACCGCCGGGGCGCTCATCTCCGGCTTCAGGTCATAGGTTGCCACTTCCTTCGGAGACGGGATCAGGAAGCGATCCTCTCCCTCATTGGGCTCCTCTACGCCGCCGTTAAAGAAGAAGGTCACATGTGCGTACTTCTCTGTCTCGGCGATCCTCGCCTGCTTCATGCCGTGTGACGCGAGATATTCGCCAAAAGTATTCGTCACCTTCTGCTTGCCGAACGCTACGATCTTATTGGGAATCGTCGCGTCATAGTCGGTGAAACATACATAAGTCGTTTTGACGCGCTCACCGCGGTCAAAACCGTCAAATTCATCATCGCAGAAGCAATGGGTCATCTCACGCGCGCGGTCCGGACGGAAATTATAGAAAATAATCGAATCTCCCGTCTGAATCGTCGCCACCGGAGCGCCGTTTTCGCGAACCACGATCGGCATCACAAATTCATCGCCCTTCCCATTATCATAGGACGCCTGAATCCCGGCGGTCGCACTGTCCGCGTAAACACCTTCGCCCTTCGTCAGCGCGTCATACGCGATCTTGATGCGATCCCAGTTTTTGTCACGATCCATCGCATAATAACGGCCAGATACCGTCGCCACCTTGCCGACGCCGATCTCCGCCATCTTTGCTTCCAGCTCAGCCACATAGTCCTTGCCGGCCTCCGGCGGAGTATCACGTCCGTCAAGGAAGCAATGCACATAAACCTTGCTCAGGCCATTTCTCTTTGCCAGTTCCAGCAGGCCGTAAATATGGGTCAGATGGCTGTGAACACCGCCATCCGATACCAGGCCGTACAGATGAAGCGCGGAATCATTTTTCTTACAGTTTTCCACTGCCGCCAGAAATCCCTCGTTTTCAAAGAAATCTCCGTCCTGGATCGACTTGGTGATGCGGGTCAGCTCCTGATATACGATGCGTCCCGCGCCCATATTCATATGGCCGACCTCGGAATTGCCCATCTGTCCCTCCGGGAGTCCCACCGCAAGCCCGCTCGCGTTGCCCTTGACAAACGGGCACTGGCTCATCAGCTGATCCATGATCGGGGTACGCCCTTCGCATACCGCGTTGGCGTCGCAGCGGTCATTCAGTCCATAACCGTCCAGAATCATCAAAACTACCGGTCTCTTATCCATGTCGTTATCTCCTTTATCACAGATTTAGCAGGAAATCTTTCATCCATCATTCGTTCATACTCCCTGCTGTTTTACATGTTTCTTTCCTGTACATCGTATTCATTGTACTGTATTTGCTGTTGATTTTCAAGACCTCCCAAAGCGGATTTTCGTAAGCTCCTCCTGCTTTATTTAAGAAATGACTGATCGCGGAAAATGTTTCGTTCCGGTAACGGTCGGCTATTCTGTCGTTTCCCGTAGCTTCCGCAGGTAGGCCGCCGTCTCTTCATCAATCTCCGCAAAGATACTGCTTTTACCGGGTTTGGGCAGGCGTCCCTGCTCCTCCTCGATCTGCCGCGCCGTCCTCTCGACGTCCTCACGCAGATCCTTTGCCGACAGCAGCAGACATCCCTGCCCGCGGATGATCAGCTGTTCCAGCCCATCCGACGTCGCCACCGTCACCCGGTATCTGCGTCCTATCTCATGAGCGAGCTTTTCTATGTACTGATCAGCCGTTTCCGCCTCTTTTGTATACACGACATGAATGTTATGATAACGGACTGCCTGACCGAGATTTCCCACGACCTTGTAAGCGTCAAATACCAGGATCAGCTGCATCTGCCGATACCCCTGATAATTGCTCATGATGTCCATCAGCCGGTGGCGTGCGCCGTCGAGCGTGACCTCGGCAAGATTGCGGAGCTCTTCCCATGCATGGATGATATTGTAGCCATCTACGAGCAGGTATTCCTCCTGCGCCGCCGCATGTTTCTTCAGATAGCCGGGTTTTCCGGGGGATTTTACGTTATCATCTGCCGAATCCCCTGCCACTGACAGAGCCTTCTGTCCTCTGTGGCTGGCTATACCGTGGGCAGCGCCTGTACTCTCCATTATCATAGCTGCTCGTGATGACGCAGAAGAATTCTGCTCTTTTCCAGGGCGATAAGTCACCTCGCGCGGCCCCTGCTCCGGCAGGCGGGTCTTACGCTCACCGTAGGTGCGTACAAAGATGCGCTCCAGTTCCTCGTCATCCGCCCCATAACCGGCCGACATGCCGCCTCCTGACGAACCGACCGCCGATCCTACGCCCGCAATATCCGCATCTTCCCTGCACCGGCTGCTTCGTCCGAGCGGGCTCTCCACCTGCATATACTTCTTAACCTCATCCCACGGGACAGGGAATCCCGCTCCGTGAGCACAAAAGACTGAACCGGTCGGGTTTGCCAGATCCGCATCCGCGTCATAAGCAATCTGCTCTGCTACCTCATCTTCATTATGACAGATCTCATACCCGTCCGGCATACAGGAAAAGCTGCCTCGTCCTTTCGTATATGCCGCCACATCCGACTGATATTCCCAGAGCGTCGCCACCGGCCCGCGGCCGGTCAGCACAGACAGCGCTCCGTCAGACTCCGATATTTCACAGACCGCATGCCTCTGCTCCAGATCTGTCATCGCGCGGCCCACATTTTCTGCAGGGATCTCCAGCCGGAAGCGTGTAACCGGCTCCAGGATGCGGCAGCCCGCCTCTCTCAGGCCCTGACGGACCGCCCGGTAAGTCGCCTGGCGGAAATCGCCGCCTTCGGTATGCTTCAGATGCTCGCGGCCGGTAATGAGCGTGATCTTCATATCGGTAATCGGCGCTCCGATGCGGGTGCCCTTATGCCTGCGTTCCTCCAGATGGGTCAGGATCAGCCGCTGCCAGTTGCGGTCCAGGATGTCTTCGCTGCAGTCCGCCGCGAACTGCAGGCCGCTGCCGCGCTCGGTCGGCTCCATCCACAGATGCACCTCCGCGTAGTGGCGCAGCGGCTCAAAATGCCCCACGCCCTCTGCCGGAGACGCGATCGTTTCCTTATATACAATATGTCCCGCGCCAAATTCGACGTCAATGCCGAAACGTTCATGGATCATGCCCTTCAGGATCTCGATCTGCACCGCTCCCATCACCTTTATCTGGATCTCCCGCAGATTTTCCTCCCAGACAACGCGCAGCTCCGGTTCTTCCTCCTCAAGCTGCTGCAGATTCTTTACCATCACCTGCGGATCACAGCCCGGCGGCAGGATCACCCGGTAACTCAAAACCGGCTCCAGCATCGGCGCTCCGGATTCCTTCTCCTTTCCCAGGCCCTGACCCGGATAAGTCGTCATTGGCCCCAGTACCGCATATACGCCGCCAGCCTGGGCTTCCGGTACTGCCTCGTAACGCTCCCCGGAGTAAACGCGGATCTGACTCACCTTTTCATCTTCTCTGCCAGAGAGGATATCGCGTACTTTCAGACTTCCTCCGGTCACTTTCAGATGCGTCAGGCGCTTTCCCTGCTCATCATGCGTAATTTTATAGACCTTCGCGCCGAAAGTCTCGCCATACTGTGGCGACGGTGCGTAATCCCGGATCCCTCCCAGAAGCTCTTCGATCCCCTGAAGTTTTAACGCGGAGCCAAAATAGCAGGGAAAGATCTTGCGCTCCGCGGCCATCCGCCGGATCTCGGTCTTTGTTATCGTACCCGTTTCCAGGTAATGCTCCAGAAGCGTCTCGTCGCAGGCGGCAGTTTCTTCCAGAAACTCCTGTATTGCCTCCCCCCGTTCCACTCTCTTCTGTTCCCCGGAAGCGGCATCGGATCTCTTCTGTTTCCCGGAACCGCCATCGGTTCTCTCCGCCCCCAGCGCTCGCTCCGCCTCCGTAAAATCCACGCAGTTGCGATCCAGCCGCTCCCGGAGTTCCTGCATCAGCCGCTCCCGGTCAGTGCCCGGCTGATCCATCTTATTTACAAAAACAATACACGGAATCTGATATATTTTCAGCAGTCTCCAGAGCGTTTCCGTGTGTCCCTGCACACCGTCCGCCCCACTGACAACAAGGATCGCACAGTCCAGGATCCGCAGCGTGCGCTCCATCTCCGCCGAGAAATCCACATGTCCCGGCGTATCCACCAGCGTCACCTGCCGGTCATTCAGCATGAACTCCGCCTGCTTGGAAAAAACCGTGATTCCCCTCGCACGCTCCACTTCATAATTATCAAGAAAGCTGTCCCGGTTATCCACCCGTCCCGCCTTACGGATCGCGCCGGTCAGATACAGGACAGCTTCCGACAATGTCGTCTTCCCGGCATCAACATGAGCCAGAATACCGATTACCAGTCGCATCATACCGTTAACCACACAATTCCACAATCGCCTGCGCAAAGATCTTTGCGCTTACAACCAGTTCGTCCACGACCGCAAATTCATCCGCGCCATGCATATGGTTATCTGTCCCCGGCATACTCGCGCCAAATGCCACTCCATTTTTGAGGTTATGCACATAAGTACCGCCCCCGGTCGATTCACAACGCCCCTCACGGCCGGTATAGGTCTCGTAGCACTCCAGCAGCGTCCGCACCAGACGCGAATCCCCGGACACATGATGTGGCGCGGTCATCTCCTGATTCTGTAAGGTCAGTCCAGCCTCTGCCATCCGTGCGGCAATCACTGCCGGCACATTCTCCTCATTGCCGCAGATCGGCACACGCGCATCAAAACTCCCGTCCAGCCCTGTCTCCGTGACTGTAAGCATCGAAAACGCCAGTGTCAGACGCCCGGAAAGTTCATCTTCCATATCCACTCCGAGCGCCGTACCATGGCAGTCCCCATGTGGTAACATCGATGTAAGTTCTTTCACAGCATCGATCTGCGCACACGCTGCCAATGGCAGCTCCGCCAGCAATGTCAGAAGCCCCGTCAGCGCATTCACGCCCTCCTCCGGTATCGCAGCATGAGCACCTTTTCCCTCTGCATCAATCAGACAGATCTTATTCCCTTTCGGTGCTGATGTACTGTCAACGCCGGTCTCCCCGTCAGCCTTTTCCTTTACCGTATAGGTGATGCCGGTCTTCTCACTGACCCATGCAGCAATCTCCCGGATCGTCTCAGCGTCAATTCCCTCTGTCACTGCCCAAGCCGTACCCGGAACCACATTGATCTTCGTACCAGCCTGCACTTTCCTCAGTCTCGGCAGATTTCCGGACGCCGCAAACTTCGCAGTAAAATGCCCCGGCAGACGTCCCTTCTCGATATTAACCAGCGGATAGGACGCGTCCGGTGAAAAAGTCATCGGCGCTTCTTCTTCCATCGAATAATAATACCGGATATCACTGCTCCCGCACTCCTCATCCGTGCCCAGAATCAGGCGAACATTTTTCTTTAACGGGATCTTCAGGTCACGGACCGCACGCATCGCATAGAGCGCCGCCACCGCCGGCCCCTTGTCATCCGCTGTCCCGCGGCCATACAGCCTGCCATCTTTTAAAAGCGGACGGAACGGCTTCGTCACCGTCCACCCGTCACCGGCCGGTACAACATCCAGATGCGCCAGAATATTTAACTGCGTCGGCTTCTCATTCAGGTCCACACAGCCCACATACCCATCATAATCCGTCACATCAAAATCATACCCTTCCGCGATATCCAGCGCCGTGTCCAGACACTCCGCCGCCCCCGGCCCAAAAGGCATATCCTCCTCCGCTTCCATCCTCTCACTGTTGATCCCGCAAAGCTCGCAGATATCATCCAGCATCTCCTCTTTATGTTCCTCGATATATTGCTCGATCTGTTCCTGATATTTCATGGTAATCTATGCCCTCCCAAACTCGCTCAGCTTCAGCCCCGGATTGCGCTCCTCCACCATGCCGACGCTCCAGCTGTTAACAAACAGCAGCAGCGGGTTGTCCTTCAGATCGCGGATCCGCTTCATATCAGACGTACCCTGGATATGCGCCACATCCACCTCATTTTTATTCTCAATCCAGCGGATATACTCATACGGCAGCTTATCCATCCTCACCTCAACGTTATACTCACTGCGCAGCCGATAAACCAGCACATCAAACTGCAGCTCGCCGACCACGCCGACGATGATCTCCTCCATGCCCGTATTAAACTCCTGAAAGATCTGGATCGCGCCTTCCTGTGCGATCTGGCTGACACCTTTCAGGAACTGCTTTCTCTTCATGGTATCAATCTGGCGCACCCGCGCAAAATGCTCCGGCGCAAAGGTCGGAATTCCCTCGAACTCAAACTTCTCATTCGACGTACACAAGGTATCTCCGATCGAGAAAATCCCCGGATCAAAGACGCCGATGATGTCCCCGGCATACGCCTCCTCGACGATCTTGCGGTCAGACGCCATCATCTGCTGGGGCTGGGATAATCGCAGCTTCTTGCCTCCCTGCGTGTGATAGACCTCCATCCCCGCCTCAAATTTGCCGGAAACGACCCGCATAAATGCAATCCGATCCCGGTGCGCCTTATTCATATTGGCCTGTATCTTAAAGACAAAGGCGGAAAAATCCTTCTGAAACGGATCGACAACTCCGGTCGTCGTCCTGCGCGGCAGCGGAGACGTCGTCATCTGCAGGAAATGCTTCAAGAAGGTCTCCACGCCGAAGTTCGTCAGCGCCGACCCAAAAAATACCGGCGACAGATCGCCCCGGCTGACCCGCTCCTGATCAAACTCGTCCGCCGCCCCATCCAGCAGTTCGATCTCCTCCAGCAGCTGCTGATGGTAATTGTAGCCGATTGCTTCCTCGACGCCTTCATCCTCCAGATCAAAAGTACGCGACGCGATCTCTTTCTGACCGCCCATCGCCGCGGTAAAGGTCGTGATCTGTCTGGTATTGCGGTCGTAAACTCCTTTAAAATTCTTACCGCAGCCGATCGGCCAGTTGATCGGACAGGTGCGGATCCCCAGCACATTCTCAATATCCGACATCAGATCAAACGGATCCTTCGCCTCCCGGTCGAACTTATTGATAAAAGTAAAGATCGGGATACCGCGCATCACACAGACCTTAAAGAGCTTGATCGTCTGTGCCTCGACACCCCTTGAGCCGTCGATCACCATCACCGCGCTGTCGGCCGCCATCAGCGTCCGATAGGTGTCCTCGGAGAAATCCTGATGCCCCGGTGTGTCCAGAATATTGATGCAGTATCCGCCGTACTCAAACTGCATCACCGACGACGTCACGGAGATTCCTCTCTCTTTCTCAATCTCCATCCAGTCAGACACCGCGTGCTTTGCGGCTTTGCGCCCCTTGACCGTACCCGCCAGATTGATCGCACCTCCATATAATAAGAACTTTTCCGTCAGGGTCGTCTTACCGGCGTCCGGGTGCGAGATGATCGCAAAAGTTCTGCGTTTTCTGATTTCTTCTGTTTGATTTGACAATGGTCTATCCTCTCTTTCCTGTGCAGCTGACTGAGCTGAACAGATAAATTTTTCTAATATTTAACTGAAGATACGTGTATCTTCACAGTTTCTGTATTCCTTACCGCAACACATTTTACCCACGGCTAACCCCAAAGATCTCATCCAGCAGCCGGTGTGCCACTTCCGCCTTTGACATCTTCGCAAGCTCCGTCACCTTACTGCGGGTGATCAGCGTGACCACATTGGTATCCGTACCGAAACCGGCGCCCTCGGTTCTTAAGTTATTCGCCACAATCATATCGATATTTTTATGAAGGAGCTTTGCGCGCGAATTATCCAGCAGATTCTCCGTCTCCATGGAGAATCCGCAGAGGAACTGCCCGTCCCTGCGGTGTCTGCCCAGCCATGCCAGGATGTCGCTTGTGCGCTCCATCTCCATGCTCAGGTCGCTGTCCTTTTTCTTGATTTTCTCAGCCCCGACATATTTGGGACGGTAATCCGCGACCGCGGCCGCCTTGATGACAGCGTCCTGCAGCGGCGCCGCCTGCGTCACTGCCTCATACATATCTGCCGCACTCACGACCGGCACCACCTTTACTCCCAGCGGGGCCTGCAGTTCTACCGGTCCGGATACCAGCGTGACCTCCGCTCCGCGTCTGGACGCCGCGCGGGCAATCTCATAGCCCATCTTGCCGGTCGAATGATTGGTAATATAGCGAACCGGGTCGATCGCCTCCCGCGTCGGGCCGGCTGTCACCAGGATTCTCCTGCCGGCAAGATCCTTTTCATATTCGATCTCCTGCAGGATCACATCCAGAAGCTCCGCCGGTTCCGGCATCTTGCCCGCCCCGGTATCCCCGCAGGCCAAGTATCCGCTTGCCGGTTCCACGATCTGCATCCCGTAGCGGCGGCAGAGCGCAAGATTATCCTGAGTGATCGGATTTTCATACATCTGCGTATTCATCGCCGGGACCAGGACTTTCGGCTTCTGACAGGCCAGAAAGGTCGTCGTCAGCATATCGTCCGCCAGACCGTGTGCCACTTTGGCGATCACATTGGCCGTCGCCGGCGCAATCATAAAAATGTCCGCCCGCTTTGCCAGCGCCACATGTTCTACCTGAAACTGAAAATTGCGGTCAAAGGTATCGATCAGACATTTATTCCCGGTCAGAGTCTCAAAGGTCGTCGCAGTGATAAAGTTCTGCGCGTTCGCGGTCATGATGACATTAACGTCCGCCCCCTGTTTTACCAGCATACTGACCAGATTTGGAATCTTATAGGCGGCGATACCGCCGGTAACGCCGATGACAACCGTTTTTCCCCTTAACATCTTTTTCCCTCCGCATTGTATTTCCAAAAAATCTGTGATAAAATACATTTTTACAATACTTAAGCATAACACAAAACCATAGATTTTGAAAGGAGTTCCCCGATGATTTTAGCAATCGATATGGGCAACAGCAATATCGTCCTCGGCGGTATCGATAAAGAAAAGACCTACTTTGTGGAACGTATCACGACTGACCATGTAAAAACCGCTCTGGAATACGCGATTAATATTAAAAACGTTCTGGAAATCCACAACATTGACAAATCAGAAATCGAGGGTGCGATCATGTCGTCTGTGGTGCCTCCGCTCAACGCAACGCTCTCGTCCGCAATCAAAAAAATCTTCGGGTTTCGCCCGAAGTTAGTCGGTTCCGGCATGAAAACCGGACTGAATATTCTGATGGATAACCCCAAGACCGTGGGAAGCGATATGATTGTCGATGCTGTCGCCGCGATCCGCGACTACACCTGTCCGGTCATCGTCATCGATATGGGCACCGCGACCACGCTGTCCGTCATCGACAAGGCCGGTAATTATATCGGCGGCGTCATCCTGCCGGGTCTGCGTGTCTCTCTGGATTCTCTTTCCAATAAGACTGCACAGCTCCCCTCTATCAGCCTTGACATCCCGGATAAGGTCATCGGTAAAAATACGATCGACTGCATGCGCAGCGGCATCATGTATGGCAACGCCGGCATGATCGACGGCATCATCACCCGTATGGAAGCGGAGATCGGTTCACCGGCGACTGTCGTCGCCACCGGCGGCCTCTCCCGCTTCATCGTCCCGCTCTGCCGTCATTCGATCACCTATGATGATGATCTGCTCCTGAAGGGATTGTGGATCCTGTACGAAAAGAATTCAAAGAATTAGTTCCTTACATTTCCATATCAGCCCATGCGATAAAAGAGCAGGAAGGATACTCAAAGAATCCTTCCTGCTCAAATTTTACAGCTTTGATTGTCAGAACTAACGGTTATACACCGCTGCTTTCAAGCACTATCGCAAAGCCAACAATTACAGGATAACCTGTTTCGGACATGCCTTTGCGCACTTGCCGCAGTTCTTACACTTGGTATAATCGATCTGCGGGATATTGCCGTTCATATGGATCGCGTCAAACGGGCACTCCTTCACACACTTGGTGCAGGCGATACATCCGTTGTCGCACTTATCCATAACCGCTTTGCCTTTATCCTGAGACGAGCACTGTACCAGATGTTTCATCTTGTACGGTACCAGTTCAATCAGATGGTTCGGACACGCTGCCACGCACTTGCCGCAGGCTACGCACTTCTCTTTGTCGACAACGGCGACGCCGTCAATCACATGGATTGCGTCAAACTGGCAAGCCTTCACGCAGCTGCCATATCCCATACATCCATAGGTGCAGGCTTTCTCACCGGCACCCGGTACGACCGCCACCTTACTACAATCATCGATACCGAAGTAATTGTACTGGACGCGCGTCTTATCACACGTTCCACTGCACTTGACAAAGGCAACCTTCTTATCCGCAGAACCGCCCTCGACGCCCATGATCGCACCGATCTTAGCACCGACCGCAGCACCGCCGACCGGGCAGGCATTGACCGGAGCCTCGCCCTTCGCAATCGCTTCCGCAAGGCCGTCACAACCCGGATATCCGCAGCCGCCGCAGTTGTTGCCCGGCAGCTCGCCACGGATCTTCACTACTTTTTCATCTACTTCTACTTTAAACTTTTCACTGGCTACTCCCAACAGCAAACCGATAATAATACCGATGATACCGATGACCGCAGCCGCATAAAGCAAACCTGTCATAATGTCTCCTCCCCTATTAAATCAGACCAGAGAAGCCCATGAATGCGATAGCCATCAGACCAGAGGTGATCAGTACGATCGGAGAACCCTGGAAATTGAATGGGATATCGTTGTCTTCAATGCTCTCACGGATGCTGGCCAGCAGCACGATAGCGACTGTAAAACCAACAGCGGTACCGATACCATTGGCTACGCTGAAAATAAAATTGTAGCCCTTGGATACGTTGGTCAGTGCAGAACCAAGTACCGCGCAGTTTGTGGTAATCAACGGAAGGAATACACCCAGCGCCTGATACAGGGACGGAACGTTCTTCTTTAAGAACATCTCAACCAGCTGTACCAGCGCGGCGATAACCAGGATAAAAGCGATCGTCTGCAGGTATTCCAGTCCCAGCGGAACAAGTACAAAAGTATACACAAGGTTCGTAGCGATACTGGCCAGTGTAATAACAAAGATAACCGCCGCGCCCATACCGAGGGAGGTATCTACCTTTTTCGATACGCCCAGGAACGGACACAGACCCTGGAACTGGCTCAGGATGATGTTGTTAACCAGAGCAGAACCAATAATTACTAAAATTAATTCTTTCATCTATCCGGCCCCTCCTATTCTGCGTCTTTCTCAGCCGCTGCCTGCGCAGCCGCTTCTTCAGCAGCCTTCTTTGCCGCCATCTCTGCCTTCTTTGCTGCAGCTGCCGCAGCAGCAGCCTTCTTCGCCTCTGCCGCCTTCGCAAGCTCAACCTGACGCACCTCTTCCAGAGCGACATGGTTTGCGGAGCACGCCGCGCCGGAACAACTCATGCAGTTGCCGCCGCAGGCAAGGCTGGACTGAGGTACGGAACCGTTCGTTGCCGACGGCATCTTGAACTTATTCTGCAGGGCAGTCAGTATCGACAATACGAAGAATGCGCCGGGAGCCAGACCGATCAGGGTGATATGATAATCTTCCGGAATAAATTCAAATCCGAAGAACGCGCCCTGTGCCAGCAGTTCGCGGACAATCGCGATACAGGTGATACCGACGGTAAAGCCGAGACCCATACCGATGCCGTCAAACGCGGACTCCAGCGGACCATTCTTAGCCGCATAGGACTCTGCACGGCCCATGATGATACAGTTAACTACGATCAGCGGGATATAGATACCCAGCGCGGAGTACAGGCTCGGAATATAAGCCTGCAGCACCAGCTGCACGATCGTAACCAGAGACGCGATAACTACAATATACGCAGGGATACGCACTCTGTCCGGAATAATATTTCTCAGAAGAGAAATCAGCAGGTTCGAAAATACCAGAACCGCGGTTGTTGAGAGACCCATGCCGATTGCGTTGGTCGCGGTCGTCGTAACCGCCAGCGTCGGACACATACCCAGCATCAGGACGAAGGTCGGGTTCTCTTTGATAATACCATTATAAATACGCTCTACACATTTACTCATGACTGATCCCACCTCCTACTGTGCCAGGCAGTTATTGACAAAATAAACTGCACTGTTTACTGCGTTGGTAACTGCTCTCGACGTGATGGTCGCGCCGCTCAGAGCGTTGATCTGGTCATCCGATGTAGCCCCGTCCTTGGTCACGGAAAATTCCGTCACATTCTTGCCGGCATACTGAGACTTAAACTCCGGTTTGTCAGCGTTCATACCAAGGCCGGCGGTCTCAGCCAGCGTCAGGAATTCGATTCCGTTGACTGTGCCGTCCGACAGGATACCCACCGATACGGTAACCGCACCGCCGAATCCGTCGTTGGAAGTTGCGGTAACCACATGGCCGATCTCGTTTCCGGATGCGTCCTGAGCCGTAACTGCCTCATCAACGGTAACATTGCCATAAGAAAGACCGGCAAGAGCTTCATTTGCTGTCGTCAGCAGGGAAGCGTCGATATCCTCCGCAAAGTCCGCAGCATCCGGCAATACCGCACGGTAAGCTTCATTCTTTGCTGCCAGGTTTTCAGCGTCAATCGGGTCTTTTGTCACACTGTAAACGCCGCCCAGACATGCGCCCGCCACCAGCGTAATCGCAAACAGGATCATGGCGTCCTTTACAAATCCACCTTTACTCATGCTTTTTTGCCCTCCCTTCCAAATGCCTTCGGCAGGGTATATTTTTCAATCAGCGGAACAAGCATGTTGCCGATGATGATCGCATAGGATACTCCCTCTGCGGAACCGCCGAAAATACGGAACAAGCCTGTCAGAATACCGAGCAGAACGCCGAATACGATCTGTCCGTTCGGGGTAATCGGGCTGGTAACATAGTCCGTCGCCATAAAGAACGCACCAAAGATCAGACCGCCGCCGCAGATATGCGCCAGCACATAGGTCAGATCCTGCTGTCCGAAAAGGAACGCAAATATCGCAACTGTCACAATATATGTAACCGGGATGCGGAGAGTAATCACTTTCTTATAAACCATATAAGCCGCACCGATCAACAGCGCAATCACGGAAACCTCTCCGATCGTGCCGGGAATACGGCCGATAAACATAGCCATAACATCAACACTCTCGCCGGCTTTCAGCTGTGCGAGCGGGGTTGCTCCCGTCCAGCCGTCCATCGTGAAGGAAGACATCTTGCCCGCAAAGGACAGCAGCAGGAAACACCGTCCGGCCAATGCCGGGTTCATAAAGTTCTGTCCCAGACCGCCGTAAATCTGTTTGACGATCACAATGGCAAATACGCCGCCCAGTACCGGGATCCACAGCGGGATATCCCACGGCATATTCAGCGCAAGGATCATACCGGTAACTACCGCGCTCATGTCGGTAATGGTAATCGGCTTCTTTAAAATCTTCTCATAGACATACTCACTGACCACGCAGCCCAGCACCGTCGCAATCACAACCAGCAGCGCATGCACTCCGAACTGGAATACGCCGAAAGCCGTCGCCGGAAGCATGGCGATGCATACGTCTGTCATAATGCTCTGCGTACTGTCTTTGCTCCGCACGTGCGGGGACGCTGATACATTAAATAATTTTCCCATTATTTCTTCTGCCCTCCCTGTGCCTGTGCCGCCATCGCTTTCGCTCTGCGATTTGCGGCAACTGTCTTTCTCATTTCCTTAAATGCCTGAGTCAGAGGACGTTTTGCCGGACAGATAAAGGTACAGCTGCCGCATTCCATGCATTCCATACCATTTAATGCCTCAAACGCATCGCAGTCTCCCTTTAACGCCGCCGCCATCATCTTCACCGGAACAATATGGCTCGGGCATGCGCTTACGCACTTGCCGCAGCGGATACACGGAGTCTCAGGATTTGCCGCGACCTCATCCTTCTTAAAACATAAAAGTGCAGAATTTGTCTTTGTAATCGGGATCGACAGATCAAAGAGAGCCATACCCATCATCGGGCCGCCCGCGATAATCTTCTCCGGATCCGTCTCAAAACCGCCGTTCGCGTCGACAACCTCCTGGAAGCTCATGCCGATCTTCACCTCATAGTTCTGAGGAGACTTCACAGCGTCGCCGGTCAGCGTGAATACACGCCGCATCAGAGGTGTGCTCTTCGCAACAGCATTGTAAATCGAGATCACTGTATCTACGTTATCTACGATACAGCCGGCGTCTGCCGGAAGCATGGAGGAATTTACCTTTCTCCCGGTCGTCGCGTAGATCAGAGAACGCTCACCGCCCTGCGGATACTTGGTCAGCAGCTCGCAGACCTCGATACGGGGCTCGTTTGCCACCAGCTCGCGGATCTTCTTGATCGCCTCCGGTTTGTTGTTCTCGATTCCGATAATACCCTTTGCCTTATCAAACAGCTGAAGAATGATCTTTAAGCCGCCGACCAGTCTCTCCGGCTGATCGATCATCAGGCGGTAATCGGAAGTCAGATATGGTTCGCACTCTGCTCCGTTGACCAGAATGTACTCAATCGCATTCGGATCCTTCGGAGACAGCTTTACATGTGTGGGGAATCCCGCACCGCCCAGACCCACGATGCCGGCCTCCTTGATGATTGAAAGGATCTCTTCCTTGGACAGAGCAGCCGGATCACGGTCTGCACCCAGACCTTCGACAGGCGTATACTCGCCATCATTCTCAATGATGACGGAATTCGACATGCCGCCGCTGGCAACTCTTCTTGGTTCGATCGCTTTCACAGTACCTGATACGGAGCTGATGATGTTTGCTGAAACAAATCCGCCCGCTTCGCCAATCTTCTGGCCCATGAGGACATGATCGCCCTTCTTGACCACAGGGTTCGCCGGCGCGCCGATGTGCTGTGACATCGGAAACGCGAGAGTCCCTTTCTCTTTCGGCATCAGGACCTGTACAGGCTTGTTCTCGGACAGTTCTTTTCCTTCAAATGGATGAACGCCGCCAATAAATGTAGCCAATCCCATCTACCTTTACCCTCTTTCTATACATTTTCTTGGGGACAAAATTCGTCTTTTGTCCCGTATACCATTGTAGTATAACACACTTGAAAACGGGTTACAATTATAATTTTATCGAAAAGATGTATTAAAATCGGGACATTGTTCAAAAACAATATCCCTTTCGATTTGATTATAGGCAAAAATTACAAGGTGAGCAAAAGATTTCCACACCGGGAATAAAAGAAACAGTTGCAAAATCTGCGATTTCGTTTTACAATAGAATCCACCGGAGCGGTATAACCATCCCGGTCAAACAAAAAACGCTGAAAAGAGTTCGATTCCAGGCAAATGTCCCGGACAACAATCAATCTGAAATTCCGTTAAAAGCATTACACTCTATCACAAAACCCGTCTGAGACAGGCGTGAGGAAAAGAACCATTTTCAAAAAAACCTTAATAAAATAGGGTTGCAACCAAAAAAGGATCACCCCGTGGATGCAAACGCGGGGTGATCTTTTTTACCGATCATCATCAAAACTACGGATGAACCAGCAGCGTCCCATTCTGATCGTAGAAAAAGACGCGCGCACCGGTATTTTTTCTCATGCCTTTTTCGAATGGCCGGAACGGCTGTACGCCTCCATGCACACGATACAGGCTGTTGATTTTCTCTGTAACTCCGCGGTAATACCAGGACTTCTCCGCATTGTTCAGTTCTTCCCATACGCTGCTGTCGATATAAACGCGGAATTCTCCGTTATTCATCTCCCGCACACTTTCAAACCCCTCATAAGCAGAAAGAGCTTCGGTCAGACTGGTCTGCATCGCGCTGCGGCTGCGTTCCGAGCCCCGCACGGTCCCCACTCCGATCCCCACGACAAACGCCACCATGACCACAAGGAAGACTGCCGCCACAGCCACGACTCTGCGCGCGGTCCGTGCATGAAAATCAGCCAGACTTTTTTTACGTGTAAAATTTTCCGCCAGTTTAATGTCGGTGAGATCCGGGTTATCCTCAGCATAACTTCGGTACTCGGCTTCGGTACGGATATCATGAATCGCAGATAGTTTCATTCTGAGCCCTCCTTTGTCATAGAATGATGTTACATAATTCCCTGTGAAAGTAAACCGATGCGCCGCCGCTACAACGCATCACCACGTATAAACGGCAGATTTTTCTTTTCTATAAGACCTCTCTCGGCCGCTCACATCTGATACAGCATTACCATAACCGGCATCGTAATGATGCAGAAAATCGTCGTCGCGACATTGATCGCGCTCGCATACTCGGCGTCGCCGCCGTACACCTGCGCCATCATCGTAATCGTATTGGCCGACGGCGTCATCGTCGCCAGCAGGCTGATCAGCAGGATCGTCTCGCCGTTTTCCGCCAGGCTGGCCAGTCCGCTGACCTTAAAAAATGTCAGGACAATCAGCGGTACCGCGATCAGCCGCAGCGGCACAATCATCAGCAGGCGTTTATAAGAAAGCAGTTTCTTCAGATCCATACTGCCGATCAGCATTCCCGTAATCAGCATCCCCAGCGGTCCCATCATATCGCTGACAGAATCCACCGCGTCCTGCACCGGCCCGGGGAAACGGATCCCCGTGGCGAACATCACAATCCCGATGGCGATCGCGATCATATTGATATTGGTGACGATTTTGCGGATATCCATCTTTGTCTCTCCGCAGATCGTGGACTTGGCATGCGTCCATAGGAGAATGAGCTGCACCGAGACAAAGGCGCTGGTATAGATGATCCATTCCTTTCCCAGCATCGCTGTGATCAACGGCACGATCAGCGCGGCCGCGTTCGAATAGATTAATGACGTGCTCTCAACCGGGTCGAGCTTTAAGAGCCGTCCCGCCGGAATCGACAAAATGATCAGTCCGATATGAATGATCACCGCAGCTATCAGTGCCAGCAGCAGCCCTGACATCACTTCTGCCGTTGCGTCTACCTGAAAGGCGGACAGGATCATACACGGCATAACCAGATAGAGCTTCACTACGGAAAGCCCTTTGCTCTGCTCCGGTTTCAAAAGCTTCAGGCGCACAATCACGACGCCCATAATCAGGATCAGAAACAGGGAAATGATTTTTTTCAGAAGGATTAACGCTATCATATTCAAGCCTTTCTTTTCAGTCTTTTGTAACCCCCGCCGGCCGGCAGCTCCTTAATACGTATCCAGCGGCGGTTTTACATAGTCCGGCAGAGGGCAGGTATAGTGACCGCCGTTGCGTGCCCGGACCTCCGCCTTAGCTGCCTCGATCACATCGGGCCGGTCCATCGTGCGGATGCAGCCCAGCGCAATCGCCTTAGCCGCGGTCAGCAGTCCTTTATGCCCCAGCGGACTGCAGGTCTGCGCGGTCATCTGCCAGGTGTGGCCGACATTACCGGCGCAGCAGGTCGCCACACGGTACTGCACAGTCGGAACTGCGGCAGCCACATCACCCACATCGGTAGAACCGCAGCTTGAGACGATCTTTTCCGGGTTAAAATGATGGATCTCCCCATCAAGCGGCTTTTCCCACACCGCGTCAATCCGATCTGCACCGTAAATCTGCGTCAGTTCTGAGCGGATGGACTGCTTCGTAAGATCATTATAAGACTCAAGAAATTCTCTGGCCAGCTGATAATCCGCTTCTTCCCAGACCGGGGCGCCGACTTCTGTCAGTGCCTCGTCGGCAATCTTTGCCAGAGCAAGATTGGGGATACATTCCGTAAACGCCATACACAGCTCATAGGTCATCTTTGTATCCGTCATGAGAACTGCTCCCTGAGCTACGCGCACAACACGTTCAAAAAGTTCCTTTACCTGATACACATAGGGAGAACGCACCTCGTAGCGAACTGTCGCATGATCCTGCACAACATTCGGAGCCGTGCCGCCCGCATCGATATAAGCATAGTGAACCCGTGCTCCGTCGATCATGTGCTCACGCAGATAATTACAGCCCACGCTCATCAGTTCACAGGCGTCCAGAGCGCTCCGTCCCAGAAACGGGGTCGCGCCGGCATGCGCTGAGATTCCTTCAAAGTGAAAATTCGCTCCCATAATCGCGTTGTTATGCGTATCATCCACCTTATTGATAGGAGCCGGATGCCAGGTATAAACAAAATCCACATCGTCAAAAAGGCCCGCTCTCGCCATAAACTGTTTGGAACCGGCGCCTTCCTCTGCCGGACAGCCAAAATAAATCACGGTGCCGTCCCTCTGACTGGTTTTTAAATACTCTTTGACAGCAATCGCCCCGGCCAGTGCCCCGGCTCCCAGTGCGCTGTGCCCGCAGCCATGTCCCGGAGCTCCCTTCTCCAGTTCCTCCTTGACGGGGCTTCCTGCCTTCTGGTTCAGTGCGGACAGCGCATCGTATTCACCGAGAATACCGATCACCGGTTTGCCTGACCCGACGGAATAACGTCCAAGGAAACAGGTCGGGATCTCTGCCAGCCCTGTCTCCACTTCAAATCCTTCCTCTTCCAGAATATCGCAGAGAAGCTTCGCTGACTGATATTCCTTAAATGCCAGTTCTGCATATTCCCAGATCCTGTCATTGGCGTCCAGGATCATCGCCGCCTTCTCATCAATCACTTTCGTGATAAATTCCAGTGTCTTATCCATAATTATCCTCTGTTTCAGACCTCTCTTTTTCGGATTATTTAAAATACTTCTAAATAATAGAATATCAGGTAAAAAAATTCGTGTCAACCTTACGCACATACAAATTTTTCCACCTGATATGAATTGAATTTCGTTTATAAAACTTTTCCCAGAAAATCAACTGTCCGCGGATTCTTCGGCGCTCCGAAGATCTCCTGCGGCGTACCCTTCTCCATGATAATCCCGTCCGCGATAAAGAAGACGCGGTCGCTGACCTCTCTCGCAAATCCCATCTCATGGGTGACGATCACGGTCGTCATGCCGGAATCTGCCAGATCCTGCACGACGCTCAGTACTTCCTTTACCATCTCCGGATCCAACGCGGACGTCGGCTCGTCGAAAAGCATGACCTCCGGCTCCATCGCAAGCGCACGTACGATCGCCAGTCGCTGCTTCTGTCCGCCGGAAAGCTTGCCCGGATACTCGTCCTTTTTATCCAGCAGTCCCACCCGCTCCAACAGCTGCAGTGCCTTCTCCTCAGCTTCGGCCTTCGGCACCTTTTTCTCCAGCATCGGCGCGATTGTGATATTTTCCAGCACCTTCAGATGGGGAAATACGTTATAGCCCTGAAATACCATCCCCAGATGCTGGCGGTACTGATCGATATTGACCGACTTATCCATAATATTTTTCCCGCGGTAATAAATCGTGCCGCCGGTTGGCTGCTCCAGCAGATTCAGACAGCGCAAAAACGTACTCTTGCCGCCGCCGCTGGGCCCGATCACCGATACAACCTCGCCTTCGTAGATGGACTCAGTGATGCCCTTTAATACTTCCAGCTTTCCGAAGGATTTCTTCAAACCCTCTACCTGAATGACCGGCTGTCTGCCCTCTGCATTCGATTTCTGATTAGCGTTCACTCTGATTCAGCCTCCATTCTGCATATTTCAAAGCCTGACTAAGCACGGTCGTCACCAGCAGATAAATCAATCCGGCAATCAGGATAGATTCCACCTGACGGAACGTCGCGGACGCCACGGTCTTATAAGAAGTCGTAAGTTCATTGACAAAGAATACCGATGCAAGGGAAACCTGCTTAACCATAACGATAAATTCATTGCCCAGTGCGGGAAGAATATTCTTGATGGCCTGCGGGAAAACAATCCTCGTCATGGTATGCAGCGACGTCATTCCCAGACTCCGCGCAGCCTCTGTCTGTCCGCGGTCAACCGCCTGAATACCGGCGCGGATAACCTCCGCCACATATGCGCTCGCGTTGATAATCAACGCAACAATGATGCAGAATGTATCCGACAGATTGATTCCTGTGATCTTAGGCAGGAATATCCAGAAGAAATACAACTGCAGCAGGATCGGCGTGCCCCGCAGCACCCATACATAGAACTGGACAAACAGCTCCGCCGGCTTTAATTTCGTCAGACGCAGCACCGCCAGCAGGATCCCCAGCACGGTTCCCAATAATACCGTAATTACTGCCAGACACAGAGTTCCCGCCAGACCGCTTATGTAGACATAACTATATCGGTCCCATATTTTTATTACTGTTTCGATCATACCGGCCATCTCCTCTTTCAAATCGAGCAGGGAGGTTTTCCTCCCGCTCGCCGCGCGAGCCGGGTGCGGCGCAGCCGCAAAATTCCTTACCCGGCTCTGCGCATAAAAGTCAGAGAAGCACGTCACACGGCTTCTCTGCGACAAATTCTCTTACAGACCAAGACTTCTCGCGTATTCGCTGTATTCCTCGTACCACTCGTCATACTGTCCGGTCGGCACCAGCTCATTCAGAATCTCATTCACCTTATCCAGCAGAGCGGTCTCGCCCTTTGTGATACCGATACGGGTTCCCTGTGTGGACTCGTCTACCTCAAATGCATAGTCCGGAACCACCATCAGCTTCCCTTCCGGATTCGCATCGATATACAACTGCGCGGTCTCCTTCGCTACGACTGCAACATCTGCCTTTCCTTCCTGTACCGTCAGATACGCATCGTTGGAGGAAGAAGTCCTTTTTAACTCTTTCATCGCCGGAATCTGCTGAGTCGCAAACAGTTCCTGCAGCGAACCTGCCTGACACACAACTACCTTATCCGCCAGATCATCCGGAGTTTTAATGTTCTCCTCATCTTCTTCCCGAATCATCAACCCATACTGAGTAATCTCTCCAAAACGATATCCCACCGACATCTCCATCGCTTCCGCACGTGCCGGGGTATAAGCCAGCGCGGAAATCGCCAGATCATATTTGCCGTCTGTAATACCGGTCAGCACTGCGTCAAATTCCAGTGGTATAATGTGGCATTCCACGCCAAGCTGATCGGCGATATAACGGGCCAGCTCGATATCCGAACCAACGTATTTATCATCGCCCTGCTTGGACGGATCGATGAATTCATTCGGTGCAAAATACGGCTCCGTCGCAACCTCGATATAACCGCGCGCCAGAATATCATCCAGACGGCTGCCGCCATCTGCTGCTGCCTCTGTGCTCTCAGACTCAGCCGCTTCCGCCTCTATTGACTCTGTTCCGGCTGCCGATGCCTCCGTTTCCTCAGAAGTTGTCTCAACCGCCGTCGTCTCCGCTGCCACAGTAGGTGCGGTGCCCAGCGCCGAGCATCCGCTTAAGGCCGATACTGCCAGCATCGCCGCAACTCCAGTACCTGTTAATGTTTTCCAGAAATTTTTTTTCATAATATTAATTGTCCTCTCCCTCATTCCGCAGATACTTTAGTCTGCTAATGTGATAACATAGTGAATTATATGGGATAAGACTGTCTGTGTCAAGCATTTTTTCGTTTAAAATGGAGCAGGAGGCGATTTTTCGCCTCCTGCTCCTTTAGAAATTTTTTTATTTTCCGGTATCGTCATCCCGGATTTCATAAATTCCCGGCTCTGTCTCACAGATATGAATGTTATAAAAGCTTTCGGTTGCCTGGATCAGATAAAACGCATCCTGAATTCCTGCTGTCTCATACGAAGAATGCATCGCCAGCTGCGCAAGCCCGATGTCCACGGTATTCACCGATACCTGCGACATGGCAATGTTCCCCAGGGTACTTCCGCCGTTCATATCCGAACGATTCGCAAAGAACTGAACCGGCACGCCTGCTTTTTCACAAATCATTTTAAACAGGGCAATACTCACCGCATCAGAGGTATATTTCTGTCCGGCATGGGATTTGATCACAATCCCTTCATTCATATACACACAATTACATACATCGGTCTTTTCCGGGTAGTTCGGATGAACGGCATGCGCGTTATCGCAGCTCAGCATAAAACTGGAAGCAAGTGCTCTTGAAAGGTCTTCCGGTGTTTTTCCCAGCGCGGCATTGATGCGGGTCAGTACATCACAGAGGAAGGTAGACGCAGCCCCCTGCTTCGTTTGCGAACCCACCTCTTCATTGTCAAAACACGCATATACACTGACGGATTCGCTGTTTTCTCCCCGTAAAAACCCCTGCAGGGATGCGTACGCGCACTCCAGATCATCCAGCCGCGGGCTGGAAATAAATTCACTCTCTGCGCCCCAGACAGAAGGCTCTGCCCGGTTATACAGATAGAGATCCGTACCGTATATCTGCTCAGTCTTCACTCCCAGCTCGTTCGCCACCAGGTTCTTTAACGCATCCGCATCCATTTTTCTTCCGCTGTAGACTGGCAGCATATCTTTCTGTTTATTCAGCGACTGTTTCTCATTCACTTCCCGGTTCATGTGAATTGCGAGACTCGGAATCATCAGAAGATCCCGGTCAATATTCAGAAGTCTGGATACAAGACTGTTCCCTTCTTTTACGATCACTCTTCCGGCCAGAGAAAGCGGTCTGTCGAACCAGGTGGAGCAAAGCATTCCCCCGTAGCCTTCCGTATTCAGAACCGTATATTTTCCTTTGACATCAATCTGTGCATTTTCTTTTAATTTAAAAGTCGGTGAATCGCTGTGGGATGCTGTAATATGGAAGCTGTAGTTCTCCATCTGTGTCCCGGTTTTAAAAGCCAGGACACTGGAACCATTTCTTGTCACGTAATACCTTCCGCCCGGTCCTATATTCCAAACAGAGCCCTCATTCAGTCTCTCAAACCCTTCTTTTTCCAGTATGCCGCTGATATTTCCAATGGCATGGAAAGGCGTCGGCGAGCTTTTTATAAAAGGAACCAGTTTCTGTGCAATTTCTCTATCCATCGTATTTCCTCCTGTGAATCCTTTATCCGGCAAGTTTTTCCCTTTCCTCTTTAGCAGGCTTTGGCATAATCATTCCCAAAGCGGTGAGCACAATCGGTGTCATGACATTCAGGAGGAATGCTTTATGAGGAATGCTCTCTGACCGCGGTTTCGATATTCTCGGTCTCCTGCACGATATACACCGGCCGGTCCTTCAGCTCACTGAACATGATCGCCATATACTCTCCGATAATCCCGACGATCAGGAAAAGAATTGCGAACATGAAACAGTTCAGGATCACAATGGTCGCGTATCCGCTGGGCGCACCCTGCCGTGTGAGGAGTGTGTAGACCATAACAATCACGCCCAGACAGGCTGCAAATCCGGCCGCAAACATTCCCAGCTTCAATGGCAGATTGGAAAAACACAGGATCGTATTCATCGAAAACGCAAATAATTTGCGGATGCTGTACTTGCTCTCTCCCGCCACCCGTTCCCGCGCCTCATATTCGATCGTCGTTCTGCGAAAGCCGATATTCTGCACATAGCCGCGCAGAAAACGCACTTTCTCCCGGTAATTTTCCCGCAGAACCTGAGCGGCCTGTCTCGATACGGCAAAGAAATCCGACGCTCCCGGTTCGAGCTTCACATCGGACATCCGGTTAATCACCCAGTAAAAGCCGGCGGAAGTCACATTTTTCAGCACGCCGGCGGAATGGTTGCCGGTCCGCACCATATGGATCACGTCAAACCCGGCGTCCAGTTTTTCCACAATCTCAGGCAGATACTCCGGCGGATGCTGCAGGTCAGCGTCCATACATACCACGGCGTCCCCGGAAGCATAATCAATCCCGGCGATCATCGCGGCCTCATGCCCGAAGTTGCGGGAAAACGAGATCACCTTGATCTCCGGATCTTCTTCCGCAAATTTTTTCAGCAGCGAAAGGCTGTTGTCTGCACTGCCGTCATTTACGAATAACAATTCATAATCCCAGGGAAGCGCCTTCAGGATCGGTTTTACCGTCCGGACAAACATCGGCAGCGCCTGTTCTTCGTTGTATACAGACACCACCACCGATAATACTTTCTTCATCATTGATACTCCATCCTGCCGACATGTGTACTTTTACCAACATAAAGCAACTCCGTTTGCACAGTTTCTGCCTCTTCCGATCTATTACGACGGCAGATCTTCATCAATTAATATTTTCACCGTAGAATGCGCCGGTACGCGCTGATCCTCCGGCGGCGGGGTCATATAATCCCCATAGATCCACGTCAGCACTTCGTCCCAGTGTTTTGACGCCATCAGCTTCGTGTCTTCAAATGGCAGATTCGTGATCTCATCGCACCATGATTTCTTCAGCTTCACATACAGATAATCCGGCTGGTAATTGCTGTAATAAAGCACTTTGGGGTGACGGCTGTGATCCTTTAAGGCCACCGCGCGCTGCAGCCGGAAGAGGACTTTCATCGGTACCAGCCGGCCGATCCCTGCCAGACCGCCGATCGCCAGTTTATGAAACAGGCTGTATTTGCTATAGTCCAGACGGTAACGGTGTCCCATTGCCATACCGTAAATGATCTTATGGAGCAGAAGCGTCACCTGCGCCGCCAGCGGATTGGCGGGGAGCTCATCCAGCGTAAAGAGATCCACCCACAGATGATTGAGTTTTCCCTCATAAAAATCCATCTCCGGAGAATCTTCATGTACGCGGCTGCGCTTATAGATGATGCGGGCGGTAAAATCAAAGAATCCATCGTTTTTGGTAAAGCTGTCCGGCGTAATCAGTTCCATCGTATCGGGCAGTTCCTGACGAACGATTTTCAGAAATTTCTCGTAATTTTTTCGTGTAAATGCGAGATCGGCATCATCGTCCCAGGGGATGAATCCCTGATGCCGTACTGCTCCCAGGAGCGTGCCGGCGTCCAGCATGTAGCGGATCCTGTGCTTGCGGCAGATGCGGTCGATTTCTTTTAATATCTTCAACTCAGTCTCGTGGACTCTTTTCAGGTTGTCGGTCATGGTTTGTCATCCTTTTCCCATCCGTCCCTGAGAGGAAAACATATCCTCCGAGGACCGCTTGCGCTCAGGTTTTCACGTAACGGTACTAAGTTCGCCGGAAATACATCCGGCTCACTAAGTGCCGACGTGAAAAATGTCCTCTGCGGATATGTTTTCCTCTCAGGGACTACTTTGTTGGCACTTACAGCTTTATAGCTTCATTAATCTTCTGACATATGCATCAATACACTGGGGCACTTTCGCCAAGATCAACAGATCGCTTCATGGATTACTCTTGCCATCTCGTCGATCATGGCATCGGTCATGCCTGGGTACAGGCCGACCCAGAAGGTGTCCCGCATGATCCGGTCGGTCACGGCCAGATCTCCGATCACGCGGTAACCGCTGCCTGCAGCGCGCATCTGGTCAAAGCATGGGTGTCTTGTCAGATTTCCCGCAAAGAGCATTCTTGTCTGGATGCCTTTGTTCTCGATATACGGCACTACTTTGCTCCGATCGGTGCCTTCTTTACAGGTGATCAGGAAGCCGAACCAGCTCGGACGGGAGCCCGGGCAGGCTTCGGGCAGGATCAGCTGATCCTGGGTATCAGCCAACGCCGCGTACAAGCGGTCAAAATTATGGCGGCGGCGTTCGACGAAATTCGGGAATTTGCGCAGCTGTGCGCAGCCGATTGCGGCCTGCAGATCGGTCGCCTTTAAATTATATCCAAAATGGGAATAGACGTACTTGTGATCGTATCCCAGCGGAAGTTCTCCATACTGTCGGTCAAACCGGTGACCGCACAGATTGTCATGCCCGGACGGGCAGCTGCAGTCGCGTCCCCAGTCACGCAGGGAACGGATAATCTTATGGAGCAGGGGATCATTGGTATAGACTGCTCCGCCCTCTCCTGTCGTCATATGATGCGGCGGATAAAAGCTGGATGTACCGATATCTCCGATCGTCCCTGTAAGCCGTTCTTTGCCGTTCAGGCAGTAGCGGCTCCCCAGCGCATCGCAGTTGTCCTCGATCAGCCAGAGTTTATGCTGGTCGCAGAAAGCCTTCACGGCGCCGAGATCAAAGGGATTGCCCAGTGTATGGGCGATCATAACTGCTTTGGTCTTCTCTGACAGGGCCGCTTCCAGCTGCGTCACGTCAATGTTATACTGCGGGATCGTCACATCAACAAAGACCGGCACCGCGCCGTATTGAATCATCGGCGTCACCGTCGTCGGAAATCCTGCCGCTACTGTGATCACCTCATCCCCGCGCCGTACCTGACGTTCTCCCAGAAGCGGAGACGTGAGAGCCATAAACGCGGCCAGATTTGCAGACGAGCCGGAATTGACCAGCGAGCAGAAACGGACGCCCAGATACTGCGCCAGATTTTTTTCAAATTCATCTGTGTAGCGCCCGGAAGTCAGCCAGAATTCCAGCGCGCTGTCGACCAGATTGACCATCTCATCCGCATCATAGACACGCAACGCATAGGGAATCCGGTCACCTACTTCATATTTCTTCTTATGATCCAGATGCCAGGTCTGGCAGTAATCCGCCACCAGCGCAAGGATTTCTTCCCGCGCCTCCTTCTCTGTATTTGCCATGTTTATTCATTCTCCCTTCCGACAACTAGTCTATTATGCTATTGGAATACCATCAAAGTAGTTCCTGAGAGAGAAGAATATCCGCAGAGGACATTTTTCACGTCGGTTCTTAATGAGCCGGATGCTATTCCGGCGAGTTTATACCTTAGTATCCCTATAACGTGCCAGTGACACGTTATAGGGAGTACCGCTACGTGAAAACCTAAGTACAAACGGTCCTCGGAGGATATTCTTCTCTCTCAGGAACGGAACGTCGCCAAAGCCTCTTCTTACCAGCCATACTCCCGTATCTGCCGATCCATATACGCCAGCATATCCTCTCCTGCCAGATACGCCTTTGACCACTCCACTGTTTTCGCAACCGCTGTCTCGATATGCCAGACCGGCTTCCATCCGAATGTCTTTTTTAACCGCGAGCAGTCCAGCTTTAAAAACCCGGCCTCATGAGGGCCTCCGTCATGCCGGTTGACCCAGTGCGCGCCCTCTCCCCAGCTTTTACAGAAGAGATCCGTCAGGTCGCCGGTCGTCACACAATCGCTCTCGTCCGGTCCGACATTATAAGTGTTTTCAAAGCTGCGATTCTCTGCCTGCCTCTGGGCAATCATCAGATACGCAAAAAGCGGTTCCAGCACATGCTGGAACGGCCGCACCGAATAGGGATTGCGGACGATGATCGCTTTTCCCGCCGCCATCGCACGCACGCAGTCCGGCAGGATACGATCCGCCGCAAAGTCCCCGCCGCCGATCACATTTCCCGCGCGCGCGGTCGACACCGCGCACCGGTCATCCGTAAAAAAGGACCGGCGATAGCTGTGCGTCACCAGCTCAGAACAGGACTTACTGTTGGAATACGGATCATAACCATCCAGCCGATCCGTCTCCCGGTAACCGTACTCCCATTCCTGATTATCATATACCTTGTCCGTCGTTACATTCAGAAGTGACCGGACGGAGAGAGTCTGCCGTACACATTCCAGCACATGCACGGTTCCCATCACATTTGTCTCATATGTCGTCACCGGATCCCGATAGGACTCACGCACGATAGGCTGAGCCGCCAGATGAAAGACGATCTCCGGCTGCGTATCCGCAAAAACCGCTTTTAAATGAGCCAGATCCCGGACGTCGCCGGTCACGGAACGCAGCTGATCTTCCAATCCGACTGTCCGGAAAAGTGACGGATCCGTCGGCGGATCCAGCGCGTACCCTGTTACCTCCGCGCCCGCCAGCAGCAGGATGCGGCAAAGCCAGGAGCCCTTAAAACCGGTATGGCCGGTCACGAGGACCTTTTTCCCCTGATAGAATTTTCCACACATTTCCAGATTATACACGTTTATTTTCTCCTGTCTCCCTCCGTACTTCTCCTGTCGCACACATAAAGACAACATTTCTGTACAGATCCTTTTTATGCTTTGCGGCTTTTCTCATATCCCTGGTCATTCGCAATCAGTGTTTGCAGTTTCACACAAAAGCTCCAATCGAGGATAATCCTGACTCGATCATAAGCATCTCTTTAATCCCAGATTTTCCACGGGGCCTGTCCGGACTGCCACAGTTCCTCCAGCTTTTTCTTCTCCCGCTGGGTATCCATGCACTGCCAGAATCCATCATGATAGAAGGACATCATCTGCCCCTCCTGCACCAGTCTCCGCATCGGCTCCTGTTCAAACACTGTGGTATCATCCTTCAGATATCCGAAGATTTCCGGATTTAATACCATAAAGCCGCCATTAATCATTGTCCCGTCCCGGTCTGATTTCTCGCGGAAAGAGCGCACGACATGATCCGGCCCGATATCCAGCACGCCTTTCTGCTGCCCGATATTGACCGTCGTAATCGTCGCGATCTTCCCATGGCTCTGGTGAAATTCGACCAGACGGTTCAGGTCTACCGTACACAGGCCGTCGCCGTAAGTCAGCATAAACGGCTCATCGCCGATATAAGGCCGGATCCGCCGCACTCTGCCGCCGGTCATCGTATGGAGCCCGGTATCTACCAGCGTCACTTTCCAGGGCTCGGAGTGTTTGGTCTGAACCTGCATCTGATTATTCGCCAGATCGATCGTCACATCGGAAGTGTGCAGAAAATAATCCGCGAAAAATTCTTTGACAATATACTGCTTATACCCCAGACAGATCACAAAATCATAAAAACCAAATGCTGAATAATATTTCATAATGTGCCAGAGGATCGGCTTCTCACCGATCTCAATCATCGGCTTGGGTTTTAAATGACTCTCTTCGCTGATGCGCGTTCCCAGGCCGCCGGCCAGAATTACAACCTTCATCGAAATTCTCCTTCATGGGTTCCTTTATCATGTTATCCTGCAGTAACCAAAAACATTTCCGATATCACTTCTTATCTGCTTTTCTCTCCGGTCAATACTCCACCCTGCTGAATATATTCCAGTGATTTTCTTTCAGGATCCGCAGCGCACGCCGTACATCCGCAGCGCTTTCTTCCCTGCTCTTGCGGTAATCAAAGGTCTCACGGATCTCATCATCGCTCAATATCTCATATTGCAGTGCCGCGTTGCCGATCCGCTCTCCATAGGCTTCGCGGTACGGAGCTTTCTCAATCTCACGGTAGTCTGTATAACCATGCCCGATCAGGAGCATCGCACAGAATGCGATCATCACAGTCTTCCCAACCGGAAACTGCTTCTTCTTTTCCTGCATCCCAGGTTTCGGGATATCATCCTGTATTGCTGTATTTACCGGTTTCTCTGTTTCTATCTGACCAGTTTCTTTCCTCCGGTCCGGCAATTCTACACGCCCTGCAGCCATCTTCTGTGCCAGCGCAAAGGTCAGCACGATTCCCAGCAGCCCCGCCTGATACTGAAGTGCATAGCGGGAACTCATTCCGTAATCCACTCTCGCAAAGATATAACGGGAGACCAGCACGATCGCGTGGTTACCCATGCCGGCAAACAGCAGCATCAGCGGCACCAGAGTTTTTTCATACAGGCGGTTCCGCACATTGATGATCAGCGCCGCCAGATAACCACAGCCAAGGAGAACGCCCAGCAGATTTTCCGTTATCCCGTTCAGGATACCGATCTCCTTCAGTTCGTTCAGCGTCTCTTCTCCCACTACCATAGACGCCATCGAGCGGATCAGAAACTGCGGGAAGAATCCGGGCTGTTCCAGAAACATCGCAATCAGGCCGCTCTTCACTGCGCCGTCGTGATCCTCAATCGCATAGGAATCGCTCCAGATATAGAGAAGCAGCGGGATGACCACCACGATAATGCCGGCCAGACAGAGCTTTCCATCCATCGGAAGCCGGTTGTCTCCGGTCAGCTTTTTCTGTCGCCACCCGGCGATCCATACAGCGCCATAGGAAAGCACCATCACCACCGAATACACCGCGCAGTACGGCCCCGCGATCCCCAGCGTTATCACCGGCGGCAGGATCAGCAGCAGTTTGCGGTCCCATTTTTTTTCTTCTCCGTAAAGGACACGGTCAAACACCAGATAATGATAATAAAAGCAGGCAAAGGCAAGGAAATGTACCCATCCTGTGCCATTCGTCAGCATCTCCCATTTATCCAGACCAAACATCAAAAACATCAGAAACAAAAACCAGCCCATACTGATCTTTTTCCAGTCGCAGTAACGCGCCAGCACCAGCGCCGAGAGCGCCAGGCCGAGAGCGCCCAGTGCCATCTCAAAGGTCGTGCTGTAATGAAAGAGCGCCACGTTAAGCGGCCGTTCCAGATAATTGATCGGAATCCTCGTCAGGACGTCGGGACGGAAAAAATTCTCTTTCGCCCACACGTCCGGCAGGTATTTGTTGACAATCCGGATATAATCCGAGTACACAATGTCAAATGTCGCCGTCTTGATGTACCACAGACAAAAGAGCAGACCCAGCAGCGGAACTCCGTAGTAAATCAGTTTTCTCCAGTTAAAGTTGATTCTATTTGTCGTTCTTTGGTTCATCGGATCTGTCTCCTTGTTTTCAGGCTCTTGCCTTACATTTTCAACTACAGGAACTGCCTGCAAAAATGGTGCAAAAACTGAATCAGTCTGCCGTCAGCGTCAGAATCGCCGCCAGATGATCTTCTCCCCGCTGCTCCTGCGCGTCCTGGACATAGAAATTCGTCTTAAATCTCAGCGTTACGGTCTTATAAGGCTGCGTCGTCACAGATGTCTCCGTCTGCTGATCCGACAATTCCAGATACTCTTTGGCGTCTCCATTGACATAGATCGTGATCCACTCGTCTCCGGTGATCTCGCCCGGATAATAAAAGCTCATGCTGATCTCCCCGGTTGAACCGGCCATTACCTGAATCTCGGCATTTTCATCGATCCATCCGTCCGTGTAATATCCATAGAGACCCCGGCATTTCCAGGTGCGGACCGGCAGCGTAATGTCCAGATAACGGTCATTGGCCGCGTCCTCCTGCAGGATCAGCATGTCGTCGGACACCAGACCGATCTCCCGCACATCCTCGATATGGCGGATCTGCGTATTTTCCGCCGTGCGCTCCGGATCAAATACCTTAAAAAAGGTTTCCTCTGTAAAATCACTCATATCAAAGTCGTCGCCGACAATGATAATCTCTTTTCCAAATATTTCCTCTCCATAGACGCCATACGTCACTTCCGCCAGAGAATTATAGCGCGTCTGTTCCGACCAGAAATAAAGATTCGGATAGAGCCCGCGATAATAAAGCTCCACCGGCAGCATCAGAATCACATATGCCATAATCATCAATGCATAAGGAGCCGCCATCAGGATCTCGCCGGATTTACGGTCCATATCCTTAGTCAGCACACCATACATCCATGACAGGAAAAGCAGCGCCGCCGCGTAAGAGACATAGACCCAGCGCATCTCCACACGGATCGTCACACTGGAACAGGCAATGCAGCCGGCGATAAATCCCAGAAAAATCGTAATCGTCTGCAGATATCCCCAGCAGTTTTTCCACTCACGGATCAGCCGCAGGATGAAAGCGCCTACCAGCCCCGCGAGCATCAGATCGGCTACTCCGATCAGCAGCAGGATCCAGATCGGAGCGGAACGGATACTCTCGCCATTTAAATACTCCGGCCCGGCATTGATCCCGAAGACATACGCCACCTGACAGAGCGCGTAGCGCACGGCCTGTCCCGGGGAAAAGGTATCCGCCACCTGCGTCCTGCCCGTCCCGGCAGGCAAAATCGTCCCAATCGCTGCCAGACGTATCAGCTGCACCAGCGCAAATACTCCCACGGAAGACGCCCACGGTTTCCAGTCCCGGCAGCCGGCATAGACAAGCACCAGAATAAACAGCGGGATCAGCACCATATAACGTTCATGTACAAAACAAACCATGAAATAAAGGATACAGGCCGCGTAAAATAATTTCTTATTTTTTCCCTGATCCGCCCGATACTGACACAGCAGATACAGGATCCCAATGGCGAGCCACAGCGCCAGCGTTTCCATCAGGCCATAGGTTTGAGCGATCTGGTAATACGCCATTCTGGACGCAAGCCAGGCGATGCCGCACAAAGCCGCGATACAGACCGAGTGACTGAATGACCGCGCCATCTTATAAATCGTAACCGCCACCAGCGCATTGAGCACGATATTAATCGGCACGATCCACTCCACATGAGGTCCGATCAACGCAAGCTCCACCCAGGCCGCCAGATAGTACAGGAAACGGAAACGGGTACTTCCCAGCGGGAAAATAAACTGCCAGAAAGACTGCTCCCCATAGCAGGACCAGAGATAGAGATCATCCATATATAATCCCTTAATCTCGATATTCCGGTTGATCCAAAAGGCAAATACAAACAACAGCAATATCGGCAGGATATCTCTCTCCCAGGATTTCCACGAAGTGTTCCTGATCATTCCGGATTCTTTTTTCTTTTCTGTCATGGCCAGTCACCTCCCTCGCCATCCTTCACTGATATGCCCTTGCCGCAAACCGGTAAAAAACCATCAGAAAACGACTCACCGGCCGCGGCCAGATTTTCTGAAACATCGCTGTCTCTTCCTCAAAACGCTGGTTGTTGTCCATGCATTTCTTCGTCGCGGAATCCCCGTGCATCCGATAGCGGATCAGCTGGCGCTCCTCACAGATAAAACGCCCCGGACGCGAAGCCAGCTCCCACATCGTATCCCAGTCCAGTACGAAACGATACTGCGAAGTAAAAAGCGGGGTTCCCAGAAGCTTTTTGTGATACGTACAGGAAGGGCAGATCACCGGATTGCCCAGGCACAACGCAGCCTGCTTCACCTTCGTCTGATCCGCGAAACTCCTTAATCTGAGCGGAAGCCGCAGGATCTTTTTGATCCCACCGGCGATCCCTGCTGAGCCGGATTTCCTTCCACGCAGGATACCGCAGTCGGTCATAAACACCGTCATGTCAGAATAACGCTTTACATTTCGGAGAAGATGTTTCCCATAATCCTTATGATATGAATCATCCTGATGCGCGATCGTCACCAGCTCAGCCTGTGCCGTCTCATAAGCAAAGTTCCAGTCGGCGCCGATCTCACTTTCGCCTTCCCGTACATAGAGAGGGATCTCATATTTCTCCGCCAGGGAACGGATATGGTCGTTTGGCGTCGATGTACAGAGAATGATTTCTGACTGTACGGACTGGCGCTTCAGGGAGCGTATGCAGGTTTCCAGATAGGGAGACTCCTGATAGGCGCAGATCGCATAGGTATGTGTGAGCATCGATAAAGTCCTCCTCTCCCTTCTGTATCAATTGCGCGAATCTTCAAAGAAATATTTTCTGCGTTTCCCCGGCAATATCCACGATTTTCTCCGCCAGTTCTCTGAGATTTTTCCCATACAATTCATAAAGGGAAGGTTCTCCCTGACCTGACGCATATATCTCCGCCCCGTATCCGGTGCCAACGAGCGCTGTGTGGACTCCATAGTTTTTTCCGGCCTCAATATCAATCATCTTATCGCCGATCATCCACGACCGGGTCTTGTCAATATCGTAATACTGTTCCGCCATCTCAAACATCCCCGTCCCCGGCTTGCGGCAGCGGCAGGCCGTACGATATACCCCGACGCCATGCTCCGGATGATGGGGGCAGTAAAAGAAATGATCAATTCCCGCGCCCAACGGCGCAAGAATGGAATTCATATAATCATGCAGCTTCCGGACGTCGGCTTCTCCGTAATATCCGCGGGCCACGCCCGCCTGATTAGTCACAACGACCAGCCTGTAACCATGTTCGCGAAAACATCTCAATGCTTCGGGTACGCCCGGCAGGATCTTTAAATCTTCGGGTCGGTACAGATAATGAACTTCTTCATTTAGCGTACCGTCCCGGTCAAGAAATATTACTTTTTCCATCGTTACCTTTCTCTATGTTTCCAGAAAACGACATAAAGTCGTTATCCAAAGCACCGACCGACGACTGCGTTAGCAGCCTTTCCCTGCGCGATCACCATGTATTTCCGTTAACGCGGACATCGCTCCTATGAAAAATCCTCCTCAATCCGCTGCCATGCCGCATCCACGCTGAAATAACGGCGGATATAGCTCTGTGTCCGCCGGCTCAGTTCCCGGCACCTGTCGGTATCCTGATAAAGCGCCGCCGTCGCCTGCGCGAACCGCTCCGGGTCATCCTCGATCAGCAGCACATCTTCTGCCTGCGGGATTCCCTCAGCTCCCACCGACGTCGTAATCACCGGCGCCCCATAATACAATGCCTCGATGATCTTGCCCTTGATCCCTGCTCCATATCGCAGCGGCACCACGACGACACGACATTCCGCATAGAGTCCTGCCAGTTCTTCATCCGACACAAAGCCCTTGATGATGACTCCGTTATCCGGCTGTGCAAGTGCCTGAATCTCCTCTGTCACCTTCGAACCGACCACATAAAACTTCGGCGGTTCGCAGCCGGCAGTCACAAACTCCTCCCGGATCTGCGGATAGATCTCCTTTGCAAACCAGATCACTGCATCCGCGTTCGGCGGATGGGCAAAACCGCCGACAAAGAGCAGTCCCTCCCGCTCTGAGAAGTCCTCGCGGATATCGGATAAAAAGCTGTCAAACACATACGCCGTGATATCCTTTACCGGTATCAGCGGATCAATCGCATGGATCGCATCCCGCTCAATATAAGACGGATAGTAAGAAACCGCAGCCTTCTGCATCAGGGAAAGCTCCAGAGACTTCCAGTACTCCGCATCCTCCAGGATCTTCGGATCGCCCGTGATCTCGTATTCTCTGGTTTCGCGCAGGAAATGCAGATCATGGCCATAATAAATCACCTTGATATCCGTATTATCAAGGATATAATCGATATATTTTGTCGCGATGTGCGGACGATTCAGGTAGGCCACCGCGATATCATCTCCGTGGTCACGCAGCCAGTTCCAGATCCCGGTCTGATACTCCGGACCGTAGAGAATCTCGACTCCCATCTGCTGCAGTGTCGTCGAATACGGCTCTTCGTGCATATAGTTATCGCCGACAAATTTCACCACATATCCCTTTTGCAGGAACATCTTAATATACTGGAAGGTCGTCCGTGACCCCGCGTCGCGGTCATAGGTCGGCACATAATGATCCACAACGAGAATGATCTTTTTGCCCATACTGCGCTCCCGGGCGCGGAAGGGATCCGGATTGCCTGTATTTTCACACTGTTTCGCAAACTCATCCTTCCACTTTTCCTGCAGCTTCTTTAAGTTAACTGCCTGATAACGCTTCAGACCGCTCCCCTGCACGTCTGTCCCGTTGGAGATTCCTTCAAAATGAATGACCTTTGAGAGCGGCTGATAGACTACGCGGTAACCTGCCTTACGCACCTCAAATGCCAGATCCGAATCTTCGCAGTAAGCGGGCGCAAATCTCGTATCAAAGCCCCCGATCTGCTCCCACAGCTTCACCGGCAGCAGAATCGCCGCCCCGGAAATATAATCCACATCCTTGACGTAATTGTACTCCGGCTTGTCCGGCTGGTCAAGCCGTCCGTAATTCCATCCGGAACCGTCGCTCCAGATAATGCCGCCGGCCTCCTGCAGTCTCCCATCCGGATACACCAGCTTGGAGCCGACCATGCCGATCGATTCTTCCGACTCAATCAACGTAACCAGAGAACTCAGCCACCCTTCCGTCACCTGAGTATCATTATTCAGGAACATGATGTATTCGCCCTTCGCGCTGCGGGCCGCCTGATTGCAGTTGCGCAGGAAACCCTGATTGCTGCTGTTGCGGCAGATGACCAGTCCTTCTGCAAATTCCGACAGATGCGCCGTCGCGTCCGTGGAAACGTCGTCCGCGATGATCACCTCATAGCTCACATCTTTGGTATACTTCAGAATCGAGACAAGACAGGCGTAGGTATACGCAATCTGGTTATAGACCGGAATCACGATCGATACCTTTGGCTGCTCCGGCTGCGCAAACCGCAGTTTGCCATGCTCCCGGTAAATGTCGCCGATCTCAAAATCCCCCTTGCGCAGATTTTTCCCCTCTTCCGTCGCATAAAGCCTGTGACTGCGAATCGGATGGAGGATGCTCTCTTTACGATATTGCAGCCGTTTGCGTTCTGCGGAGCCTCGCGGGTATTTACGATTGAACCACTCTCCCAGCTTTCTGCGCATGCGGAATATCAGCGCTTCATGAGTATTTAAATAGGCCAAAGTCCTGGCCATCTCATCGATCTCATGGCGCAGATCACGGATGATGATCTCCAGATTCGTGACATGATTATCCGTCAGGCGTTTTACCTCTGTGATCTTACGGATCGTCACGTCTTTTTCATTGATGTAAAGCTTCATCTGGCTGATCCGCTCTCTCGCGTGCGCCAGATCCCTCTCATCCCGGAGCATCCCCTCGACGCCTTTGGAACCATGCAGATAGTTTTCCAGATAAAGCTTCTGGTTATCCCCATGGACATAAGTCTGGAAGCTGGTCTCCATCTTGCGGTAAATATCCGCCATCTCAGGCGCGATACCAAAATTCTCCAGAAATGCCCGCAGCGTCACCGTCTTCATCAGGCTTCCATACTGCTCATAAAAATAATATAAGATACGGTAACAGACGTAACGCTCCGGCACCGGGAAGGAAAAGACCCACTCATAATCCAGGCAATAGGAGCCATCCCCAGTATCCATGATATTTTCAAAAAGAGCGTCAATATTGGAGACCTTACATGCTGTATCCCCATCCAGCGCCGCCAGCTCCTCCTGCGATAATCCCTGTCCGAATACCTCCAGAAAATCTTCCGTGATCTGAAAATCCCTTCGGCAATCCGGATTTACATCAAAAATCTGCTGCAGAGATTCACGGATCCGTTCGGTCGCCTCACCTTCATTTCTCAGAAGGTATCCCAGTTCCTCGGCGCGCGTCTGCCCTTCCAGATAGCAGAAAAAAGCTGCACTGCGTCCCTTCGCTGCCTCCGGCGGCAGGAGCCGGATCGATCTCTGCTGTGCGGAAAGCTGCTGATACTTTTCCTCAAAGGACAGGATATGTGCGGATCCCGGCAGGCCGAGCGCCGCTTTCTCTACGAAACGCTCCGGCCGCCTCTCATCTGCCGCCTCTGGCCGTCTTCCTTCCTGACTCAGAGCTTCCGTCTGATTCTGTGCCGTGTCTTCTGTCCGACGACACTTCCGTCCCGCAGAATCTGCCTGTCCCGGTTTTCCGTCCGCATGTCTCTCGCCAATGCAGGTGCGAATCTGAAAAATATCCTGTCGCGTCTTGTTGTACTTAATAAATATACGATCCTCCGTCGGATACAATTTTCCCCTGTCCCTGCTCCAGAAAACCAGATAAGAATTCGCGCACTGATCAAAGATCCCCTCTTCACAGACCATGTCAAACTTCTCACCCATATCAATGACATGATACGGCGGATAATCATACACTTCTGTGACACGGGTCAGATCCCCTTTCTTCGGGAGGTAACGATCCGTATAAATCGTCGATGGGAGCCGATAATCCGGCATCGGATAATAGAAGCGGGTATATCCATCACCGTCCGTCTCGCAAAATTCCTGCAAACGTTTTCGTGATAAACCGGTTTCCTCATCTGCGGTACCCGCCCAGTATTTCACTCCGGCCGGATTGGTACAGGCCATGATGAACACGCCGTTTTTCTTCAACAGAGATTTTGCGGCAGCGATATGTTCCCGATCCAGGTTCGCTCCGTTTCCCAGCATCACCACATAATCCCAGTTCCTTCCGGCTGCCGCCGCTTCCTTTGCGTATTCGCAAAGCTCTGCCGGGATATAAGTGACGTTATCTGCAGTCGAATAGCGCATCCGGACCGTCTCAAGCGCCTCTTCCCGCGCATCCAGAACGGTAACCTGACGCACGCTTGTCCGGTAAAGGCCAGTCAGCGCCCCGGCATCCGCTCCGACCTGTAACAGTTCCGCCTCCGGATCAAAATCATACCATTCCAGCAGAAGTTCTCTCTGGTCAGACAGCGCATACAGCAGATCCATGCGGTGATTGTCCTGCAGGATTTCCCGGATATTCCCGCGATGTTTTTTTAATTTTTCCTGTATCTCCTGATCGATTTCTCTGATCTGCCTCATTGATCTGTTTCCTTTCCCGGCTTCCGAGTAACTTCTACTTCGGACTCCATATCATATACGCCGACTGTATTTTTATTTGAAATCACAGTCAGGCTGGCAATATTATATAAACGATGATACACCGTATGCTCGCCCTGTTCAAATCCGGTGCAGCTCATGGACAGCAGATATTCGCCGCCCTGCAGCGTCATCTTCTGGCGAAAGGCAACCTCATACTCATCTCCCGCATGCACGGGCTTGACGTCAGCGCCCTCAAACATCGTATTGGTTCCGGTTAAATCGGCGCCCTTTTTATCTCGGATCGTATAGGTAAAAATCGGCGCCTGAATATCTGAGAAAAACCGGATCTTTTCTTTGATCGTAAACATCTCGCCCTTTAAGAGCAGATTGGTCAGATTACCTCGCTCGTCAAACAGTCCCAGGTCATAGATCTCAGCCTTGCCATTGCCATATTCCGTGCGGTCCGGATTGATCGAAATCTGATTTTTCATGAGCTTCCCGCTGTTTTGACGCCGATGATGCCGGGTGCCCTGAGCTTTTTCCCCGCCGTTTGCAGCATCGCCGGTCTGGTTTCCGCCAGATGTCGTCTCCCCGGCGCCATCCGGATCGTCCGTTTCTACGCCCGTACCGCTTTCATCCATGCCGCCGGAATAATCACTCATCTCGTCGAGTTCTTCCTGCAGCGAATCCATCTGATTTGCCAGTATCTTCTTATATAAATCGACCATTTTGCCGGGAGCTCCCTCCGCGACATAATGACCCTTATTCAGCAGAACCACACGGTCACAGTATTTAATCACACTCCCCATATCGTGCGTCACCATGAGGATCGTAGTACCCTTCTGACGCAGTTCCTCCATGCGGCGATAACATTTGGACTGGAAAAACACATCGCCCACCGACAGCGCCTCATCCACAATCAGGATCTCAGGATCCACATTGATCGAGAGCGCAAAGGCCAGACGCACAAACATGCCGCTCGAATATGTCTTCACCGGCTGATAAACAAAATCACCGATATCCGCAAAATCGAGGATATCCTGAAGTTTCTCGTCCATCTCTTTTCTCGAAAAACCCATCATCGTGCCGTTCATATAGATATTTTCAATGCCAGTGTAATCCATGTTAAAACCGGCGCCCAGCTCCAGCAGCGCGGAGATCACACCCTCCACCTGCACGGTTCCCGTCGTAGGGGTCAATACGCCGGTAATGATCTTTAAAATCGTCGATTTGCCGGAACCATTCGTGCCGATAATACCGACGGTCTCCCCCTTTTTCACGCGAAAAGAAAGCCCCTGCAGCGCAAAAAAGTCTTTATGATA
This sequence comes from Clostridiales bacterium, assembly GCA_020860565.1. Taxonomy (GTDB): domain Bacteria; phylum Bacillota; class Clostridia; order Lachnospirales; family Lachnospiraceae; genus Brotaphodocola. Next base: position 39,511 of record JAJBUA010000025.1, read on the forward strand.
ATTTTTATGGGTAAAATTCAGAGATTCTCTGAGACGATCGATCGGTTTATCATATAACCGGTATATTTTACTGACATTTTCTACCTGAATGGCATAATCACTGTTCTGCGGCATATAATTCCTCTGCAAATAAATATATATTCATAACCGTTCACGTTCGTGCGCGTGAACGGTTATCTGACATCTCAAAGCACAGTTTACAGCAATTCAGGGATTTTTTCAATCTTTTCTTTCTAATCAAACGCCCGACTAATATAAAAATACATTTTCCGCGCGGCGGGTATAGTTCTGCTCCAGCATCCTCACATGAGACAGGAACTGCTCATCGGTAAAAAATTTCGCCCCATTCGGGCATTTTCTCACGCATGCCTGACACTTGATACAAATGCCTGCAGCCTGCATCATCTCGTCGATGCTTCCCATCGGACAGGCCTTCGCGCAAATCCCGCAGTGGTCGCATTTTGTAAAATCTGTCTGCGGTTTGGCCTTGAGAAAATTCGCGCGAGTTCCATCCTCTTGCAACGGCACGTAGTAAGGCTCCACTTCCGTATTATCCGGCAGTGTCAGAACAGGACAGCCTTCTGGATCTGCAAGTTTTTCCATCAGACGATCCGTAAATTCATGGATCTCCCGGCGATCCTCTTCATCCGGCCTCCCCGCGGCAACCAGATCTGAAAAAGCATGACGACTGACAACTGCGGCAGCTCCCAATGTCCGAAACCCCTGCTGTTGAAGAATCAGGCGCAGTTCTGTCAGTGCTCCGCCGTAACTGCGGTTGCCAAACACAACAACCGGCACTGCCACAGCCTGTCCGCCAACCAGACACCGCTTAAAATCCGGCATAATTTTATTGGGCAGCCGTCCCGCATATACGGGGCAGCCGATAATAACCAGATCATTTTCGGAAAAATAAACCGGATTTTCTCTGCTTTCTTTTGATGTAAACGGAATCTCCTTATATGGCAAATCCAGACCCCTGCTAAGATTTTCTGCGATCGCCGTCACAACCGTCCTTGTCCCGCCCGTTGGGCTGAATGAAATCATATAGATATTTGTAATTTTCATATTCATAAAAGTGTAGACAGGTTCCTTCTTCTTTTGCATTTTCAGCAATCATCTGAATCGCCTGACACACATCCAGCACCTCCTCGCCGTAATCCTGCTGTCTGAACTATCGTAACATATCACGCAAACTTTTACAATATCAAAGAGAGACCGCCGTCAGCAGTCTCCACCTGAAAATTTTCTAAATCAATTTACTCACATTCTTCGATATATCCTGAATTATTCACGGGTTTTTCGCCGTTATGGCTTAGACTCATGAATAATTCAGGATTAATATAATCAATATGCTTCTCTTCATTTTTCTCCTGCCACTGTCTTCCTGCCAATCATCGTCCGGTTACAAAATCGACCGCGTCTTCACTTTCATCGCCCACAACTTCCACAACGACCTGATTGGGCAGACAGATAATGGACTGTCCTCCCCTGCTGATCTTGCCCATACCGACACATAATTTATCCGGGCATGACGCTTCCGTAAGCCAGGCTTCTCCGCCGGAAATTACCAGCAGATTCGTGCCGCCGCCCGCGCCATGAATCTCGTATGTCCCACTTTGCGATAAGGAATATTCCGCTGTCAGCGTACCGGAAACTTTAACCTGTATTTTGATTCCGTCCGCTGCAGTGAAATGTAAAAACAGCCATCCCGCCAGCGCAATTATCAGGCATACAGCAACCAGTATGGCGTCTCTCTTTTTTCCGGATCCTGTTTTTCCGTTCATACGTTTGATCATCCTCGCTTGTTAGTTCTCGCTAACCTATATCATTCTAATTCAAACAGCGGGCAATTGCAATATATAATCCCATTTTTGTTTTATAGGCAAATGGATAAGGGACCGCTGACCTGCAGCGATCCCTTTCCCCTGACTTCTATCCATTATTTTTCCTGATATCAGTCAACTCTACTGAATCCATGTTCCGTTCTCATCCACCACATATCCATCCGGCGTGGTCTCCCCTGCATACATCGCACCAAGGGGCTTCGATACACTGCTGGTATCATACACCCAATTACCAGCGCTCTCATCATAATTCCAGGTGTATGTAAGCGGATTGCTATTGAAGTAATACCAGTTGCCGTCAATCTGATTCCAGCCAATCCTCATGGCTCCGCTGGACGGATCCAGATAATACCAGTAATTATCCTGATCGTCATGATGCCAGCCGCTCTTCATTCCGGTGTTAATGTCGATGAAATACCATTTGCCGGCCGCATAATCCAGAACCCAGCCCTGATCCGCATAACCGTCGGAACCAAACGCGTACCACGCGCCATTGACCTGAGCCCACGCGATCTGCTCATGAGCATTTCCGCTCTCATCCGTTGTGACACTGCCGGTTACATAAGAACCGTCTGTCCTTCTCAGCCACCAGGTATTGTCATTATTCTCAACATCCTGTACCCAGGTGCTGCCGCTGCTCGCGGAAGATGAACTGCCTGAGCCGCCGGAACTGCTTCCATGGCTGGTAGCATTTGAACTGGCAGGTCTGCCGCTGCTGCTACTACTGCTGGTCTCAGACGACTCTCCACTATTGCCGCTGTCGCCGGTATTGTCGGTGTTACTGCTGCTTTCGTCCCCTGTATTGTCATTATTCAGATCATCGTCTTCTTCCGGCAGTTCGCTCCACTTCTCTGCCATATGCATACCGAGAATAACATTGTATTTCGCCAATGCATCCGCATCCGCATCGATCATCGTCGCATACCAGGTTCTGTCCGCGATATTCTTCGTTGTGTCATTATAGAGCTGCCCGTATACCAGCAGGCTCTCAATATCACTGCCATACTGGAAATGGAAATGCGCCGCGATCGGAAATTCTGTGGTACCTTCCATATCCGGTTCCATCGTTACCCAATATTTATACTCGCTTCCTTCATCCAGATTGTCTGCCGTGAATACATACATGATAGCGCCTTCCAGACCATTTAATACCTTGCCTGTCATGGTGTAGCTGTCAGATGCCAGTACATTACCGTCCGCGTCCAGCCAGCTGAGTACATAACTGCCGTCAGCAGTTTCTTCTACTTCCATGTACTCGACTCCGTAGGTGTCTGTCATGCTGTACCAATATGCTTTCAAAGAATCGGTATCCGAGTACAGTGCCTTTATGTAATCGCCCATACCATATGCCTCAAATGCAGCAATATAGGCTTCATAAGCCAGATCCCATGCTTCTTCCAGATACGGATACTGTTCGAGCAGTTCCTCGCTCGGATAGATCCAGCTCTGCCAGTTCTCATAAGAGCCGACCCATTTCTCAAGCGTGGTATTACCAACCAGTTGTGTAATACCGCCGACCGTTACGAGATACGCTCCGTCTGCGCCCTCCGAAAACAGTTCGGTATTGGTCAGATCAATGCTGCCATCCTCATTGTACAGCGCATCCGTGATCACCTCTACGCCATCAATGACAATAACATTCCCCACGTAGACACCATCCTCAAACGTAAGCTCATAGATTCCGCTGCTGGTATAATAAGTGATCGATGTTACATAATCTCCGACCAGGCTGTCATAATATCCGTCCAGATCGCCTTC
>JAJBUA010000025.1:43212-50186 GCA_020860565.1 Clostridiales bacterium
TCGATGTTACATAATCTCCGACCAGGCTGTCATAATATCCGTCCAGATCGCCTTCGTCCCAGCCGAGATAATAAACTCTCCAGATATTTGTGATATGGCGCAGGCCATAGTTGCCCGTCGCGGTATGGAGTACCACTCCATATACCGTGTCGTCCGCGATCATATCAAAATCACCGACGGTCAGCGCATGGTCCACATGGCGGTCCGTATCGCTGTAGGTCAGCGTCGCATCCGTCACGGTTGTCACCGTTCCCTGCGCCGCGCCGAATGTCCAGTTACCATCTTCATCTACACTCAGCTCCTTGTAATAAGACGGAGTTTCGCTCAGGATATAGTAAGAATAACTCGGACTTTCGAACAGTGCATCCGATCCCTCATACGTCGTTGTCACTTCCTTGCCACGATTTGTCACCGTGATCGTCACGCTCGAATCATCCGTGATCTGTATGCAATCAGACAGGCTTGCCAACGTCAGATCTCCCGTCAATTTCACCGGGTAGATAATGCCGTTGATCGCCTCGCCCGACTCATCCTCATGATACGAGCCAGCTGCCAGCGTTCCTCTCGGCTTACTGTAAGTCGCGGAGGTATAAGCGTCTACTCCTTCATCTGCTTCCTCCACATAGAACTCTGCGTATGGGATGTTCATCAACACATATCCACCTGTGCCGACATAAACTCCTTTATCAAGCTCGAGCTCATAGATTCCGCTGCTGGTGTAATACGTAATCGAAGTTACATAATCTCCAACCAGACTGTCATAATATCCGTCCAGATCGCCTTCATCCCAGCCAAGATAATACACTCTCCAGATATTTGTAATATGACGCAGTCCATAACTGCCCGTTGCACTATGAATCACTACTCCATATACCGTGTCGTCCGCGATCGTGTCAAAATTACTGACGGTCAGCGCATGGTCCACATGGCGGTCCGTATCGCTGTAAGTCAGGCTCGCGTCTGTCACAGTTGTCACCGTTCCCTCTGCTACACCGAATACAAGTTCACCATCTGCATTCATGCTTACTTCTTTGTAATAGTCTGGTTCTTCATCCAACACATAATAAGAATAACTCGGTCGCTCAAACAGCACTTCCGAACCGTTATAGTCCGTTGTTACCTCCTTACCACGATTTTTCACTGTAATTGACAAATAATCGTCATCTGTCACCTCTGTGTATTCGCAATCAGACAGACTTGCCACTGTCAGACCATCTGTCAGCTTCACCGGATAAACAACACCAAGAATCGCCTCTCCACTCTCATCCGCATGGTAGGAACCTGCAGCCAGCGTTCCTCTCGGTTTGCTGTAAGTTGCCGATGTATACGCGTCAACTCCTTCATCTGCCTCTTCCGCATAGAACTCCGCATATGGGATATTCATCAGCACATAGGTATCCTCTTCCACTACAAGAGTGACATTTGCATATGCGTCGTCAATCAATTCTTCCAGCTGCTCGATCAACTTCTCAGCCTCTTCACTCGTCGCAGCCTCATTCTTGATCAGCTCCTCTGCTTCTGCAATACAATCAGCCAGTTCTGTAAGGCTATCATCCTCCTCTACAAGCGCCAAACCCTTGTCAATTAACTCTTCCAGCTGCTCGATTTGTTCGTCTGTAATCAGATCCTCAACTTCTTCAACTGCTTCCTCAATTGTCAGTGACGCTGTCGTGATCCCGACTGTCAATTCTTCTTCGAGGACATTTTCAAGCTTTTCACCAGCCGTCTCTGTCGAAAACTCTGTAACATCACCTTCCAGCTCGCCATCCGCAGAATCATCAGTCTCGTCTACAGTATCCGACGTTTCCTCTTCTGCCTCAGAAGACTCCTCTGTCCCGGAGGTTTCTTCTTCCTCCGCAGACTCCTCTGTTCCAGAAGCCTCATCCATTACAGCAGTATCTTCCGATGCTTCGCCCTCTTCAGTACTGTCAGATTCTTTGGTCTCTGCCCCATCTTTGGACCCCTCAGAGTCCTCTGTCTCAGCAGCTTCATCCGAATCCTCAGCGTCTTCTGTCCCAGCAGACTCTTCTGCTTCCTCAGGATCTTCCGCTTCGTCAGATTTCCCAGCATCTTCCGCCGCGTCTTCTTCTGAGTCTTCACTTTCTTCGGAATCAGCCGCTTCGCCTGACTCTGAGTTCTCAGCGCCTTCTGAATCCGCAGCTTCATCGGATTCTTCTGAACCCTTGTCATCGCCAGTATCTGCTTCTTCCGAACCCACGTCATCAACAGCTTCATCTTCGTCCTCAGAATACTCTGACTCGACGCCCTCTTCCGACGGAGCCGCAAAGCTCACTGTCGGCATACTCCCTGCGACCAGCGCGCAGATCAGCAATGCCGCAAGCCTTCTTCTAAGCTTCATTGTTAAAACCACTCCTTCCTTATGATATTGGATGGTCGCAGCCAGTAATTAGCCTATGCTAACCATCTGGTATAAATCATAGTTCCAGAGAGTCGTTTTGTCAAAGTCGCTATTTGTTATTTTTTCTCATTAAGACCAAATTCTTCCAATTCTTTATCAATCCGCCTGACAGCCCTGATATTTATCGCTTTTTCTGCATAAAAAGAGCATTCACTTTCTTCCCCGGCTCTGCGCAGACAAAATGCGCTGTAATCTCACTACAGCGCATCACTATTTTTTCCAAAAACATCCTTCACAACATCACACAGAATACGGGCTGTTCCCTCCATTCCAAATCTGCTGCTGTCGATCATCAGATCTCTGTGATCCAGTACGGATTTCACACCATTGCAATAATGCTGCCGATATCCTTCTCTCGCCTTATCCACATCACGGATCATCTGTCTGGCTGTCTTTTCATCCATGCCAAGCAGCTCCGTACAGTTTTTTATCCTTGCCTCATACGGCGCGTAGATATAGATATTGAGACAGTGTGCATGGTCTCTCAGGATATAATCCGCGCAGCGTCCGACAATAATACAGGAATCCCTGTCCGCCAGATCACGGATGATATTTGACTGCACACAGAAAATCTCCTCCTGCACACTAACCAGACCCATCCCCAGCGGATACCGGTGATGGAAAAGACGCGACCCGCTCTTTTCTTCGGAATCGCTGATTTCCGGGACGGGAAGCCCCATCCTGCGGGAGGTCTGCTCCACAATATCTCTGTCATAATATTCAATCGCCAGTTCCTTTGACATTTCCTGAGCCACCCTGCGTCCCATACTTGCGAACTGGCGGGATATCGTCACGATATATTTTTCCATCATTTTCCCCTTCTCCCCTGTGAATGTTCCGACATCGGGCAGGAACATATGGCGTTTCATACAAAAATACCTGCTCTTCTTAATTTCATGAACTATCATGAACGCGCTGCTGCCGGCAGCTTTTTCCTTCGTTTCTGCAGATAACGCACCGTACAGGATAATGCAAAATTAATGATAAAATAAATCACACAGGCAAAACCGAACAGCACGAATACATCTGATACATTAACCGTCCCCGTGCCATTGTAGGAATATGCCGAACTCAGCAGCTGCTTGGTCCGCGCCATTAACTCAATCGTCGCCACGTTTGCCAGATAAGAGGAATCCTTGATCGTCGTGATGACCTGACTGAGGAGCGTCGGGATAATATTGCGGTATGCCTGCGGCAGCACGATATAGATCATAATCTGCACAGTATGAAATCCCTGCGAATGTCCCGCCTCGAACTGGCCATAGGCAACCGAATTCAGGCCGCCGCGCACAATCTCGGCAATAACGGACGAAGTAAACAGGATCAGCGCGACTGCCGCCTTGAATAACAACTTTACTTCCACCGCCGTCAGACCAAACATTTTTCTCGACATGAACTTTGGCGCCGGACAGAACACCAGGCAGATAAAGATCCACAAAAGCAACGGTGTATTTCGGAATATTTCAATATAAGCGGTCGAAAGCCAGCGAAATATCTTTGTTTTTCTGCTTGTGCAGTAATTCCTTGTCAGCGCCAGTACAGAGCCAATGATCAGGCCCAGCAATACCGCGATAACTGAGATGATCAATGTAAAAGCGACTCCCTTGAACAAATATAGCAGAAGCGCCGGATTTTTTAACATACTGAAACTGGCTTCCCAGGTATTCATGCGCTCACCTCCCCTTCAGGATTCTGTGCGGCAGCATTCATGGCACGTTCTCTCTTTTTCAATGAAGTCTCCCATACGCTTGCAAGCGTCGATAACGGAAAGCATACCAGGAAAAACAACAGTCCGCTGACAATGTACGCCGGCGCATAAGCGCCACCGGTTGTCGCCCCTGTGACAAAGCTGTAGGTCAGGGAGATCAGATCCGCACCACCTACGATATAGAGACAGGACGTATTTTTAATCAGATTAACGACCTGATTCACCATTGGCGGCAGGATAATCTTAATACTCTGCGGCAGGATAATGTAATACATCATTCCTCCATAAGCAAATCCCTGAGACTGTGCCGACTCAAACTGCCCCTTAGGAATCGCTTCAATCCCGGCCCGGATCACCTCAGCCATATACGCGCCGTGATAGATACCCAGAGAAATGATGCCGGTGGTCTGGATTCCCAGGCTCTTCCCCGCAAAGGCAAGCGCATAGTACAGAAAACACAGCTGCAGCAAAAGCGGCGTGTTCTGGATCAGTTCCACATAAATCCGGCTTACCGCCTTGAAAACGGTTTTTCCGCTGGTAGCCATCAGACCAAAAATGATCCCCAGCACAAATGCCAGCATAAGTCCGAAAACGGCTGTCTTCGCTGTGTTTGCCAGACCCAGAAGAAACGTCCCCCGGAAAGTCCACACCTTTGACCAGGCGTCTATACTCAATAATCCTGACATATTCATCCTCCCTCAGATTTTCTCCCAATCGAGCACGAGACGTTTTTTCTCCTCCCACTCGCCGCGCGGGTAGCTATGGTTTGCATCGACCGAAGCGAAGCATAGACTGCGTCCAGCATCGTCTGGAGTATTACCTTACGCACCCCTGTGCATAGTATAAAGACGGCCCCGCATGAAACGAAGCCGTCTGTCTGCAGGCATGTTAAATCTTTTTAAAAATTTCCCTGACCAACCAGACATAGTCCTTTAATTCAGACTATATTCTTCAATCAGACCATCAATCGTGCCATCGCTCAGCCATCCTGTAATCAGTTCTTCACATACCTCAGAAAACCCGGAACCCTTGGTTGTCGCGATCCCATACTCCTGCGGCGCAAACTGCTCGTCGATGTAGGTGCGGCTGTCCGTATTGTAAACCGCCAGAATGGACTTATCTACACAGAATGCGTCCACTTCTCCGGCACTCAGCGCGGTGGAAATGGTTGGATAATCGTCATACTGCTGGAAAGAAATTCCCTCCGTCCAGGTCGCCGGATCAAAGGTCTCCGCATCATAGTTTTCATCACTGATGAATCCTGCCTCAATCATCGCCTCGGTCAGAGACTTCGCCGAAGTCGAGCCGGAAGAGACGCCGACTTTCGCATCCTTCAGTCCCTCCAGGGAAGTAATTCCGGAGGACTGTTCCACCAGCACCGTAACATAGTCCGTATAGTACGGAGTTGTGAAATCCCACGTTTCTTTTCTCGCATCCGTGATGGTAAAAGTCGCGAGTACACAGTCAATATCTCCGGAATCCAGAAGCTCCCCGCGCGTTGCCGCCGTCACTGCGGTATACTCCACATCCACACCGAGATAATCCGCGATCTTCTGAGCCAGATCAATCTCCATACCGGAATATTCACCAGTCAGCGTATCCTGATAGCCAAAACCGATCACTGCATTTTTTACACCGACATGCAGAACGCCGCGATCCACGATCGCCTGTACATCTTCCGCGAAACCTTCTGCTTCCGCCTCAGCTTCACTCTCCTCTGCGCTCTCTGCAGCAGCTTCTGTCTCCTCTGCCGCTTCCGTCTCCTCTGCCGCTTCCGTCTCCGCCGCAGCGGCTGTCTCCGGAGCAGCAGTTGTCTCAGTGGTACTCCCGGAACATCCTGCCAGCAGCATCATGGACATTCCCGCCGCAAGACTCATGGTCGCAAATTTTTTCCAGTTCTTCATAACATTCTCCTCCTGTTATCTTTATTTGAGAAGGCACGGTATCCTTAGGAGCCGTTCCTGATCTCCTGTTTTATCGAATAATCTTACCCAAAAACTGTTTTACCCTGTCATTTTCCGGATTCTCAAAAAAGTGCTCCGGTGTTCCCTCCTCAATGATCTGACCGTCAGCCATAAAAACGACCCGATCCGCTACCTGCCGTGCAAATCCCATCTCATGAGTTACAACAACCATCGTAATATTTTCCCTGGCCAGCTTAATCATGACGTCCAGCACTTCCTGAATCGTCTCCGGATCAAGCGCCGATGTCGGCTCATCAAATAAAATAATCTTCGTCTGTGCGCACAGCGCCCTCGCAATCGCGATCCTCTGCTGCTGACCGCCCGACAAGGTCGTCGGATAGACATGCGCCTTATCTGTCAGGCCGACAACCTCCAGATAATGATACGCCAGTTCCTCCGCTTCTTTTTTTGATTTGTGATGAAGTTTCGTTGGCGCGAGTGTGAGATTTTTTAACACTGTCATATGCGGATACAGATTAAACTGCTGGAATACCATCGACGTCGTCTCTCTCACAACCTTCGTCTTATTCTTTGACGTCAGTTCCCTGCCATCGATATAGACATGACCGCTCGTCGGCTCCTCCAGAAAATTCATACAGCGAACTGTCGTAGACTTACCTGATCCGGAAGGTCCGATGATTACCAGTTTTTCTCCTTCCTTTACTTCAAGATCAACGTCCTTTAATACATGCAGATCACCAAAATATTTATTAACCTTTTCCAGTTTGATCATAAAACAACTCCTCACAGTCCACTCCACAGATACTCATCCATGCAGCCGAATTCTAAACACATAATCAGTTTCTGTCATGCCCCCCTAAAATAAATATAGACTCTCGGAATCTCAACCCCGCATAAAACGCGGCTTTTTGAGACTCCATTT
>JAJBUA010000009.1 GCA_020860565.1 Clostridiales bacterium
GTAATTGATACGAATGTTATAGTCTCTGCGTTGATAACAAAAAATCCAAAGGCTCCTACGGTAGAAGTACTGCATGAGATATTTGGCGGACGTATTACACCGCTTTTTCATGAGGATATTTTAGCAGAGTACGAGGAAGTCCTGCGTCGGCCTAAATTTCACTTAAGGGATGAAACAATTCAGATTGTGCTTGCTGCAGTCAGGCAGTTTGGCGTTGAGGTTCATCCGACACCTACAGGTGAAATCCTTCCAGATATGGATGACCTGATTTTTTACGAGGTTGCGATGGAGAAGAGGGATGATGATGCATGGCTTGTAACAGGAAATCAGAAACATTATCCTCCCAGGAAATATATTGTTACACCTGCGGAGATGATCAGGATTTTGAACGAGAAAAATGAATAACGATCTATGAAAGGCACCTGTTTTCGACGGGTGCCTTTTTCAGGTCAGTGAGATGTTTTGAAGAAATGAAATAACTGAATCAGTTTAATCCCGTCAGGTTGGAAAGAAGTAAGTTGCCTGACGGGATTTATTTATCAGGAGGTGTTTATTTTTGCTTGAGTTAATACCAATTTCGCTGCGCGAAGCAAATGCTTTTGTGCAGCAGTACCACAGGCATCACAAGCCGTCAGTCGGACATAAGTTTTCCATTGGCGTGTCTGATGGAGAAAAGCTGGTCGGTGTTGCGATCTGCGGCAGGCCGGTCAGCCGCCGTATGGATGACGGTCATACGCTGGAGGTCAGCCGGGTTTGTACTGACGGAACGAAAAATGCCTGCAGCATTCTTTATGGGGCAGCATACCGGGCGGCAAAGGCGATGGGTTACCAGAGGGTCATTACTTACATTCTGGAGAGTGAGCCGGGGACTTCATTAAAAGCTGCCGGGTACCGCTGTGAGGGGCGGGCAGGAGGGCTTGAATGGAATGGAGACAGGAAACCAAAGGACAGCAATCAGTACCCACACGAATATAAGACGCGGTGGGTGAAAGAAACGGAGGTAAAGCCTTATGGCATCGAATCGTGATGAAAAAATGAAGGAGATTACGGAGCGGCTGGAACAGGGTGTACAAGAGCTGTTTACATCAGAAAGATACACGGAGTATTTAAGAACGATGTCGCAGTTTCACAGCTACAGTTTTAATAACACGCTCCTGATTGCCATGCAGAAGCCGGACGCTACGCTTGTAGCAGGGTACCAGGCATGGCAGAAGAAATTCAACCGGCATGTAAAACGCGGGGAAAAGGGTATCCAGATCATTTCCCCTGCGCCTATCCGGGAGAAAGAAATACAGGAAAAGGTCGATGAGAAAACCGGGGAACTGGTATTAAGACCTGACGGACAGCCGGAGACGGAAGAGGTTGTCCATGTTATTCCGCGCTTCCGGGTGACGACGGTATTTGATGTCAGCCAGACAGACGGCGAGCCGCTTCCGGATTTGGGTGTGGAAGAACTGACTGCGGATGTGGAGAATTACGAGGACTTTATGAGGGCGATTGAACAGGTTTCCCCTGTGCCGATCCGCTTCGGTGAAATCTCCAGCGGGGCGAAGGGCTACTATGATAACGGCTCTAAAGAGATTGTGCTCCAGAAGGATATGAGTGAGAGCCAGACGATGAAAACGGCAATCCATGAGACCGCCCACGCGATTCTCCATGACCGCGATGTTATGCAGACACGGGGGATTCAGAAAGACCAGATGACGAAGGAGTGTGAGGCAGAAAGCGTTGCTTTTACGGTATGCCAGCATTTTGGCATAGACACCTCGGATTATTCTTTCCCATACATTGCCAGTTGGAGCAGCAGCAAAGAAATGAAGGAGCTTCGTTCCTCCATGGATACAATCAGGCACACTGCCGCGGATATGATTGACGGAATCACCGAAGCTGCTCAGAACCTTCAAAAGGAACAGGCGCTATATACATCTGTAGAGCTTTTTGGGACACCGGCCTTGTTTGATATTGGGCGCGTTGCGGATGAAGATGTTCCGAGTGGCTTGTATCGGTATGAGCTGCGTGGGTCAGATGATGATCCTGCGGTTCCCGTTACAATAGAGAATCATGTTGTTGTGAATCATGCGGCTACTGTGCTGACTGCATATCCGATTCCCATTCCGGAGCGGAACTTTTTGCGGTTGGGAGAAGAACTGAATTTTGGGGCGGAAGGAATGATAACTGTGCAGGATTACCGGCAGATCACAGCGGGACTTTCTTCTTTTGAGATGGGGCAGAGAATGCAGAATGCAGTCATCCGGGCAAATGAGGAGCTTCTATTCTCAGGAAATCAGGCTCAATATGCCATTTACCAGATTGACAGTGAGGGAAGCGGCAGAGACTATATTTATATGAATATGGATTTTGTACAAAACCACGACATGACGGTAAAAGGAAGTGATTATAAGCTGGTCTACGGCGGCACACTGCAACCGACAGAGACACTGGATACTCTTTTTATGAAATTTAACATGGAGCGTCCGGATGATTTCACAGGGCATTCGCTTTCCGTCAGTGATGTGGTTGTGATGGCTCGTGATGGTGAGGCAAAAGCGCATTATGTGGACAGCATAGGCTTCACGGAACTGCCGGATTTTATTCAGGAGAGAAGAACGTTATGGGAACAGCAGTGGAGAGAAGTGACAGAGTTTACGGATTCCATAGAACTGGATGGACATGAGGGAACCTGGCATACTTCTGAACAGATAGAACTGATGGGAGAGCCAATCTTTCTGATGGAGCATAATGAGTTTGGCAGCGACGTAGCGAAGGTTGCTGTGAATGCGAAGGGCGAGGTTGTGGCAGAGGATTTGTGGAATGGATTTGATGAAGGTTTCCATGAAGCGGCAGCTGAATATTTCGCAGGAAAGGGTGTGACTTACGAAAGACCGGAAGCACCTGTCGAGGAGCCTGTAAAAGAAGCGGCTGCTGAGACAGAAGAAAATATCACAGAAGAAACGATTAGCGAAGTCCGGGCGGTATCGGTTGAATCTGAAAAAACAGTGCAGGAGGATAAGGTGCCACTATATATGCAGAGTGCTTCCTATGCCCGTGAGCATGGGGAACTGGAGCAGTACCGACAGTCCCGGAATGCAAATATGGCTTGTAAAAGTGCGATAGAGCAATCGATCTTCGATAATTTCGATGGGATGCACTTAAAGAGTGGAGCGGTAAAGCCAGTCATGGAGCAGTTTGGCACGGAGCGTACGGCCTATATCCTTGCAAACACAATCCGGCATAAGCCTTGGGATAAGCGTTTTTCTTTCAAGAATAAACAGTGGGCACAGACGGTTCCTGTGATGGCAGATAGTACGGATGCATTTGGAAATGACGTGACCGCTGAATGGGTGGTGGATCGGCATTCCACTGTCTTGGACGGCTTTACCAGTATGTTCCGCCAGGAAATATTGGAGCAGAGCCGGGAAACAGAAAAAGAACTGACAGCGGAGGAGATTACCAATTTTCAAGAGATTGGCAGGCATTACTATCCGCACTTGAGGACAGCAGAGTATGAATTTTTCTGCGATGTACGCGGGGAGCGGGATTTGCTGACTTATGAAGTATCCCAACATGACGATGGAGAGGGCTATTCGCTCCATACAGAAAAGTTTGATATCTGGGATCGTATGAGCCAAAAGGAGTTAGATAAGCTTGAGACTATCGTGAGTCGTGAGGTGACGTTTGCCGGTTGGAAAAAAGAAATTGAACAGGCAGAAACAGCGGCAGATTTGCGGGAAGTCAGCTATGGAATGATGGAAACAGAATACTTAAATCTTACTGACGAACAAAGAGAGCGCTTGTATCAGATGATGGATGAAAAGGAGAAAAGTCTTCAAGACGGTCAGAGAGATGGCCAGAATCTGGAACAGAGCGAAGAAACCGCGCCGCCAACTGCATCGCAGGAGGAAAAGGTAAAAGTTGCGTTTTATTATGTAGACAGCGATCCGTTTGGAGATGAGGATGAGAGCGTTTATCATGAATTTCCCGATGTAGAGTCAGCAATCAGCGCCTATCATGAAATACCAAACCACTTTGAAAAAGAATTGGGTATGGAGAGTACGGAAGAACAGCCGTCGCGGATGGCACTGGTTCAGTGCAAAAATGGCATAGACATCTTGTATGACATAGAAGCGGCTTCGCTCAGCGGAAAATGGGTTACTCCTGAAACGATGGAAGCACAGAAAAAAGTGCAGGATTCCCTTGCGGTTCATGATGTGAAGATCGCCTATCGGTTTGAAAAAGAAGATCAGTATCTCACGATTCAATCGGTATCAGAGGGATACGATTATACCTTCTATGACAGTTCTTTCCATGAGATTGATGGTGGCGTGTATGATAATCCGGATATTTCCGTGAAGGAAGCGGTGGAAGAGATTCTTTCAGACGCAGGAATTTCTTCCTGGCCAGCGCACCGTAAGGTTATGGATTATGAGAAAGTATCTGAAATGGTTCAGCTTGCAGAGCAGGAGGTAAATCGGGAAAAGAGTGAGAGCAGAAAAACTGTACCGGAGGAACAGCAGATCGATGCCATATCACCCATCTCTGACCGGACGGAACCAACGGTTTCCCTGCATGGGAGGAGTATGGCTGACGTGGAAGAAACGGTTTTAAGTTATGCACAGGCAGAGATCGATGCAATGGGGCTGCATGATGAGGTGCAGCTGCACGGAGCTAGGGTTTATGGAAGCCGTAGCCGGGAGGGACTGTACACGGATGGTTCTGATCTGGATGTGGTGATTTCCTATTCTGGGAATATCCGTGAGGATGATTTTTTCAATGCGCTCCATGAATCAGGATTTTCAGTTGAGGGTATTCCGGTAGACATCAATCCAATCTCAACAGAGAAAACAGGAACGCTGGAAGAGTATCTTGCAACTGCCGAACAGTATCTGAACGCAAAAGAAGTCCAGGTGATAGCAGATGCAGCGCCGCAAAAGCCAGAAATGGAAGAGCAGAGCGCGACGATCAGTTTTTATGTAGCGGAATGCATGGAGTTTCCTGTTTTAGGAGAATATCACGAGGATGTCGGCAGCCTGCAGGAGGCAATGGCACTCTATGAGCAGATACCGGCGGAACGAATGAACGGCATTAAGGGAATCGGATTTACCCTGACAGATGGAAGTATGTATGATGGGATGTCCTATGAACTGATGTCTGCAGGAATTGTAGACCGTGATCTGGTGGAAGAGATTCCTCATTTCAAGGTAAGCCCATTGGTACAGCAGGCATTGTCTGAGCTTGAAGAGGTTTACCAGCGCTCACGCGGCGCAGAACAGGCAAAGGAGCTGGAGGAGCGGGAGCCTGTTGAGATACCAAAAGAATCAATAAAGCTGGAACAAGACGCAAGGGAGTCTGCAGGGATGTCGCCTGAACTGCAAAAGCAGACGCAGGAAGATAACAAATCGGAACAGAGGGACAGAAGTGAGAAAGCCACAGTTGCCGCCGCACCTGGTGGTCGTAAGGAATCTGTACTTCAGGCCCTGCGTGAGCGTCAGGCAAAGCTTAAAACGCAGGAAACAGAAAAACCGAAACAGAATACACAAAGCCACAAGAAGGGAGATCAGGAACTATGACGAGAATAACATTTGAGGAAGATGAGCTTATCGTGATTGCGATGTTTGAGGAGAAAACCCGGCAGGAGACAATCAAAGGGATAGAAGAAATCTTACCTTATATTAAAGGCGATACAGAATTGGAAGAGGTCGTGATTGGTACGGTGGAAAAGCTGAAGCGAATGCCGGACAAAGAATTTGCCAGGCTTGATCTGGAAGCATATCAGCAGGAGCCGGAGGACGAATGAATCTCAACCAGTTCGCAGTCTACCAGGTAAAGATGGGCGCAGAGTTCCGGCCTCTGCGTTTCCGTCCTTACGCGGAGCTGCGGGAGAAACATCTGCGGGTTGATGTCAGCAATTACGAGCAGGTATATCTGTCACAGATGGCACCGGGAGATTCGGCTCAAACGATCCGGGAACGGCTTAAGAAGAAGATGCCGAAGTCTTCCAAAGGACACAGCCTCAGCGTCAGTGATGTGATTGTGATGAACAAGGCGGGAGTTATATCAGCCTATTATGTGGATAAGGACAGGTTGGTCTCCATTGCCGGTTTTCTCCGTTTGAATTCATCCGGTACTCTTGTCTCAATGGAAACAACAGGATTTAAGATTGATGGGAAACCGGGTACCTGGCTTGCCTGTGATGACACTGTTGTGGATGGGCGGCAGTTTTTCCTGATGCAGAATGAGCAGATGAAAAATTCCGCTGCCTGTACCATCGTAAATGAATCCGGCAAGATTGTTGTGAGCGATGCCAGCCGATTTGACGAAGCTGCAATTCAGCAGATCAGGGAATTTCTTCATCCAGCAATAGAGGCACAACAGCCGCCACCGGCGCGTCCTCCGATGGAGAACTGGCAGAAGCTCTATGAAAACGGTGAGTACCTTCGGAGCGTGGAAAGCTCAGAGGAACAGAATTATTCTTTTGTGGATGGAAGCAGAAATAACTTGAAGCAGCCGAAGCAGAAAACCGGCAAACGCGAGTCTGTCTTAAAAAAGCTGCATGACAAACAGGCGGCGATTGCCTTGCGGAGCGGCAAAGCAGTGCCGCAGGCGATGATGGAGCAGGAAGCGCAGCGCAACCGTAAATGAAAAAGGGAGAAGTCTTATGGCATGGGGCCGGAGACTTCTCTTTTTTTGCTTCGACAGTTTAAGCGACGCGTGAGCTATTTCAGAAATCAGATCAAGCCAACCACTGGTAACTTCTTTTCTGTAATTAAGCAATAAACAACAGTTCGGTAGACAAAATGTTGATTGAACGCCGATTGTTTTTCGAGTGCAGAAATGGAGTTGACTTTCAGTGCGAATTTGGGGATAATATCTATGGGTGAGAAAGGGGGCTATCGTAGTACACGCTATGAATGGAGCGTTTACATGGAAGTGATATAATCTTCACTTCTTTTATCTTGTATAGTGCAGAACGCTGTAATAATATAATAAGACCATTCTGAATCAGGAGGAACGGCAATGATTCCAACCATACCGGCAGAGCTGATTGCTCTGATAGAGCAGGGTGAATCCCTGACTGTGGAGTACAAAAAGTCCACGACGGATATTACAAAAGATGTGTATGAGACGGTATGTTCCTTCTCCAACCGTGAAGGAGGTCATATCTTTTTAGGCGTTAAAGACGATGGAACGGTCCTTGGGATACAAGAGGATAAGATTGAGGGTATGAAGAAAAATTTCGTTACCACAATCAACAATGGACAGAAAATATATCCCCCTATGTATCTGCAACCAATAGAGTACGATGTTGACGGTAAGCGTGTCCTCTATGTTTATGTACCCGTCAATCCGAGTGTTTGTCGATGCGCGGGGCGCATATATGATCGCAACAATGATTCAGATATTGATATAACCAATAATGAGTACCTTGTGTATCAGCTCTATGCAAGAAAGCAGGATACTTACTATGTCAACAAAGTATTCCCGATCTTCACTGCTGCTGATTTGCGTCATGATCTGATGGATCGTGCGCGTAATATGACGAAAGTTCGGACGCAAAACCATCCGTGGAGAGATATGACGGATGAGGAAATGCTTCGCAGTGCTAAACTGATTTTATCCGACCCACAAACGGGAAAAGAAGGAATTACGTTGGCAGCTATCCTGTTATTCGGTTCCGATAACCTGATTGCATCGGTACTTGCTCATCATAAGACAGACGCCATTGTGCGGGTCTATAATATGGATCGGTATGATGACAGAGATGTGATCGTAACAAATCTGCTTGATAGCTATGATCGGTTGATTGCGTTTGGCGAGAAACATTTAAATGACTCATTTACCATGGATGGGATTATCAGTGTCAGTTCCAGAGATAAAATCCTCAGAGAGATTGTATCGAATCTGCTTGCACATAGAGATTTTTCCAATGGTTATGTGGCGAAGATGGTCATTGAAAAAGACCGTATTTTTACAGAGAACGCAAATCGTTCGCATGGTCATGGAAGTTTGAACCTGGCTACGTTCAGACCTTTTCCGAAAAATCCGCCTATCTCCAGTATGTTCAGGGAGATTGGCTTAGCGGATGAATTGGGTTCAGGCATGAGGAACACATATAAATATACACGGCTTTATTCTGGCGCAGAACCTCGGTTTGTAGAGGGGGATGTGTTTCAAACGATTGTCCCGTTGAGCGAGGCTGCCACCATGATAAAGGTGGGACCCTCTGGTGGCGAAGTTAGTGGTAGAGCTGGTGGTGAAGCTGGTGGTGAAGTTAGTGGTGAAGCTTTGCCAGAGTATGATAGTATAAAATTATCAGCTGAGATGTTGCAAGACCTTCTGACTTTTTGCGCACTACCCAAGACAAGAAATGAAATGAAACAATTCTGCAATATGAAAGCTGATAGCTATTTCCGGGAAAAAGTTTTATTGCCAATGCTTGAAGAAGGATTAATTAAACGCACAATTCCGGATAAGCCAAAAAGTCCAAAGCAGAAATATGTAAAAATTTAAAATCAGTTCTTTACAGGAAGATAGATAAAAACGCAGCTGGAGTGTTGTGTGTGAGTGTGCGAATATTTCGCTTGATATCGAAGAAAGTCAGGAGTTGGGATGTGCAAAGCGTGGAGAGAAGAATCAATTTTAGCTACGATTGAAGCATGGCGTGAAGTTGAAATTCCTGAGGCAGACATTAAGAAGAGAATCATGGCTAAGTATGATCTTACTGAAAAGGAAGCCGCAGAATACATGTTAAAAAAGAGCGCCTGACAGATGAGCAAAATTGAAAAGCCCAGACGGTTATTATTCCACTGCATATATGCAGTAGTGGTAATAACCGCCTGGGCTTATTTTTATGTCATGAAATTTCTTGTGGCCGGGTACGCTCAGTTCCTTTCGTCTGTGGCGAATCCAGAATTGCGTCCACGTTGGCACAGACGGTCTTCAGTTCCTTCGCATAATCCTTGAAGTACTGGTAGGTCTCCTGCTGCGCATTCCTGCGGATGGTCAGGCTCTCTTTTTCCTGCTGCAGGGATTTCATAGAAGGAATCTTACCGTCAGGGGAATGCTCTTTCAAAAACTTCACAGCAGCTTCGTAAAGGGCAATCTCAGAAGAATGTTCCTGACGGAACTTCTTTTTGTTCTTTGCTTTCAGCATCTCACCATAAGTTTTTTTGTTGGAGAGGTACTGCCCGGTGTAATGTATTTTTTCGTTGACTGCTTTCAGCCCGTCTTCTGTGGCCCGGAGAGTTTTACGCGCTTCATTACGCTTAACGACGATCTCTTCGTAGGAGGAGCGGAGATCATCCCTGGAACCATAA
Organism: Clostridiales bacterium; assembly: GCA_020860565.1. Classification (GTDB taxonomy): domain Bacteria; phylum Bacillota; class Clostridia; order Lachnospirales; family Lachnospiraceae; genus Brotaphodocola. Next base: position 9,315 of record JAJBUA010000009.1, read on the forward strand.
CCCTGTTCCTGAACATAGGCAACGGTCTTTGCCATCTGTTTCAGGTTGGAGAGTTTGACCTTCTGCATATAGGCACGGCTCTGCTGGGCTTTGACATTGTTCTGCAGATCAACAACCAGACGGAGATCAGACTTCACAAAGAAAATAGCTGCATAGTCGGGCAAAGGTTCACCGAAGATGGCAGAGGAAATTGGTTCAGCATTAGAATCCGTTCTGGTATTCTGTGCAGTCCCCTGCTGGATTTCGCTATGTTCGGGAGATTCGCCAGCGGCGCGGTTTTGCATCGCGAGAAGATTCTCTTCAAACATCTTTCTCAGATGTTCTTTTCCGTAGTCCGTTCCCAGGACGAGCTCCGTCATATTTTTATTCCGATCCGGATGGAGATAGGAGTAACGGACTTTTTTGTCCGTAACTCGGATGGAATATTTTTCCCACAATGATTTCTGAAATTCTTCAAATGAGGTTGCTGTGCGGGAGACATCAGAAATCGCGTCACGGAGAAATTGCTTCTGCGTCTGGAAACGAGTCTTCGCAGGGGTAAGCCCGAAGGCAACGACTTCCTCATTCGTCTTATCAAGAGCCTCCTGTCCACGCTTCTGCGCCCAATACTCGCGCTCTGTGATCTTATTTTCCGATGGAGTCAGCAGGTCAACCTGATGGAGTCCTTCATGGTTGCAGATTTCCATGAGCGACTTTTGCAGATAGGTCAGCAGGCTTCGTGTCTGGTGATGCTTGTATCCGGCGCGGCTGTCACAAGGCCGCTCCATAAAATCCTGCGGCTCCACATCCAGCTTACGCAGACTGTTGATTACGATATGGACATGGATGTTGCCGCTGCCGTTATGACCGTCCGTGTGGGTGCAGATAATCGCCTGGTGGCCGGGAAAGTTTTTCTGTGCGTACTCCATCCCGATGGCCTGTGCGCGTTCTGCTGTCAGCCCACACTCATCCTGATCGTGCGGGTCAAAGCTGATGATGTAGTGATGGGCTTTGATTTCGCCGGGGGTCTGGTTCTTGTGGTACTGCTCATTTAACTCTCTGCATTCCTCCGCATAAGTGAACGGATTGCAGTTCATCCCGTCGAGCAAGTAGCTTTGTCTGCGCACCATCTTTCCTTTTTCATCAAGGATGGGCTTCATGGTATAGCCATCATGTTCAAATAAAAGATAAAACAGTGCATCATTGTAGTTGGAGTTTTTACTTGTAGTGTGTTTTAAGATTGCCATGTACTTCATTCACCATCCTTGTCACATCCACCTGGATTTGAAGAACCGCATCCAGGGCTTTTTCCAATTCCGCAGTGATTGCCTGGGAACGCAGACCGCCCGTGTTAAAGTATTTGGCGATCTGGTTGATGTTGTTTGAGATGTTACTAAGCAGCCAGCTGATCCGCTTCATCTCTTCCCGAAGCTCCGGAAACTCCGCTGTGATTTTGTGGAAGACGGTGATCTTCCCACCGAGAAGAGATTTGCGTATATACTCCGAACGAGATAGTCCGGCGGCATCTGCATTCTTATTGACCAGCTCCAGTTCTACGTCCGTAAGGCGGACGGTAATGATGTGCTGGTGGGTCAGTTCATTTTCTTTTTTGGGTCTTGCCATATCTGTTTTCTCCTTTAACGCTTTTTCAATTTGCCGCAGGCAGCAATCACGGGAACCGTGACCGGGGCTGTGAAACACAGCGCCGCTGCGACCGTTTTGAACGGGAGCCAAATAGCACAATTCTCCGATTGTGCGTCAGCCGAGGGCATGGGAAAACGGAATTCCCATCAAGGACGCCCGTAATCGGGAACCACGGTAGTGGTTTCTGTATTACAGGGCGTATCTTGCTTTTATGATTACTCCCCTCACTAACCTGTGGTTCCAAACCCCATAGGACAAGCTTGCTGAAAAAATTTCCAGGATGAATGTTTGCTTTTGTGCTCTCACCTGATGAAATAGAAGCGAGAAAGTAAGGTGGTGGAAATGCTTGTTGAAAATAAAACTCAATCGCTTCCTTCTCAAAAATGAGAAGCGAGTTTTATCCTTTCTGAAGCCGCCCACAAAAACATTTTGAGAAATCTATGATAACAGCTTGTCTGGAGCCTCTTCTAACCACAGGTTAGTGAAGGGGAAAATATTTTTCGGAGATCTTTTCTCTTTCGATTTCAGGATAAGGAGACGAGACAAATGGAAAAAAGGACAGAGGAACAGAAGCGGGAGTGTGTTTTGACGCTGGCAGAGCTGAAAGAAAAGGCGGCGGTAGACCCTCTGACGGTAGAGAGGGAGAGCCTGGTTGATGTCGCTGATGTGACGATCCGGACGGACCTGGACACCAGGGAGCGGATGTTGGATTATATCCGGCAGATAAAAAATCCGTACTGCTATCTCAGTAACGGCATGGTTGTGAAAATCAGCTTTGCAGGAAAAAAGTCTTTGCAGGACTGCCTGAAGGAAAGCCTGTTCTAAAAGTGAAAAGAGAAAGAAAATTTACACTTTAGCGCTTTAAAGTGTTGACATGAGACCGGAACTGTGGGATAATGTCTCTGGGTCAAAACGAAACAGAGCAACCAAAAGCCAAGAATTTCCTGGTTTATTGTCGCATGGACAAATAAAGAAGGGAGTTGTTGGCTATATGTATTTTCAGACAACAAAACAAATCTTGTGTGGAGACTACGTGCGACTTTCCAGAGAGGACGGAGACAAACTGGAGAGCGATAGCATCCACAATCAAAAAGAACTGATTGCTGATTACCATCAGAAGCATCCGGAACTGAAATATGTGAAGGAGTATGTTGATGATGGATTCAGCGGGACAGACTTCGACCGCCCTGGTTTCAAGAGAATGATGGACGATGCCGGGAAAGGGAAAATTAACTGTATTATAGTTAAAGACCTTTCCAGGCTCGGTCGTAACTATATCGAGACAGGTCGGTATCTTGAAAGAATATTCCCATCTATGGGTGTCCGCTTCATCGCCATTAACGATCACTATGACAGTGCAGAAGAAAATGGTGACAGCGACCAAATTATCATTCCTTTTAAAAACTTAATCAATGACGCTTACTGCCGGGATATCTCCATTAAGATACGGAGCCAGTTGGATGTGAAGCGCAAGAACGGGCAATTTATTGGAAGTTTTGCCGGGTATGGATATTTGAAAGACCCGCAGGATAAAAACCATCTGGTTGTTGACGAATATGCGGCTAACATCGTCCGGCTGATCTTTAAGTGGAAACTGGACGGCATGAGTTCTCAGCATATCGCGGCGCAACTGGATGAGATGGGCGCGCTGCCACCGCTGGAGTACAAGCGAATGTGCGGGCTGAATTTTAACAGCGGATTCAGGGCCGGGAAAAATCCAAAGTGGTCAGTGGTTTCTGTAAACCGTATCATGCGGAACGAGCTTTACACCGGAGTCATGGTGCAGGGAAAGCGAAAAAAGATTACCTATAAGCTGAAAGAGAGCCATGCGGTAGATGAGCGTGACTGGATCAAAGTACCCGGAACCCATGATGCGATCATCCCCCGGCCAGTCTTCGATCAGGTGCAGAAGCTGTTAGAACTGGACACACGGACTTCACCGGATGAGGACACTGTTTATCTGTTCTCCGGTTTTCTTCAGTGCGGTAGCTGCGGCCAGAACATGGTCAAACGGTGTAGCTGCAAGGGCGGGAAAAAATATCATTATTACCATTGCTCTACTTATAAAAATGGAGATGGCTGTTCTTCCCATCTGATCAGCGAAAGCAGATTGACGCAGGCAGTCCTTGCGGCAGTCCAGAACCAGGTGGCGTTGTTGATGGACGCGGAAAAGATGATAGCTGCTGTCGGCCAGAACGCGCAGGAGGATTACAGTGTAAAAGCGGTGGACACGCAGCTTATGAAGCTGGAAGAAGAGGTAAACCGCTATCAGGATTTGAAGACGCATCTTTATGAGGATATGAAGGATGGCGTTATCAGCCGGGAAGAGTTTAAGGATTTGAACAGCCGTTTCACTAAGCAGATGAAGGCGTCGCAGGAAAAAGTCGTGCAGATGAAAGAAAAAAGAGAGCGGCTGCTCTCACAGAAAAACGAACTGCAGCCGTGGCTGGAAGGGTTCCGTGAATACCGCAGCATCGATCATTTGGAGCGGAAAGTCCTGACATCCATTGTGGATCATATCACGGTGAACGGGAAGGACAATATTGAAATCCATTTCCGTTATGAGGATGAGATCAGGGAATTGTTGGAGCGGAGTGAAATGTGTAAGCGGATTGGTTTCGCTGGCGAGGAGTCGAAAGCATGAGATGGGTAAGTTATACAAGGGCGGTGTCCAGCAGGAAGGATGAAGAAAATCCTCCGGATATTATCAGCAGGCAGAACGCCCACATAGAAACATATATGAAAGAGCATGGCTTCAAAGTCAGCAGGAAATACAGTGACCGTAAATATTCTGTTGATGAGACAGAGTCTTTCAACCAGATGGTTCAGGATGGCATGAAAAGAGAATTTGATGGAGTTGTTGTCGAGTCTGTTTTCCGGTGCGGGAGGGATTTGTGGACAGCGATTGAAATACTCTACGAGACGTTTTATCCTGCCGGAATCCACTTTGCTGTTGTGGAAGATGACTTCTGTAGCATGGGAAAAGACAAACAGAAGGTGACGGAGTATTTCACTGAGAAACGTTCCGAGTGGTATGCAAATGACAGTGCACTTAAAAATAAGAGGGTTTCTGACAGCGGAAAGATAAATCCAACACTGATACGGTATGGATTTGTTTTGTCAGAAGATCACAGCAGCCTTGAAATCGAGGAAGAGGGAGCATCCATAGTACGTCAGATATACCAGATGTTCCTGGACGGGAAGAACTATTCCGTCATTGCAAAAGAGTTAAATGAACGGGGCGTTACTCCACCGCAGGAACAAAAGGCAATCGTGGCGGGGAAAGTGCCAAATGTGATTGTTCCCGCCAAGTGGATAGGAAGTTCGATACGAAAAATACTGGAGAGCCCTATTTATATGGGACAGGCTACCCGTAAGGTGAAAGAGGTTACGGTAAATTATTCGGTTCCGCAGATCGTCTCTGAGGAAACCTTTGCGGCGGCGCAGGAGCGTATTGGAGGTTTGAAAAGTGAATCGAATGAGCAACAGAGGAAACCAACACAGACAAGCTTGCTTTACAAACGGATTTATTCTAAGGAAACCGGAATTGCATTGAGAAAAATACTGTCCCCGTTGGGAACCGGAGAAATGGTTTATGTCTTCAGTAAAAGCAAACGGGATCGCAGGGAAAACCATATACCATGCGAGACCGTGCATTCAGCTGTCAGAAATGCAATTTCAACCGCTGTCAGACAGGCCCGTTATATCAACCGGCTGCTGCAGGAAGAGGAACGCGAAGAAGTGGTTGAGGCAGAATTGAAACCGTTACGGGAAAAAGCGCAATCTCTATTCAACAGGATGAATGATCTCTATTTGGAGAGGATGGATTTTTACCGCACTCATAACACTCAGGAGGATGATGCCGCAGCAATTACAGAGGTGGAGCAGGTGTATCAGGAACAGTTTCTGGAATGTGAAGCGCAGTTTAAAGCTGTAATGAACGAAGTGGAGATCGTGCGAAAGACATTTAGCACAGCAAATCCGTGGGTGGCTTTATACAGAGAAATTGAAATGCCGGAAAGCCTTGAGCATGAGCATATCGTAAAGTGGATTGGTATCGTCCGGGTGGATAACGAGAAAAATATCGAAGTCACCCTGAAAGAATCTGAATGGATGGACAGACTTCCGGAAAAATGGCTTAAGGAAGGAGCAAGAGAATAGGATGGCACGGAAAAGCAGAAAAAAGCCGGTTGGTTTATTGCCGGAAGTTCAACAGGCGCTGGATGTGGCAGCACTGGAAGTGAAATTACCGACAGCGGCATATGCAAGGCTGTCCTCGGGAAACAGCGGTAATGAAACCGATGATTCCATACAGACACAAGTCATGCTGATTCATGATTTTATACGGGAACACAAAGATTTGCAGCTCATAGATACATATGTGGATAACGGTTATTCAGGGATGAACTTTGACCGCCCGGAGTTTGAGCGCCTGATGGGTGATGTGCGAAGTGGAAAGATAAAGTGCATTGTAGTAAAAGACCTCTCGCGCTTTGGTCGTGATTATCTGGAGACGGGGTATTATCTCGAAACAATTTTTCCACACTTGAAAGTGCGGTTTATTGCTGTAACTGACGACTTTGATAATTCCCGTCAGGAGGATATGGAGAGCCTGGCTGTACCGATTAAGAACATGGTAAACGGTATGTACGCACGGGATATATCCAAAAAGCTCGTTTCGGTTTATGAAATGAAGCGCGAACGAGGGGATTTGCTGAACGGCTTCCCTCCATATGGCTATGTCATTGACGAGGAAAAAAATAATTATGCCGTTGACGAGAGTAAGGCGTGTTATATACGGGTGATGTATCAGTGGTTTTTGATGGGCGTCTCTAAATATGAGATCACAAAACGGCTTGATCTGTTGAAAGCGCCAAGGCCGCGGGAAAAGCGTCTGGACGAGACTCTGGAAGAAAACAATGGGCCATGGCAGACAAGCACCATCGGTCGATACCTTGAAAATCCGATTTTTGCTGGCGACCTTGCATCCGGGAAAACAAAGCGTGCTGCGTATAAAGGGCTTAAGCCGCAGCCGGTGGAAAGGGACGATTGGGTGCTCCATCGTGATCATCATGAGGCTGTCGTACTCCGGTCGGATTATGATGCGGTTCAGAAAATTCTGGCAGGAAATAAACGTACCCGTAAAGAGCGGTTGGCAAAAAGTGAAAAAGAACGCGCTGAAACAACAAACGTTTTCCGCGGGATCATTTACTGCGGCTGCTGTGGGAGGCATATGACATTTATGCGATGTAAACATACTGTGGGGGCGGATACTTCATACGGAACATATTTTTGCAAATCAAAGGATGAAACTGCCCTATGCAGAAACCATTCCATCCCGGATAAGCTTTTACGAATCCTGGTGATGGATCAGATCAACCTGATGATTAAGGCAATGTGCGACAGAGGGCGTATGGTGAAATGCCTGATGGATGGAAAGGACGAAGGGAGCAAGGTTGCTTCAATACAGAAGAAGATAACCTCGCTTTCCTATCGGATAGAGCAAACCGAAGAGCGTAAAACGGTTTTATATGAAGATTATGTTGGCGGCCTTCTCGAAAAAGAAGAATACCAGTGTATGAAAGAGCGTTATATTTCCGAGCGGCAGAAGCTTGAAGAACGGCTCAGGGAGGCTTCACAGACGTTACAGAGTATGCAGAAAAAGGCTCGGCTTATAGATGAACAGGTGAAGCACCTGGAACATTATCTTGACTGCAGGGAGTTTGATGAGGGGCTTGTCAGGGAGCTGGTAGATGCGATTTATATCGGCATTGATAATTCGATTGAGATTCGCTTCAAATGTAATGACGCTTATCAGCAATGGCTGGATTGTACGGAGGTTGATGAGGATGTTAGCTAAAGTGAATGCATTATATCTGCGTCTTTCCATGTCGGACGGCGACCTGGGCAGGGACAATAAGGATGAGAGCAACAGTATTGAGAACCAGCGTCAGCTGCTGCTGAACTATATCGAAGACAGGGATGATCTGGAATGTGACACCAGGGAGTATGTCGATGATGGTTATACCGGGACAAATTTTGAAAGACCCGAATTCCAGCAGATGATGAAAGATGTCCAAAGCGGCGAGATAGCCTGTATCCTCGTCAAAGACCTTTCCCGGCTTGGCAGGGATTATATCGGCGTCGGAGATTATATTGAACAGATCTTTCCTTTGCTTGGAGTCAGGTTTATTGCTGTCAATAACAATTTTGACAGTGCAAAATTTACAGGGGCGACAATGGGCCTTGACCTTGCTATGAGCAACCTGGTTAACAGCCTGTACAGCCGGGATGTATCGAAAAAAATTCGGTCGACTTTTGAAACAAAATGGAAACAGGGGTGCCCCACTGCTTCGAGGGTGCCATTTGGCTATCTCTGGGATAGAACAAGCAAACAGCGCTGGGTGATTGATCCCGTTGCCTCTAAGTATGTAAGAAAGGTGTTTGATCTTGCGCTGGAGGGAAAGAACACGACTCAGATTGCGGCTGATCTGAACAGGGAACGGATTCCCACACCGGGATTGTACGCAAAGATGACAAAAAAACAGATCGCAGAGTCAGCGTTGATTGCTCCTGACAGTGAAATGCTGTGGAAACCGCCTATTGTAATTAATACGCTCAGAAGATATGAATACACCGGGGCTTTGGTTATGAGGAAAAATAAGACAATTTCTCTGGGAAGCCGCGCTGTCAGGAGCGTTAAGGAGAAAGACCGTATTATTACAGAAAATGCCCATGAAGCGATAGTGACCCATGAGGAATTTGAGCAAGCACAAGGAGCAATTCGTACAGTCAGCCCTATGACGTATAAAACAGAGTGGGATTATCCTTTAAAGAAGATTGTCCGCTGCGGCAACTGTAATAGGCTGTTGACATATGGCACACGACATGGTGAAGGCTGTTTTGTGTGCTCCAGTAAAAGAGCTGTGGGCAGCTTTTCCAAATGCTATAACGGATTTTATAGAGAAGCCATAATCAATGCGAGAGTGGCTTATGCAATCCAAAATGTAATCCGGTCAGCTTATTTTTTACAGGAAAAGTTACAGGACAGGAACGCCAGGAGGACAGTGCAGCTTGATATACCTGAACCGGAGGAAAAACTGGTCAGTGATATGGAGATATTGAAAGCGGAACGGATGCGGCAGTACGAAGCATACGCTGACGGCGTGATAGATAAAACTGCGTACCTCAAAAAGAAAAAAGAACTGACAGAAAAGATTGAGGCGATAGAAAATAAGATTTGGGAGGTAAGGGAAATACTCCGCGTGGAGAATGAACCTGTGGATTGCCTTCGGGAAGTTACTGAAAAGGCTTCTGCATACCCGCAGATGAACCGGTTGTCGCAGGAATTAGTACAGGCTTTTGTAGAAGCAGTGTATTTGGATGGTGACAGCATGAGGATTGTTTTTAAGTGTGAAGATTTGTTTCAGGAAGCACTGGAAAAGTATTTCCTGGACTCTGGCATGACAAAAGATGAGGACGGAAGCTGGGTATATCCTGCGGAGAATGGAACGAATGACAGAGACATGGGTGTATACCGAAGAAGATGGAGGGAATGACAGTGAGACTGATTAGATTGGGATTGAAACTGATACTTTTACCGATAATGTTCGTGGCGTGGGTGATAAAGTGGATTGGGAACTTCTGTGTATTCTGCTCTGCGTGGATTTTTTATGTGTTGGCATTTATCGTCGCCATGACAGCGGCGCTGAGCTTTGGTTTCGGACTTGAGGATGGGGCAACCGTGGTGCGGATGCTGGGAGGCGGCTTTTTCCTGTCCTTGATTCCGCATGTCGCGGCGTACTTTGTGGCCGTTGTATCGACACTGCACTCGGCGCTGCATAATTTTATCTGGTCGTGAAAGAGAGAGGCAGAACCGCAGGAAAGATGTTCAGACAGATGATATCTGGTGAGGAATAGCAGGGATGATTGAAAATTATTGCCCATATGGGCGATAATTTTCAATGGATATGATTTTCAACTTTAAGAGATATTCTCTGAGATTGCTTCTTGAACGCTTCTCGATATTGTTTAAATTTTGCTCAAAATTTTTCCCAAAAGAGTGCTAAAATACGTTGACTTTAGGGCTGTATTTGCATATTATAACAATAACAGGACTCCCCACACCTCTCACTTAGTGATGTGCCCCATGGGGAGACATTTTTGTTTTAGTATTAAATTAGAGGTGATTGAAAATTCCAGCCCAAATGGGCGATAATTATCAACACAAGACTTGCGGTTCTTTGCTAGACATGTTATAATAATTGAAAATTCCAGCCCAAATGGGCAAAATATTTCAATGAAGGGACGCGCGAACGTGGAAATTAAAAGAGATTCTTATCTGCAGGAATTGATTTCGTATCAATGGGATGGACAGGTCAAGGTGATAACCGGCATACGCCGCTGCGGAAAATCGTATCTGTTGAAAATTTTATATAAGAATTACCTGATTGCGAATGGGGTGAATGAGGAACAGATCATTACGATTGAGCTTGATCTTGCGAAGGACATTAGATACCGCAATCCCCTGGAGATGGCATCGTATGTCAGGAGCATGGTTGAGGGGAAACAGCAGCAATTTTATCTGTTCGTAGATGAGATACAGATGTCTGATCCGGTTCCGAATCCTTACAATCCTGACGGAAAAAAGATCACGTTTTACGATGCGTTAAATGATTTGAAGGGACTTTCTAATTTAGATGTATATGTAACTGGCAGCAACTCGAAAATGCTGTCTTCAGATATATTGACCGAGTTCAGGGGACGCAGTGATGAAATAAGGATGCATCCGCTGAGTTTTGCGGAATACTACTCAGCCGTGGGCGGGGATAAAAACGAGGCGTTTGACGATTACGCGTTTTATGGCGGCATGCCGCTGATTTTATCAAGACCGACAGATGCGGCGAAGATGAATTATCTGAAGGCGCTTTTCACTGAGGTATATATCAAGGACATTGTTGAGCGTAAAAACATAGAACGACAGGATGTCCTGGAACAGATTATTGATTTGCTGTGTTCTTCTATTGGTTCCTTGACCAATCCAACGCGGGTCGCCAACACATTGCGGTCAAAGCAGGACGCACAGGTTTCGCCGAACACAATACGTTCATATATCGGACATCTTGAAGATGCATTCCTTTTTTCAGAGAGCAAGCGGTATGATGTCAGAGGAAAGGCCTATTTTGACTCACCGAGCAAGTACTACAGCGAAGATATCGGACTGCGGAATGCACGGATTGGGTTTCGACAGCAGGAGATGACGCACATCATGGAAAATATTATATACAACGAGCTGGTTATCCGGCAGTTTTCCGTAGATGTAGGGGTTGTATATGAGCGGGAATTAAATGAAAATAAAAACTGTGTTCGTATACCAAGAGAAATTGATTTCGTTGCGACTACTGGTGGTAAAAAGGTATATATACAATCTGCATATGCATTGCCTACGGAGGATAAGCAGCAGACGGAACTGAAACCTTTCTCTCTAACAGGGGATGCTTTTCCCAAGATGATTATCCGCAAGGATATAGGGAAAAGATGGTATGATGAAAACGGAATTTTAAATGTCAATGTAATTGATTTCCTGTTAGATAAAGATATCATCTGAAGAAACCTGGAGTACAGGACAGTGGAATTGCCCCAAGTTGGTGTCCAAGAGGGTGACAAGAAAATAATGGAAGGGGAATTTACATGGCGAGGTGGGATAAGGCAGGGATACCACATAAAGGCTGGACAGAAATCGGAATGGAAGATTTGGGCGAAGAGACAGAGCCGGGAGAGGATATTCAATATGAACAGTGTGAAATGTGCGGGAATGAAAAAATCCGGTATATACATATCTTGACTCATCCAGATGTTCCTCATGAGATGCGTGTGGGCTGCGTATGTGCAGAAAAGATGACGGTCGATTATGAGAATCCGGATGCACGGGAACGGGATTTACGGAATCGGGTTAACCGAAAGAAAAACTTCATGAAGCAGGAATGGCGTCGTAAGCCAGATACAGGCAATTATACGTTGCGCTACAAAGGTGATCAAATAACCATCGTAAGAAGCAGGTACGGCAGCTGGGGAGTCGTCTATATGGGTGAGTGGAGATGGGATTACCACGGGAAAAAGATCACCGATCTTAATACGGCAAAACTGGTGGCTTTTAATCTGTTTGACGATCTGCATGAATCGAGATCGAAGGCGCAGCCATATTGGGACAATGGAAGGTGGCTGTACTATTAGAGTTATAAGCCGTAATGCTGGAAGTCTCGGTAGAAGGCTGTTTGCCTGCTGAAATTATGATATACCCGCATAAGTCAGTGACTGTACTTTGAATAAATTCAAGGTACAGTCAGGGGCTTATGCGGGCATTTTATTTACTGATCAGATTCCAAGTCCGTAAAGGATTGCTTTCAATTCCTTCACGGTACGGGTGAGAATCTCTTCTTCGATTTCATTACAGTCCAACAAAAGGCGGTGTAGTTCACTGCCGGATGTTGAAGTTGGATGCTCCAGACTGTCTACCAACAGATCATCAGATGAAGTGCCGAGAGCATTTGCAATAGCAACAAGAGAATCCAGGCTGAGAGTTCTCTTGCCGACTTCTACCTTGTAGATATGGTCACGGGACAGATTGGATTTTTCCGCGAGATCATCCTGTGTCAAACCTTGTTTTGTGCGGAAGCTACAGATGCGCTTCCCTAATTTGTCATAATCAATGGACATAAGCATTGCCTCTCTTTCTTACTTATTGCCCGCATGAAACACAACAATTATTAGCTTTGAAAAAGCCTATAGCAACGGGTTTTAGAATATTTTTGAAGTAAGACTGCAAAGAAAAACCTTCCTATCAGCATTGCATTCTTAAGCAAAAAAGCGGACTGATTGTCCGCTTTTTCGGCGTCAAGCGGACAACCAGTCCGATGTAATTTCGCAATCACTGGTGTACAATAAAGAAATAAAAAGAAAAGCGATAACAACATCTATGTCAGCAGGACAGGGAGACAAAATGAGCGAGAATAGCTGCAGTGGGATAAAATTATACAGTGATGTCTGTACTACGCAGGTGCGGTGGCTGTGGTATCCATTCATCGCACTTGGGAAATTGACGCTTCTTCAGGGCGATCCGGGAGATGGAAAATCCACGATGATGCTGAATTTGATTGCTGCGATTTCAAATGGCGGTACTACCCCTGATGGACAAGCATTCGGACGACCTCATCGTGTAATCTACCAGTGTTCAGAAGATGGCGTGGAAGATACCATAAAGCCTCGGTTGGAAAGCTGTGGGGCTAATTGTGGAAATGTTGCATTCATTGATGAAGAAACACATGGAGGATTGACGTTGGATGACGAGCGCATCCGGCAGTCGATTGCCAGCTTTCGTCCCTGGCTTGTTGTAATTGATCCAGTGCAGGCTTACGTTGGGAATGATGCTGATCTTCAGGTCGCGGGCAGAGCAAGGAAACTGATGCACAGGCTCGGAATCTGGGCATCAACTTATGACTGCGCTATTGTACTTATCGGCCATTTAAATAAGAAGGAAGGCTCTAAAAATATTTATCGCAGCTTGGGAAGCATTGATGTGGTGGCAGCGGCGAGAAGCGTACTGCAGGTAGAACGTGACGAGGAAGATGAGGATATTCGGATTGTCCGTCAGATTAAGAACAGTTTGGCTCCGGTGGGGGACGAAATACGATATGAAATACGTCCGGGAAGTGGATTTAAATGGCTTGTGAGCAGTACGAGTTCATGTGCTGTTCATGTCCCGGATAGAAATGCGATACCTCAATTTGAAACCAAGCAGGACAAAGCTGTTTTTCTCATCAAAAAATATCTGACAGATGGGGATATGAGGTCAAAAGAAATATTTATGCGTCTTCATGATGAGGGGATTGGCCGGAGAACTGCGCAGATGGCAAAACAGGAAATGGGGGTTCAAAGTTACCGTACAAGGCAGGAATGGTACTGGACTTTAGGACAGAAGCAAAATACTGAATAAGCGTCATTAGCATTTTGCGCTATCAGGAGTGTGCGTACTACAAGGAGAGATAAGCGATAAATGGCAGACAGGATTAAACTCGCCGGATACGTGAAACTGGCTAAGCTGTGGGAGAGAAATGCGGAGCAGGCGATTTTGTATCACCGTGAGTATTACGAGAAGAAATATGCGGATGACAACAGAGTAATTCTTGTTGGTGTGTACATAGATATCACAGGCCAGAAGATGATTCCGAAGCGCCCGGAAATGGTGCGGCTGCTGAAGGACTGTACGTTGGGAAAAATCAGCTGCATTGAGGCTCAGACCAAAGGTTATTTTGCTGCGAATACGCAGGAATTGTGTTTTCTGTTGAAATATATTTTCGATCTGCCATATCAGATAGATTTGCTGACAGAGGACAGGGAATACCATATTGACACAATCCGGAACGAGGATGGTCAGAAGCAGGCTCTTAAAAAGATGGCGGATGATTACGTGGGTCTATACTCCGATGATTATACGAAGTGGAAGAAGAGGCTTCTGCTTGAAATAGAGAAATAACAGGAGGAAAGGACGGATATGGAACAAGAAGAGCTGCATAAAGAATTGTCTGAAGATGAGGAGAAGAGCCGTATCGGGGAAACCGATGAGGAGAATGAACAGTCAGACTCCATGAAGTCTGCTCATCTAAGTGACTGGCAGCGGCGGCACGAAGAACTGGCAGCGAATAAGGAGGAAATTCGCAACAGAATACGGAATACACAGACCGGAAATGTGACATTGCATCCAGCAAAACCTCAGCCTTCAATCACAGATGGGGATATGTCAGTGGCTGTTTACGCCCGCGTCAGCACAAAGAGTGAAGAACAGGTTTCATCTATAGAAAATCAGACATTGTACTATTCGAAAAAAATCGAGGATACTCCGAACTGGACGATGCAGAAAATATATAGTGATGAAGGTAAGTCTGGTACTTCCATGAAGCACAGAACCGCATTTAACCAGATGATAGAGGATGCCGGAAAAAAGGATTTTGATCTGATTATCTGCGCCAGTGTTTCCCGATTTGCAAGGAATATGTCAGATTGCATGAATGTGATCAGGCAATTAAAAACGAAAAATCCGTCACATCCGGTAGGAGTGTACTTTGAGACTGAAAATATTTATACTCTGAAAGAGGATTCCATGCAGAGCCTTTCCATCCATGCGATGCTGGCCGATTGGGAATCCGCTACGAAGAGCAGCCGCATGTTTTTATCTTATGACCAGAGAATTATTATGGGGCAGTATCCGGTTTCAGATTTGCTGGGCTATCGGCACACAAAAGACGGGAGGCTTATCATTCAAGAGGATGAAGCTGTGACTGTAAGGTTTATTTACATGGCGGCTTTGGCCGGGTATGGCCTTACGAGAATTGCGGAAATTCTGACAGAGAAAAAACGCCCGACTCTGAAAGGAAGGACGGAGTGGAATGCGGGGATGGTCAGCAGCATTTTATCGAATGAGCGGCGCTGGGGTGATCTGGAAGCGAGAAAAACGGTTGTCGTTGACTATGTAGATCATAAGTCTAAGAAAAATGAGGGAGAACGGGTATCTGCATATGTAGAGGGACATCATGAAGGAATTGTGACACCAGAGATCGCAAAGGCTGCGAAGCTGGCAGTTACGAGCAGGGCTACCGGTTATAGTATCCCGGATGTGAGAGTGATTTGTTCCGGTGGACTGCAGGGGTTTGTCAGTGTAAATCCGTGCTTCAGTGGTGTAAACAGGGATATGATGAAAAATTTGTCCCGTATTGCTTACAGTGACGAGGAATATGCTGCGATTGAACAGGAAGCGCGCATCATTAGCGGCGATGAACACTGTAAGGTTATGTCTATGGATTTCAGCGGTTATTATGTCCCGTACAGCGCCTACTTTATCGGTAGAGATACCCCAACCCTTACAAATTCGCAGTCTCGGATAAAGTTCAACAGTAAATGTCTGGAACGCTTTGCAGGAGTTCAATTTGTAGAACTGTTGTATCATCCGCTTCTGCAGATGATTGTTATCAGGGATAGCGATGCAACCTGTGGATTTAATATATTCACGGACGACGGCAGTACAATTTCTTCATTCAGTACAAAAGCATTCTGTCAGGCGGTATATGAAGAAATGGACTGGATTCAGGATTACAGCTTCCGTTTTCGAGGCATTATGCGGGAACGCGGGAGCCATAAGGCCATGGCTTTTTACCTTGACGAACCGCAGGTGGTAAAGAATAAGGCTTCACAGAAGGCTGCTGAGTCTGTTGGTGAGAAGCAGGCGGAACTGTCTTCGAGATTTATCCCGATTACAAACAGCGAATTAAAAAATCCTTCAGAGACAAAAAGGCGTAAGGGTTCCCTTTACCCGATCAGAAAGCGCAGAGATTCTATTTTAGATTCGCTTACATATGAGGATATTTCCGGATGTGGAACGCTTGTTGATAATCCTGTCATTGGAACGATTCCGACCAGGCAGGATATTTTGGATGAGATCGATGATTTATTAATGTCTATGTAGGGGACGAAAGGATATTGACATGGAAAATATCGGGCAGACAGAAAATGTGAATAATATAGAGGAAAAGGCTGCAGCCGGTTCTGCGGAAAAACAAAAATCAGGAGAATCCTATAATATCAGTGACCAGGAGTTGATTCGCTTGCTTGTTAAATCCAGACAGGCACAGGACAGAAAATTGGAATATGAAGATTTGGATGGTTATGAAATGCCTCCCCGCACACAGTTTTCTATGCTGAAAAAGCCGGCGGTCAGTATTAAGAGGGGGAAACTGACATTTAATATGGCGTGTATCCGTCTGTTTGAGGGAGTTGAATTTATTCTTCCTCTTATTCATGTCGGCAAAAAGAAATTGACCATCGTAATGTGCGCAGAAGAAGAAAGCGCTTCTGTGGCATGGGCCAGAAAACGGCAGAGAGATGGACAGTGGACGAACAGGGATATTACTTCGCCTGATTTTGTTTACAATATTTATCGGATGATGAACTGGAAAGAAGACTGCCGGTATAAAGTTCTGGGGTATGTAGCAAATTCTGCCCAAGGATTAGTGCTGGTTTTTGAACTGGAAGAGGCGATAATGTTCTCATCTGTACCGGAGGAATATGTTGATAAGGAGACTGGAGAGACGAAGAAACGTCAGGTGAAATATTATCCGGATTTCTATAAAAACAGGATTGGAAAATCCTACAATGATTACATGGAGACCAGACAGATTAACATGTTCGAATACCTCGAAGAATATAGGGGAAAGACTTATGCCGATCTGATTGCAGATGAGAAGGCAGCTGCGGAAACGGCTTCTGTGGAAAATTACGGAGAGGAGCGGGAAACTGCCTCAGCCGTTATAGATAATGGTATGATATCTAATGCTGATACCCGTGAAGAAATACATAGAGAGCTTCAAACGGAACCGGAAACCAAAAATAAAGAAACAGGGGTGTGGAAGTGACAGAGACAATAAGCAATGCGCAGGAAAAACTCTGGAAAACAAAAACGACACGCGTAAATCTGCAGATGAGTATCTATGGGAGACGTGCGCGCATTTTTCTGACAAAAGATGTGATTCGTGTTCTGGGTGTGCCAGGATATGTCTGTTTTAAAGTCAATGAGGCATGGGATTCCATCATGGTAATGCCATGTGCCGATAAAGAGCAGATGTCGTTTAAGGTTCCGGATAATATTTTATTTTCAGAAAAAAAGATGGAATTTAAAAGCAAGGCGTTTACTGATACGCTGATGGACCGGAACGTCCTCGATCATCAAGGGACATACCATGTCCCTGGGCTGTATTTTGAGAATTACAATGTTGTCGTTTTTGATTTGAAAAACAACAGTTTGTATAGCATAGACAAATAAGAGAATTTCACTATCCTGCATTTGTATAGGAAAATAGAACATTTGTTCTAAAATGAATATAGAAAAAACTTTGAGCTTCTGAGGGATCAGAGGCTCTTTTTTTTGCAAAAAAAGTTGTTCCTTAGTTGACAACAGGAGGATATGTGGGATTGTCGCTTGCCGTCCTTCTGGCACAGCATAACACAGTTACGGCGGTGGATATTGTGGCTGATAAGGTTGAAAAAATCAATAATAGGATACGAATTAGAGGAAATAATAATCAAATTGAATTTGGCGAAAATTGTATAGTTGGACCAAATTGTTCCTTCTGGATGGAAGGTAATAATATATCAATTACTATCGGTCAGTATACTACATTCACAAGACAATGCCATCTTAACGCTCAAGAAGATGGAGCAAAAATAGTAATTGGGAAAGATTGTATGTTTTCCAACCAAATTGTGGTAAGGACATCAGATTCACATGCAATCTATAACATTGAATCTGGTGAAAGAGTTAATAATTCGAAAGATGTTATCGTAGAAGATCACGTTTGGATTGCTCCGAATACAAAAATAATGAAGGGTGCTTGTATTGGCACAGGAGCCATAATTGGTTCAGACACTACTGTTTCTAAAAAAATCCCTTCTAATGTGTTGGCAGTAGGGCGCCCTTCAAAGGTTGTTAAAGAAAATGTTGAATGGACTAGAGAAAAGTTATTTTAAAATCGAAATGAAAATATTTGTAACAGGTGTCGGTGGTCAACTCGGACATAATGTGATGAATTATTTGTATCTGAGCGATAAAGACCAGAAGTGGGTAGGATTAAAAGAAATATTCAGTTTTGATTATAAAGCGAGATAATGCAGAGGAGGAAAACGGCGTGAAATCCGTTTTGGTTTTACTATACGCTATATTAAGTTGAAAAAAAATGGAGGAGCATGACAGATGAACGAGGAAATTCAAGTGTCAACAAGAGCTAAGGACGAAGCGGGCATAGAGGAATTTTGCATTCGTGGAAATCCGTGCGTAACAGCTTTGTTGAGAGATGCTGTTTCTGATGAGTCAAGGCTGGTTAACTTAGCACAAGTGAGGAGACGTACGTGCCTTGGGGGTCGGCCCCGGAAAAAAGAGTGAATTTTATTAAAAAAGTATAAACTGAAAAAATGCAGTTGACGAAACTGTGTTTTGAACATATAATTCGCATAAACGGATTTAGTTCGGCAAAACGATTGAAGACAAAAATCGGATGGTAAGTATATTATGATTATAAGCGAACGAATATTTGAATTATTGGAAAAACGTGGGATGACGCAAAGAGAATTTTCTGAAAGGACTGGAATAGCGCAGAGTGCAATCAGTGATTGGAAGCGGAAAAAGACGAATCCGGTGTCTGAAAAGATTATGATAATTTGTGAGGTGCTGGATGTCCCGCCGGAAGAATTACTATCCGGAGTGGATTTTCCGGATGGAAGGAGTCGGGCACAGGATAATTTAATCATTGGCAGAAATACTGAGCTTGGCATCTTAGTAGAGAAATACCAGAGATTGTCTCCCCAGTTGCGGGGGCGTATTATGGGGTATCTGGAGGCAATAGCGGCAATAGAAGGCAAATAATTTTTTGCTTAGAAATTCGTTTAAACGTAATATAACGTAATTACGGATATTTGACGGGATTTCTTTGTTACCGCTGGGTTGTAAAAAGGATTTTTGCATGGTATCATGAAGGTATCCGAAAGGAACCATTCCTTCTGATGAACGAGACAGAAAATCCAATTTATCATAGGGGATGGTGATTGTGATGGGCGTAAAAGATACCATAACTGTGAAATATATGCAGCGAAATGAAATATTTGCAGATGCGTTCAATTTTTATGTATATGGCGGGAGGCAGGTTATTGATCCAGACAGCCTTGAGGAACTGGACACACGGGAGGTTGGTGTACCGTATGGTAGCCCGGAAGATGTGGAGCAGCCGGTTCAGAGAATTCGCGATGTCATAAAGTCTGTTACAGCAATGACGGATAAAAAGACAGCGTTTCTGGTGTTGGCTGCTGAAAATCAAAGTTATGTGCATTATGCCATGGCTGTGAGGAATATGGTTTATGATGCTTTACAGTACGCGAAGCAGGTTGAAAAGGCAGTTGCATCGCATAAAAAGGCGGGAGATTATAAGGGCTCGGACAGTGACGAATATCTTTCCGGGTTTATGAGAGATGACAGATTGATGCCGGTAGCGACACTTGTAATCTACTTTGGACCGAAAGCATGGGATGGACCGAAGTCCATTCACGAG
This sequence comes from Clostridiales bacterium, assembly GCA_020860565.1. Lineage (GTDB taxonomy): Bacteria > Bacillota > Clostridia > Lachnospirales > Lachnospiraceae > Brotaphodocola. The sequence goes on from JAJBUA010000009.1 coordinate 29,081, forward strand.
ATGTTTGAGTATGATGATGAAGAGATGCTCGCGGTTGTCCCGGACTATAAAATCAATCTGATAGCTCCGGAGGCATTAAGCGATGATGATTTTGATAAATTCAATACTTCACTGAAAGAGGTACTGACTTTTATCAAGTATTCCGGAGATGCAGATAAGCTGGAAGATGCAGTGAATTCTGATGAAGGATTTCGGCATCTTGGAAGAACAGAAGTAGATGTATTGAACGTTTGCGTAAATGCAAGTTTGACGATGGGCGAAAGCGAGGTGGAATTAAACGTGTGTCAGGCAATTCAGACATTAAATCAGAGGGCCGAAGAAAAGGGGCGGATTGAAAACCTCATCCAGAACATCAGAAATTTGATGGAAAGTATGGGATGGACAGCGGAAGAAACCATGAATAATTTAAAGGTTTCGGAGAGTGATCGAAAGACGATTGCGCTAAGATTCTAAGGAGAATTATGATTATCAGTGAATGGATATTTTTGCCGTTTGAGCTGTTAGGGCTTTTGCCTTTACCAGTTCAGCGAATATCCGCTTACGATGAGGCAGTACGAGTGGTTGAAGAAATATGATTCGTTTTATCAGGGAGCAGGAGGAATTAGAGGAAAAGCAGAGAGACCTAAAAAGCTGACGGATGAAAACAGGATGTTGCTTGTCGGTCATGGAAAAAGAAAGCAAAGAACGCCTGGAAGTATATTAAAGACGAATTATGCGAAAGATCAGATACGCCCCAGGCATTTCAATTTACTTGATAAGATGTTTTCGGTAGATCAGATGAATATCAGAAATCGTTGAAGGTGATGGGCGTGATATCATAAATCAATACATTCTTTTTTCAAAGGTGATTGACGAGCAGATAAAGATTCATGGCAAGGAGCATAAAGCCGAGGCTGTGAGAGAAACATTCCGTATTTGTAAAGACAGAAACATTTTGAAGGAATTTATTGAAAGCCACGAAAAGGAGGCGGTTGATATTATGGTACAGCTTTACGATCAAAGGGAAGCCGTTGAAAATTACGGCAAGAGCCAGTATGCTGAAGGCGAAACCAAAGCGACGCTTTCGCTTATTCGAAATCTTATGAAGAGTATGAAAATGACGGCGGAGCAGGCTATGCAGGCGCTGGGGATTCCAACAGCAGAGCAGTCGCGCTACCAGACAATGTTGTAAATCAAAAAGAACTTATTCAGCCCATCTGGTTGCTATCCAACTGTGTGAATCCTACACAGCAGGACAGTGACCCGGTGGGTTGTTTTTATGCCCTTTGACAGGAAGGAGAAGACGGTGACCAGGAGTTCTGTATAGATTGAAATGAGTTCAAAATGATGTAATGAGTAAAACTCCTGTGGAAAAATCCCGGAAAGCTCCGACAAATATCCCACAGGGGATTATTTAATTTCGCGTGTAAAATGTCCCTTTTCCTTTGCCGTGCCGAGTCAAAAACCCTTCGTCTACGAGTTTTTTCAGCGAGTTTTCTACGGATGCCTTTCCGATACTGGGAACAAGCTCCATAATCTCACTCTTTGTAAATTTTCCAATTTTTTCATTTGTTGCATTTCTTACAAGTTCGATAGCGGGCAGTTTTTCATCCAACAGGCTGACACGCTTTTCAAAATCACGGTAAGCTGAAAGCACAACTCTTAAAATATATTTGACAAATGGTGTGGGATCGTTTGTCCCTTCGTGCCAATTTACACCGGCTTGCTCAAGCACATCGTAGTAGGTGGCTTTTGTTATTTCAATCTTGCTTTCAATGCTGATATAGCGTCCAACGACATAGCCACACTGGTAAAGAAGGAGCGTGGTCAGGAGTCTCGACATTCTGCCGTTACCGTCGTTGAATGGATGGATGCAAAGAAAGTCATTGATGAAAATGGGGATCAATACGAGCGGGTCAACAGTGCAGGCATCGATTGCATGGTTGAAACTTGCGCAGATAGCATCAATTGCGTCCGGTGTTTCGTAGGGTGCAAGGGGCATGAAGCGGACAAACTGCGTACCGTCAGCATGTGTTTCGGCAATGAAATTCTGAGTATTTTTGAACCTCCCGCCGATGGTTTTCTCGGAATACTTGTACAGATCCCTATGCAATTGCAGAATGTAAGACGCGCGGATAGGAATGTACTCGTAGTTTTCATGGATGGTGTTCAATACATCACGATATCCAAGAATCTCTTCCTCATCCCGGTTGCGGGGTGTGGTTTTTTCGTTGCAGAGCTGCTGTATCCTGGTGTTGGTAGTCACGATTCCCTCAATCTTATTGGATGCCTCGGTGCTTTGGATTTTTGCGATTTCCACCAGCTTATCAAGGACTGCCGGCTTCTGTTTCAAAAACATTTCCTGGCGTCCTTTGAACTCGTGTATCTGTGCAACAAGCCCCAGCGTCTCGCTGTCCCACTGCCTTGATGCAAGCTGCGTGTAATCAAAGGCTCTCATTGCTTTCCCTTCTTTCTATTACAATATTCTATACGCCTAATTATAGAAGAAAATTAGGGGAAAGTCAAGGCGGCCAGGAGAATAATCTCCTAAATTAGATAGAAAATTAGGAGAAAGAGTTTTCCGTTAGGCGAATAATAGTATACCCGTGTGAGGCAGAGACTATTCAGGGGAAGGTTGTTAATCGCCACAGTCTTTACAATTTCGCCCTTATCACCCATCTCAAGCATTTCCAACCGTGCTAATTTTGCGATTCCTATTAGCATGAATGGGTCTGATTTGGTTACGATAGCATTGACCAAAGTTCTACCATTTACTAATTGTCTAATTTGGGAACATTCTGTTTGATTTTCATATTTTTGTTCCCATTTCGGATTTTTATTTGACCTTCACCCGTGTTCGCGCTATAATCGGATTAAAAACGGAGGTGTTACTGTGATCGAACGTACAGAATATCTGCAGCAGCTGCTTTCCTGGAAAGATGAGATGGTCATCAAAGTTGTTACCGGCCTGCGGAGATGCGGAAAATCTACACTGCTGAAGCAATATCAAAATCTTCTGCTCGATAGCGGCGTTGATGATACCCAGATTATCTCCATCAATTTTGAGGAATTGGAGAATGAACCCCTCTTAGATTATAAAGTCTTGTACCAGTATATTAAGGAAAGGCTATGTCAGGACAAAACAACCTATATCTTCCTTGATGAGATTCAGAAGGTACTCTCTTATGAAAAGGTCGTGGACAGTCTCTATGTAAAGCCCGGAGTGGACATATACATTTCCGGCTCTAACTCCTATATGCTGTCCGGCGATCTTGCCACTCTTTTGTCCGGACGGTATGTGGAGCTTTCCATGCTCCCCCTTTCCTTCCGTGAATACTGTCAGGCAACAAAACTGAAAGATGAGTCTGCCTTTGCAGATTATATGAAATACGGTGGTCTTCCCTATCTGGCAGTCATGGAGAAAACCGATGAAAAAGCAGAGGTGTATCTGGAAGGAATCTACAACACAGTCATCGTGAAGGACATCGAGGAACGCCAGAACCGCCGGGAAAGCGAAACAGCCAGGAGAAAGGTCACTGACATTTCACTCCTGAAGAATATTGCAAAATTCCTTGCGGGTTCCGTGGGCAGCCCAATTTCCGCCCGGAGCATCGCAGATTATCTGGTGTCTAATGGCCGAAAAGTATCTGCCAATACAGTATCCGATTATATGCTGGCTTTATCGGAATCCTTTGTGTTCTACCCTGCCGAAAGATATGATATTGTCGGTAAACAGATCCTCAAATCAAACAAAAAGTGGTATATCGTGGATATGGGACTTCGGAACCATATCCTTCTCAAACGGAATTATGATCTCGGTTTTACCATTGAGAATATTGTATTTCTAGAACTGCTGCGGCGTGACTACACCGTTTATATCGGCAAATATGAAACCACGGAGATTGATTTTGTGGCTCGTAAACATGGTGTTTACACTTACTTTCAGGTTACATCCGACATGACTTCGGAAGCCACCTTTGAACGGGAAATGCGTCCTCTCCGCAGGATTAAAGACAATTATGAAAAAATTGTCCTGACGCTGGACCGTTTTACTGTGGGGAACTATGATGGAATCAAGATCATAAATGTGATAGATTGGCTCTTGAATAACTAAAGAGCCAAGGCAAAGGAGGGAAGTATTGTGCTGCAAAATGTTATGATCTGGACACAAGAGAAAGCCAATGATATCGGCTCCATGATAGAATTGCTAAATTCTACCGAAAAAGAAAATGCGATTCGCCGCTTAAAAACGAATGATGCAAAATGGGGCTTTGACCTTGAACGGGAGTATAGTTTCCGAAATCGTTATGATAATGATGATTATATTTTTGTAGCAGATATGCTCGAAGATGTCAGAAACATCCACAAGACAATCTACTATAATCCATATGAGAAAACTTGGATTCGTGACAATAGAGAAATACCCTACATCCACCTTGAATTTTATGAACAGCTTATTGCAACAAAAGGAGATAACGGTGAATTGCTCAAGGATGAAAATGACGTATATATTCTTGACGATAAAAAGATAAATATGGGAGTTAAACCTCCTTTGAAAAACGGAACACATGTGCTTACATTTAACTACTATTGGCTGCAGAGATACTTAGTCTTTCTTCAGAAGATATTTGATTGCAATGAAGAATTAGTGCTCCAAATTCCGGAAACAGTTTCCCATGAACCTCACTATGGAACAAAGGAAGATATTTTGAAACTAATATCTAATCTGAATCGACTGGGACTAAAGGCTCAGGCCCAATCGCTTCGATTATATCTAAACAGTTCCTATGATCCACAGTATATTCTTATACCAGATCTCTGCTTCTTAGAAAGCCTCAATGAAAAGCAGCAAATTGTGTGGGGATTTCCAAGCAACGAAAAACACTCTGTTTCAATTCCTCTGAAAAAAGGAATCTATAATACGTCTGGCTTTGCTGCATTGTTTTCGGAGCGCACTACTTTAATATCAGAGCTATTCATTAATTCCCTAAAAATGGTTTTGGCGCATGAGGTCGCACATGTCGCAAGAGGTCATTGGAATCTCAGGATTAAGGAACCAGAATACTCTCAGCAACGGAACGTAATGATGAACTGTGAAATTCAAGCAGATCACACTGCAATGCGCTGGCTTTTAAATGAATTACTTTATGACACTGTCGATGGAAACCCATACTCTCCTATTCTCGCTTATACACGAGAGACACTTATCAAGTTATGGGCGATTCGCATTTTTTCGGCCTACCTATCTCTAAGTTGGGGATTTCGGGAAGATGATCGGGTGTGGGATATTCAAACTATTGAGGAATTTCGTGCGAAGCGGGATGCCACCCATCCGATATACCAATTTCGCTTATTCTGTGTTTTAAATCACGCAATGGATCATTTAAACCACATGGCGAACGAATGCAGAAAAGCACCATTACTCACTGCTGATAACACACGAATAGATGATAATCTTTTTGATGCGGTCTTAAAAAAAGCATTGGACATGATTTATTCTTTTGAAGCTTCTTTTCGCGTTGATTGGAACGAGGACGAACGAACGACAATTCAAAAACTTTCTGATAGTCTTCGTATTGAAAAGCAAAGTCAGCCGAAAGATATAAAAGATGTACCTTTTATGATTGGATATATGAATCAGGCCAAAAAAGAATTGGAAGAATATGAACGTCAATGGCCGGAAATCCTATCCAAGTTAAAGGAATACGGCATGTATTTTGTTTGCTGATTGCATACATTCTGGGGGTAAGACCGCAAGGCTACAACGAAAAATGATTTTTGAAAACGCTCGAAACCTGAGCAAAATGCATGGTTTTGGGCTTTTTTTAAATTTTTGAATATCCGCAAAACCATTTTAATTACACTTGCTTTGCTCTATAATAAAAACGAAGGGAGGGACCGCAATGGATGTGTATAAAGAATTAGCTGCTTTGTGTTGCTTTACCCACAGTGACATGGTTCAAATTACTGGTTCTGAAAGTGCAGCACAATGGCAGATAAAGAACTATCTCAAAAAGGGATATATCGAAAGAGTACGCCGTAACTTGTATGTTGTCATCAGTATGGAGACGGAACAGCCGATACCGAGCTGCTTTCAAATCGCATCGCGTATAGCAGATGATGCCTGTATATCACACCATAGTGCATTTGAATTTTATGGATATGCCAATCGGGTGTTTTATGATGTGTATTTTACAACAGATCGAAAAGTACGTCCATTCGATTACGATAGTGTGCATTATCAGCCGACAACATGGCGAGGCAGCACCGGTATTGTGGAAATGAATAATGGGGTAAGAATAACGTCACTTGAACGGACTGTAATAGATAGCATAGTCGATTTCACAAGAATTGGAGGATTGGAAGAATTGCTGCGTTGCCTTACTCTGATACCTTCCCTTGACGAAAAAAGCTTCTTGAAGCTTTAGAAATTTATGACTGGGGACGGTTCTATCAGAAAGCGGGATATATCCTTGAGGCGTATACGGATGAACTGGCATGATCGGATACATTTTTCCTTGAATGCATGTCTAAATCATCCAACAGCAAAACTTATCTGTTTGATAAACAGGATGATTTCATTTTTCATGAAAAATGGTTGCTATATGCGCCTGCGGAGCTGAAAAAACTCATTGATAAGGAGATTGACATAGATGAAAGCAATGAATCGATTTATCAAACTATTTATTTTCTCAACCGGCAGGAAGGACAACGTGCCTCCGGTCCTGCTTTATGGCTTCAGCATCGAAACCTTCCGTCCTACGCATCCGTGGAAATGGAGCGGGGACCAAAAGGACCAGAAACGGATCGGCAGGGTGATTATGTCAGAGCAGGAGGCAGCAGAGTTCCTGGAGTCGTTGACGCTTCCGGGGATGATTTCGATGGGAAAAGTGGCGTTTCCTTCGCCGGAGCTTTACAAAAGGGCACCGGTTCTGTCTGAGGATACGGAAGTCAGACCGGCTCAGCCGGTTTCCGGGTATCAGAAGCTGATCGAATATTGGAATATCCATAAAAAGGACACTCTCGGGCGGGCCAGAGAGATTCTGGGAGGGGACGGCCGTGAGCTTTATGAACGGGAGAAAGAGCTGCTTTCCTGGATGTGCAGGGAGAGCGGCGTTAATTTTATCCGCGAGGGTCGTCGCTTTGGCAATGTGGAAGTTTATTTTCCGCCTGTGTATCAGGACGGGTTTCGGATTAAGATTCATAAAGAAGATGGCTTAAAGAGAACGACTGTCAGGAAGGTCATCCCTGTTATGGAGGATCTTATCGTAAACTGCACGGCTGAATGTCGGGGACGATGCATTCTGAATCAGACCAGACTTTTCCCATCGAAAGCAGGAACGGATATTCTGGAGTTTTGGGCAGAGGAGCCAATGAGTCACGTAGAGATCCGGATCTGGGATCAGAGCTCTGGAGAACTTGTTTTCTCGGAGAAAAGTACGCTAATGATGAGGGTTGTGGTGGGGGTGAACATTGGCTCGACGACTTACCACATCCAGGACCCGTGGTCGGAAAAGCTGCTGAAAGCCGCCTCGAACCGCAGAAATGTGATTAAAAAGAAGATCGAGACGGTTATGCGGACGTCATCGGATCGCCCGATCGATATAAAAAGTAAGACGCATACTTTTCTAGATGACGCGATGGAGGAAGGAAGGCAATTGTTTGCCGGATATTCGCTAAAGCCGGCGAAAGGCGCGTTCATTCCCGTGAAGGAAAAGGATGGAGAGATCGAAAGCTTTTTAAAGATCCGGGAATATATCGATGAAGATTCGGTCAGGGAGGTGCTTCTCGCGGATCCCTATTTCTCTGTTCAGGCAGCGGTGAAGGTGCTGCCGAGGATTCGGCATATGGATGTTTCACTGACGATCCTTACCTCGCTGGGTGATAAGGATCCGGATACCGATGACGACAGGAATTCGAACGGTTGCAAAGATTCGGATACGAAACAGAAAACGGACATTGTCGAGGAGTATAAAGAAATTCTGCGAAAAAATGCGGCAATTATGCCGGGAAAGCTGCGCATCTATAACCTGCGCAGAGGGAAAAGTCAGGTTTTCCATGATCGTTACCTGATCCGTACGCGGAAGGACGGGACGATAGAAGGTTTCCTGCTGAGCAATTCGTTAAATTCGATGGGGCAGTTTTATCCGTTTGTGATTACGCCCATGGAGAGGGAAGTATGTCTGGATGTGTGGGAGTATCTGAATTCACTGGCAGATCCGGAGATACAAAAGGGAGTACCGGCGAAGCAGAGGATCAGCCGGGAGACTTTGTTTGATTCTTCTGTGCGGCTTGCTGCTTCCGGGAGTGACAGAAAACCGGAGGAAGACCAGCCGCAGATGCCGGACATATCGCAGGAACAGTGGAAGATCTGGTGCAGCGGGGAGCATCCTGGAGACATGCTGGACGCGATCCGGGGTACGGAAGGCGGAGAGGAGCTCTTCCTTGCCGGGTTTATCCCGGCTGCGAGAGAAGAGGAGACCAGGCAGAAGCGGGAGCACCGGGGAAGGGGACTTGAGGATCCGGAGTATATGATATGGGCGCTGCTGCAGGGAAGAGCGAAGCCCGATCGCCAGGGATTTTCCCGGTTGTTTGAGTCGGCCGGACATATCTGGTACTCGCAGGGCCGATGGCTGGCTGGAGGATACCGGATTTTGTTGAGTCTCTGTCCGGAAGCGTATCTTGACCTGATGAAGGAGACTTCGTCTCCGCTGATGTTTGATCAATTGGCGAAGAGAATGTTATTTGACAACTGGTCGGACGACCTTTATCGGATGGTGGCGGGAGCGGATGCCCTGTGTCTGCGCCTTCTTGGCGCGGAGTGGCTGGATCGGGAGGTTCGGCTGGGAAAGATATCGACGGAGCAGGTGACCTCGGTCTGGGAGCGTCTTACCGGTGAAAAAAGACTTTTTCAGGCTGTGCGGCTGTTATCAAGGCTTACCTTTTCCTTCCGGACACATCCTTCGACGAAGAAGGAAATCCCGGAGGGAGAGAGCATATGCAAGTGGCTTGAGGAGACGATCGCCCGGGAACTGCCGGGTTGTCCGGAGGATTGCCGTAAGGAGGCGCTTGATTGGTTACATGACTGTAAGGCGGTATCCCGTGTGGAGCTTCATCTGCGCGTGGCTGAAAGGATAACGGAACCATCTGTCCGCGGAGAGGTTCTGGACAGCGCGATTGAGATCGCTAAGCGGGAGCTTTTCAAAATTTCTTTTCGTGCGGACTGGTCAGAGCTGATTGAATTGTATCTGCGTGGGATGGAGGAACGGTACGGTTCGCAGGCGGAGACGCAGATCCTGAAGACGGTGATGTCGTGGGAGGCGTTTGAGACGGCTGCGGAGCCCGGCTTAAAAGATTATGACTATCATAAGTGGAGCCGGGCGTCGCTCAGGGCGGAGTGGCAGATGAAGATTTTGCGAAGCTTTTGCCAGAACCATCCGGAAAGCATTGAGATGAAGAAATGGCTGGAGGAATGGCAGGGGGTCTTAGCTGCCGCTGGCTTGTAAAAAGGCTTTTTGCGTGGTATCATGGAGACATTATTCTTGATTTTTACAAGGTGCTGTGATCTCGGGAAGAAATAACAGATAGAAACAGGAGGAGAACATGAATTACCATAGGCGCGGGGGCATTCCCGCATATGTACAGGTGATCTTTCTTATTGCAGCCTGCCTGGCATTAGGCGGTATATTTTTGTATGCCAATGTTCAGGACAAAAAAGAAAGTGAGCGCCTGAAGCAGGTCGCTGAGGAATACAGGAAAGACGAGGCGGCCAGGGCAGCGGAATCCAGGAAAGATGAGACAGCCGGGGCGGAGGAATCCGGTTTGACTCTGTCCGATGGGGAGGCGGCAGAGGAGGACGATACTCTTATAAAATATGAGAATCTTATTGTTACAAATCTCAGGACAGGTGTCTCTTCAGAATTTGCATGCAGCACGACAGCCCTGGAGGCTGAGAATTATGAGATTGATGAAAAGGCGACACAATGCCTTGTGAATGATGGATATTTATATGCCTTGTCCGACGGCAGTCTTGTCGTTTACCACATTCTTGATACTGGCTATGAGGAGGCTGCGGAGTACCCGGGGCTGGGCGACACGATGGATATGTCGTTCACGGATGATAAAAAGGGCATCGTGGTTTCTGCCGGACAGAATGGTATGTACATATTTGATGTGTCCGAACCGGAAAAGATTACCCTGGCGTCGCAATATGCCGTACCGGAACAGAGTTCCGGGAGCAGCAGCGTGTTTGTAACGGGAGATTATGCTTTTATAAGCAATGGATATGCCGGCATTGAAATTGTAGACATTTCTGATGTCGACAATCCCGTATTTGTGAATCAGATTGGAGAAGACTCGGAGTATCAGGATTGTTTCGTAACAGGCGGTTATCTTTATGCCGGCGCCTGTGAGCAGAAACGGATTGATCTGTATGATATCAGCGATCTAAGCAATCCATCGTTGCGTTCGCAGATCACTCTTGAGGGAAATGCACAGGGAGTGTTTGTCTCGGATGGAATTTTGTATGCGGCAACCGGAGTGGATGCGGCGGATGAGGATAATCAGTCTTCAGATTTGCCTGATGATGGTAAGGATATGGGTAATGGTCTGGAGATTTATGACGTGAGTGATCCGGAAGTTCCGGTTCCTCTGTCTGTCGTGAAAACGTTGGGTCAGGAGAATTACCGTGATGATGATGTGTGGGATGTTGCTGCGGCGGGTGATTATGCGTATCTGAGCGGCCGGTATAAGGGATTGTATGTATTTGACGTGAGTGATCCGGAGAATCCGGCCTGCGTAGATATTTATCAGATCGAGGCAGAAAATGATTTGTCTTCTGATCCGGGCATGGACGCGGAAACAGATGCTTCCGCCTATGACACAGAATCGGCAGCAGGAGGGTGTATTGGCCATGTCTGGCTGCAGGACGGCTGTTTCTATGCAGCGGCATCCAATATGGGGATATATAAGATAGAAGCAGATTATATCACTGCGCCGGATGAGGCAGATAGCTTTGAATATTCCATATCTGCTGAGGCAGAAGGCGAGGGTGATGATACGGAATGGAACCTCGCCAGTGAGAGCGACAGCTCTGCAGATATCGGCTGGGAGATCGCGAGTGAGAGCGACAGTTCAATTTAAATACAGAGCTTTTTTGCGTGCTTTGTATTGACTTCTCAGCCAGAGAAGAGTAAAATAGCTTTTATGATTGTGAATATTCCATGTATATTGTAAAATACAACAGGAGAATAGCATCATATGCAGGAACAGAGTACTTGCGTCAGCACAGCCAGAGGAGATATTATTGATGTTCATGCCCATGTCCTGCCGGGGGTAGACGATGGCGCCCGCGACAGGGAGGAGTCCATAAGACTTCTGGAGATGGCTTACAGTCAGGGTGTGCGCGCAGTGATAGCAACGCCGCATTACTCCAGGCGAGGCAGGAACCAGGGTTATGAGGAGATTGCGGTCGGGCTGGAAGAGTGCTTCCGGCAGAAGCATCCGGATTTTCGGATCTGGGTCGGTCAGGAGACCTACTACCATGAGGAACTGGCGGAGCGGTTAAGACAGGGGCTGGGTCATACGATGGCGGGAAGCCGGTATGTCCTGGTGGAATATGATACCGGCGTTTCTTTTCAGACTCTCTGCCGTGGACTGCGTCAGCTGACGGACGCTGGCTATATCCCGATTCTGGCTCATCTGGAACGATATTCGTGTCTGTATGAAAAGGGAAGAGTGGAAGAACTGATCAGTCATGGCAGTAAGATGCAGATGAACTATGAAAGCCTGACCGGTCATTTTTATGACAGGCAGACACGGTGGTGCCGCAAACAGGTCCTGGAAGGACATATTCATTTATTAGGGAGTGATATGCATCGTCTGGATTTCAGGCCGCCGGAGATTACAGAGGCGCTTGCATGGCTGAAAAAGCATACAGATGCCGCAGTATGGGATCTTCTGGTCAGGAAAAATGCGGAGCGCATCATTCGTGATGAAATGATTCCGTGAGGGGATGATTTGTGAAATCCCTAAAATTAGAGAGGAGTAACGGTATCGTTACGCAAGATAAAGGGAAATGGACAATAAGGACAGTATAAGAAACGGAGGAGATGATGTCATTGAGATTGATCTCCTGCAGCTTCTTCTGGAATTCAGAAAACGGATTGTGATGATCCTGATTGCGATTGCGGTGGGCGGCGTACTTGCGGGTGCGTTCAGTGTGTTTGCGCTGACGCCGCAGTATACGTCTTCCGCAATGGTATACATATTATCAAAGGAGACAACGCTGACGTCACTGGCAGATCTTCAGATCGGCAGCCAGCTGACGCAGGATTACAAAGTCATTGTGACAAGCCGGCCGGTGCTGCAGGATGTGATTGACCATCTGAGCCTGGATATGACTTATGAAGAGCTGGGTAAAAAGCTCACAATTGACAATCCGACGAATACGCGTATCCTGACCATTGAGGCGACGGATCCGGATCCGGAGATGGCAAAGAAAATTGTTGATGAAGTTGCGGCTACCTCGGCAGATTATATCGCGGACATCATGGAGATGACGCCGCCGAAGATTATTGAGAATGGTGTGGTACCGACAGAAAAAACCAGTCCGAGCAACACCAGGAATACGCTGATCGGAATGCTGGCCGGTATGATTATTGTATGCGGGCTGATTACTCTGGAAGTAGTTATGAATGATTCCGTGCGTACAGAAGAGGACGTTACCAGATATCTGGAACTGTCTGTGCTTGCGTCGGTTCCGCTGCGTGAAAACGAAGTCGCAGAAGATAAAGAGGCGATGGCAAAAAACAAGCCTTCTTTGTCGGATAACGGCGGGACGAAGGGGAAACGGAGGAAGAACTGATGCAGAAGCAGATGGTGACGCTGAAAAGCGAGAATCCGGATGATTATAATTATAATGAAGCAATCAAGACACTGAGGACCAATCTTCAGTTCTGCGGCAACAATATCCGTTCGGTGATGTTTACCAGTGCCATGCCGGATGAGGGAAAGAGTAATGTATCATTTTCCGCGGCTCAGTCGCTGGCGCAGATTGGCAAGAAAACACTGGTAATTGACTGCGATATCCGTAAGAGCATTCTGGTAACGCGCTATCATGTGGAGGCCGAAGTGAATGGCCTGACCCATTATCTGACGGGGCAGAAGCCGCTGAATGATATCGTGTACGGAACCAACGTAGAAAATATGGATGTGATTTTCGCGGGTCCGTATTCACCGAAGCCGACGGAGCTCCTGGAGGAGAATCTTTTTGCTGAGCTTATGGTTTACGCCAGACAGAACTATGATTATGTGATCCTTGACACTCCCCCGATGGCAAATCTGATTGATGGAGCGATTGTGGCGCGTCAGTGCGACGGCGCGGTGATGGTGATTGAGAGCGGAGCGATCAGTTACCGGCTGGAACAAAGGGTCAAGGAGCAGCTTGTGAGGACAGGCTGTCCGATTCTGGGAGTAGTATTAAATAAGGTTGATATTTACCACGATTCCTATTATGACCGTTACGGAAAATATGGAAAGTACGCAAAATATGGGAAATACGGTAAGTATGAAAAATACAGCAGATACGAGCGTTACGGGCAGGGGGATAAGACGCAGTCATGAGCTGGTTTCGCGACCACTATATTCAGATAAGAAACACGCTGATTGGCGTGATCATGGTGGCGATCGTCCTGTTTGTCTGGTATGGCGTTGGGAAATACAGAGAACGCAGGGCTGTGGAAGAACTGGCTGCCATGCAGACGGAACAGTCCTCACAGCTTGCAGCGGAGGAGACATTTCCGGAGAACGCCGGATCAGAAACGCTTCAGACAGAAGAACCGGCAGGGGATGAACCGGTTCTGACACAGTCGGAACAGCTGTACCTCGCAGGACTCAATCAGAAGGAGCAGTTGATCCATCAGGAAGATGACACAGTGGTCTGGCAGGATAAAACCTATCGGCGCAACAGCTATATGAAAGCGATCCTCTGCATGGGAGTGGATCGCTCAGATACGATGACAGGGACAAGGAAGGTTGGAGAAGCCGGACAGGCAGACGGACTCTTCCTGATCGCGCAGGATACCGCGCGCAATCAGATCCGGATCCTGATGATTCCCAGAGATACGATGACGATGATCAACGAGACCGATGATGAGGGAAATGACCTCGGCTGGTGGCTGGATCATCTGACGCTGGCCTTTGGTTTTGGCGATGGCAGTACGGACAGCTGTGAGAGGATGACGGCGGCCGTTTCCGATCTGCTTTGTGATCTGGAGATCGACCATTACCTGGCAGTCAATACAGCGGTGATCGCGGATTTAAATGATGCGGTCGGCGGTGTGACGGTTACCATTCCGACAGAAGGAATGGAGAAAAAAGATCCGGCATTTATTATGGGAAGTCAGGTTACCCTGCATGGAAGCCAGGCAGAGGCATTTGTCCGCTACCGGGATATCGAAAAGGACAACAGCGCGATCAATCGTATGGATCAGCATAAAGAATATATCCGGCAGTACTTTCAGACGCTGCAGGAAAAATCCAGAGAGGACAGTAATATCGTCCCTGAACTTTTTGACAGGATCCAGGATTATATGGTCACGGATATGGATAAAGCGGAATACCTTAAGATCGCGGTGGATGCGCTGAGCAGCAGCGGTCTGGATGATGATTCCTTCTATGTATTGCCGGGGATCGGGATTACAACGGATCGGTTTGACGAATATTATGTGACCTTTAATCAGGCGATCCCGATGATATTACAGCTGTTTTACCGGGAAACAGCGTCATAAGCGCAATATACGGCACAGAGCAGCCGTTTATTGAAAATAAAAAAAGGATGGTGAATGAAAATGAAAAAGTCATTGAAGGCTCTGCTTCTCGCCATGGTTCTGGTAATGGTGCCGGTAGCGTCATTTGCGGCAAGTTCCAGCACTACCACTACAACCAGTGCAAGCAGAGACAACAGCAACAACGCGAGCGGTCACAGCAGCAGCGGTGGCGGCGGCGGAAGCTCCAGCAGCAGCTCGAGCAGCTCTTCCAGCACAGTAGTTGCCGGCAGCAGCTCTTCGACCAGCAGCGGTATCGTTGAGGCGACGTATACGTCGGTAACAAACGGCCAGAGCGAGACCTGGAGTGTAGGCGCAACCTATACCAGACTGAACGACGGTGTTGTTACGGCTCTGGTTGGTGATGTAGCGACGGATGAACTCGAAGCAGCAAATCCGAGTACTGCATATGCGGCAGTAGGTATCTGCAAGCTGGCTGGTCTTCCGGAGTATGTGAAGACAATCATCGGGCAGGTAGATTATGGCGATATGAGTGCAGTTCCGGGAGTGGATCTTACCGGTTACCAGACCTACGGCACAACGATCGCTGTAAGATCTGAGGCTGGCAGCGTAGCTACGATTTATTGCTCTGAACTTCCGGCAAGCGGCGCGAAGATCCTGTTCTATAACAACTGGACTCAGACATGGTCGCTGATTGACTGCACAGTAGATGCAGAAGCTGGTACGGTTACCTTTGTGGCACCGACGTCCGGCACAGCACAGATTGTTGGCGCGTAATCGGTCAACGATCCGTAAAGAATAATCGGTTTATGCTGATTAGGAAAACAGATAATGTAAGGAAGACGCCCCTGACGGTACCTGAGTGCCGCGGGACGTCTTTTTACGTTATTTTTGCTGTTTTAATTTTTGCTGTTTGTGCAAAATATGCTTTTCTTTTTTGCTTCTATATACTAAAATGATACTCAGTGATTTCGTGTGGCGGAGTGTCTTTATTGTACCGCCGCTTGATTACAGGCAGAGAGGTGGGCGTATATGTGGACAGCAGAGGGCTGGAAGGATTATGAGGTGATTGACTGCTCCGGCGGAGAGAAACTGGAGCGGTGGGGAGATTATCTTCTGATCCGCCCGGATCCGCAGGTGATCTGGAATACACCGAAGGAGCATCGCGGATGGACGCATCCGGACGGACATTATCACCGCAGTGCAAAGGGCGGAGGCGAGTGGGAGTTCTTTGGACTTCCGCAGCAGTGGACGATCCGTTATCGGGAGCTTACCTTCCATTTAAAACCATTCAGCTTCAAGCATACGGGACTTTTCCCGGAGCAGGCGGTCAACTGGGACTGGTTTGCTGCCCGGATCCGTAGTGCGGGACGCCCGGTGAAGGTGCTAAATCTCTTTGCTTATACCGGAGGCGCGACGATCGCGGCGGCAAAGGCCGGAGCGGCGGTTACACACGTCGATGCGTCAAAGGGGATGGTCTCCTGGGCGCGGGAAAACGCGGCCTCCAGCGGCCTCGCGGATGCGCCGATCCGCTGGCTGGTGGACGACTGCCGCAAATTTGTCGAGCGTGAGATCCGGCGCGGAAACCATTATGACGCGGTGATCATGGATCCGCCCTCTTACGGGCGTGGGCCGAAGGGAGAGATCTGGAAGATCGAGGATTCGATTCATTCCTTTGTGCAGCTGTGCGCGCAGGTACTGACCGATGCTCCGCTGTTTTTCCTGATTAATTCTTATACGACCGGATTGGCGCCGGCGGTGCTCAGTTATCTGATATCAACGGAGCTGGTCCCGCGTTATGGCGGACATGTGATCTCCGATGAAATCGGGCTCCCGGTCAAAGAGAGCGGATTGATCCTTCCGTGCGGCGCGTCGGGGCGATGGGAAAAATGAGTTCACAACGAAGCAGAGTGAGGGAGGGCAAATCTGTATGAAATTATCCGAATTATACGAATATATTGATTCACAGGAGAGACAGATGATGAATCTGTGGCGCCATCTGGTAGAGATGGAGAGCTGGTCACAGGATGTGCAGGGGGTAAAGCAGCTGGCTGCTCATCTGGATACTTATTTCAGCGCGATGGGACTGAATACCCGCCAGTATATCTTTGAGAACAGCGGTCCGAGTCTGGTCGCATTTAACCGGGCGGCGGATCTCCCGTCGGTCATACTGATGGCTCATATGGATACCGTTCATCGTCCGGGAAGCTTCGGGAAAGATCTGTTCCGCCGGGATGGAGATTTTATCTGTGGCCCCGGTGTGTATGACTGTAAGGGCGGCATCGTGATCGCGATCCTGGCGATGAAGGCGCTGCAGAGATTTGGTTACGACAGACGTCAGATCAAGATCGTTCTCTCCGGAGATGAAGAAGTCGCTCATGAGCTGTCAAATGGAAAGGGAGCGGAGGTCTATCAGCAGGAAGCAGAAGGATGTGCGCTGGCTTTTAACTGTGAGAGCGGCATGATGAACGGCGACGTCGTCACGCAGCGCAAGGGCGGCGCGATTGTGAAGATCCAGGTTCATGGGATCGCGGCACATTCCGGAAGAAATCCTCTGGATGGAGCGAGCGCTGTCAAAGAAGCGGCCCGCATGGTTCTCGCAATCGAGGAACTGAACGATTATAATGATACCTATTTTAACTGCGGCAAGATCACAGGCGGCGACGGAGCCAATGTGATCCCGGCTGAGTGCGAGCTCACAGTGGGTGCGCGTTTCTCAACAAACGCGGGATTTGACGTAGCGATCGAAAAACTCAAAAAGATCTGCGAGACCTGCAGCGATCCACGGATCACGGCGGAGATGAAAGTAACGGCGACCTTCCGCGCGATGGAGCTGACGCCAAAGACAGACCGGCTTTTTGCTGAATATAAAAAAGCCTGTGTCGAACTCGGCTTTGCGGAGCCGCAGGCACTGGTCTCAGGCGGATGCTCCGACGCGGCTTATATCACGATGGAGGGGATCCCCGTGCTGTGCGGAGTAGGCGCGCGCGGACGGGACAATCACGCGCTCACCGAACGTGCGGTAGCCGCCTCTATCCGCGAACAGGCAAAGAAACTGGTGACGACGATAATCGGATTGCCGGACGACTTCTGATCCCATAGGAAATGCGTCCTGCGAAGGCAGGATGCATTCTTTATTCTTAATCGTATAATCGTAATGAAAACGTAAAGGTTCCGTGTCAGATTTTAGTTGAATAATCTCCAAGATGTTGTTAAAATAAAAATCAGGTGTAACCGTTTGCTATAAATTTACCGGACGGTTACGTGATGGATGAAGCAAAGGAGACGGGGAACGATATGAAGAAAAGCTATATGGCAATGTCCCTGCTGGCACTGGCTCTGACGTTTGGCGTCGCTGTGCCGGACTGCTACGCGGCCGAGGGCTGGGTGCAGGAAAGCGGCGGCTGGGTATATTATAAGGCAGACGGCACAAAGGTTACCGATGGCTGGCGGAAAGGCGCCGATGATAAATGGCGTTATCTCAACAGTTACGGTTATATGGCAGTCAGCAGTTGGGTGGACGACGACGAATATTACGTGGACAGCAGTGGGATCATGCTGGAAAATCAATGGCTGCAGGTGGCCAACAGCGAGAGTGACAGCGGCTACGATTATTATTATTTTTCGAGTACAGGAAAGGTCGTAAAAGACAAATGGTCCAAGATCAATGACAACTGGTATCATTTTGACGACGAAGGCGTGATGGAAACCGGCTGGATCCTGGATGATATGTATTATTGCGATGAGAACGGCGTGATGCTGACCGGCTGGCAGAGACTGTATCCGCCGGAGGATTATGAGGACGACAGCACGAGCAACCCTTCTCCTTATGATGTAGATCTGGACGACGGAAAATACTGGTATTACTTTTCCTCCAGCGGCAAAAAGACTGTCCCCAGTGATGACAGTGATACCGAGGTCGTTACCAAGAAAATCAACGGCACCTACTATGCGATTGATGAGAGCGGAGCACTGCAGTATGGCTGGGTGTGCACGACCGGAGACGAGTCCGATGACATAGCAGATTACCGTTTCGTAAACAGCGACGGCACCGTCCGCACCGGCTGGTATTCCCTGGAGCCGCCGGAGGACCTGCGCAACAATTACGAACATGACGTCGAGTGGTTTTACTTTACCAGCAAGGGCGTCCCGACCGTAGGACCGGAAAAAGGCGAAGCGACAACCAGCGACTTAAAGAAGATCAACGGCAATACCTACTTATTTAATATATACGGCAATCCGGTATACGGCCTGCAGAAGGTCTACACAAACTCAAGCAGCGGCGAATATACTGCCTATTACTTCGGAACTTATGAGCAGAGCTCGATGCTGAAAGGCAAATATACGATCGACATCGGCGGAGACAAGGAACAGTATTATTTCACGAGCACCGGCAAGGGTTATACCGGTGTATCCAGCAACTACCTGTATTACATGGGTAAGCTGCAGAAGGCAGATTCCGACACAAGATATATGGTCTATTCCATTGAGGAAAGCGACGGAAGCTATAAAAATTATGTCGTAAACACCTCAGGTAAAATTGCCAAGAGCACGACTGTCAAAGATAAGAGCGGGACAAAGTACAAGACCAACTCCAGCGGCATCCTGATCGAGGAGGACGATGAAACCGACGTAGATGGAGTCTACAACCTGCCGGAAGAACCGGACTGGGGTTGGGACGACTGATAAACAAAAGATGTTTTATAAATGAACAGGACAGACGGTTTCTCCGCCTGCCCTGTTTGCGAAATGGAAGAGAAAATCAGAGGAATCTATTCGCGTAAAACTCTGTGATCGAATGACAGAGCTGATATCTCTTATATTAATAATTGCCAGTATAGCTCCTGATGAGTTAAGCATTATTCTATATGCCAATAAAGTAGTCCCCGAGCGAAAAGAATCTCCGCAGAGGACATTTTTCACGTCGGCACTTAGTGAGCAGGATGCTTTTCCTGCGAGCTTATGCCTTAGTATCCCTATGACGTGCCGGTGACAACGTCATAGGGAGTACCGCTACGTGAAAATCTAAGCGCAAGCGGTCCTCGGAGGAGATTCTTTTCGCTCAGGGACGGACGGGTTACCAATATGATTACTCTTGCAGCATTTCCTGCCAAATTTCCGAAAAAAACACTTGCATTTAAAAACAGAATATGGTAAGCTACAAAGGCTGTGACATGATAGCTGAGAAGCGTGAGGTTGCTGCCCGCCGTGGCAGGTTTTCCGTGGAGCGAATGTCAAGTTAGGAAACTGACGACAAGTCACTGTAC
>JAJBUA010000076.1 GCA_020860565.1 Clostridiales bacterium
GCGTGTTCGGGACTTTCACCCGTTAGAGCGCGCCCATGGCGCGCAAACAAAGGGACGGCTCATTGGGCCGTCCTCATCCAACTACTGGCTCAATAACGCCTGGTGTTGGCCTCGCCAAATATATGAATTTGCCACAATCCTGAAATAAATACTGCCAGATGATGGATTATAAAATCGCTGCGATCCGTGCCGAAACTTTATCAGCCTCCTCCGTTCGGTCTTCACTATCGCGCACAGGATTCTCCTCATAATATGTCTGCAATAATTCATTCGCTTCTTCAAAATATATTTCGCCTTCAATATTCCGAACGGCAGTGTGTAACAGGTGTTCCGATCTTTTTAATCCGTTTTTTTATGGAACTGTAAAAAATCAATATTGCCATAATTTTCCTCAACATTATATCTAAATCTTTCCTGAAATTTCCTGTATCCTATGGGTGTCGATTGAGAAAAGCGACAAAAACTGAAAAACAGCCGAAAGGCTGATCGAACTCAAATCAATTTCAGGAGGTACACAATTATGTTAAGGAATATAAATACTTTTTGGAAAGAATATGGCACCGATATTGGAGGAATGCTTCTCATGTTTGGCCTTGGAGTCGCAGCGATTGTGATCCGGTATGCTTCATACTTTTCAAACTATAGCGCTTAATATCTAAGTTGAATCGGTACTTATGACTGAAGCTGTGAAATAATTAGCCCCATTGAAAAGGCCATCTGGACTCGCATTAGCGAAAGACAGATGGCCTTCTCTGTGGTAAAATTAAGTTGTGAAAAATAAAAATACCACCGCATATTATAATGGAAAGCGGGCAGACTCAGCACCTGCCTCTTCTAATCTCCTGTCATCTACCATCCTATATCCCCCGCAATCAAAAACGTCCCATCAGACTGAACGCCCAATGTGCAGCTGTCGCCCGCCGAAATGTAGACGACATCCGTCCAGTCCTCCACCTCACATTGACCGGCGTCGTTGCTCCCCACCGCATAGACGGTTCCGTCAGAGCGAAGCCCTGCTGTGTGATACAGTCCCATTGCCAGCTGAGTCAGATCAGTCCAGTCGTAAGTATTGTATTGTCCATAATTATATTCCGCGGAATCTTCCAGAAAGACCGCTGTTCCATCTGCGCGAATCGCACCGATCGCGTAACCTCCGGCGTAAAGCCCGGTGATATCCGACCAGCCTGCTGCCGTCTCTGACTGATTTCCGTCAAAATCAATACTGACAACCGTCCCATCACTTCGGAGTCCCAGGATTTCGCTGTTGTAATAATCATCACGACCACTGCGGCACGCCACCTGCACGATATCCGTCCAGTCCTCCACGGCATAAAGAGCTTCCGGCAATTCGAGTACACCCGCCTGATACAGATGTACCTGACCATCTGCATCCACACCAGCTACATAAATTGCCGCATCATTCGCCATAGTATTATCCGGCGAACTGACCTGAATCAGCGGTTCCTCGTTCACAAGACTCAAACCCGCATAATCTTCTTCCTCTGGAATCTGCATGTACAAATAACCGTCCGCATCCAGATAATAGCTGCCTTCGTACAGATCTATTTCTGAATAGAAATATTCCAGTTCACCCACCTCTCCCAAATCAGAAACATTTTGTGCCAGAACTATAAAATCACTAAAGAAGGATCCACTCGTCCAGCAAAGAACCGTTCCGTCTTTGGTTAGCCCAAGCACGCTGCCAGTCTGAGACTGCAGACCGTTATATATCCGCACCTGTGCCAGATCGCTCATGTCCTCCACAGAAACATTGCCCTGATTAACGGAAGTCTCCACAATCTCTCCATCCTTCCGGATTCCAATCGCATGACTGTTGGAAAGGCCATTAATCAGCACTCCGCTCATCCCACTCCAACCGGATATGGTCTCATGAAAAGATTCTCGAAAACTGAGTGGGAAACCAGCTGTGTACACTTCTCCGTTTTCAGATACCGCATAACAGCTACTATAAGATACTGTCATTTGTACAATATCCTGAAAATTTTCCAACCCCGGCATAGTAAGATCAGAATAACCATACACATTCTTATCTGTCCACAGGTTCGCGCGGATCGCAGTTCCATCTTCTTTCACACCGATTACAATATACTGATTGAGTGCCAGAAATTGTACATCATCCCAACCAGCAATTTCCGCAGAAGTTCCTTCCAGTCCTGTGCTAAGCACCTGTCCATCCTCTGTCAGGCCGCACAGAACATAACCAGCCGCAGCAATTGTGCGGATGCCGCTCCATTCCAGACATTCCTGTGCTTGTCTTCTGGTATCGTTGGTAACGATTGTTCCCTCCGTTGTCAGGCCATAGACATAGCTCCCCGTCGCTGCGATTTCAACGATATCAGTCCAACGTTCTACATCATCAACACCGTCTAACTGTCCTGCGATCACCACGGTTCCATTCTCCCGAAGTCCCGCCGAAAACGTGTCACCTGCCGCAACTGCAGCGATCCTGGTCCATTCCGAAAGATTTCTCTGACCGTACGCGTTACTCCCCATGGAGGTCACGGTTCCATCCTCCAGCAGGATTAAAGCGTGTGTATTAGACGCCGCATAACTGGTCTGCGGTACAGCAGTCACGATGACTTCTCCAAAATCTTCTTCCTCCTGCTGCAAGTCAATGGTTTGTGTCTCGCCTGACGAATCCTCTGCAGCAGAAATATCCTCTTGCATCAATGTCTCTGTTGCCTGCTCCATCTCCGCTGTCTGCATGGTCGACGTGCTCTCCTGACCTGCCTGCCTTCTTCCGAATGTAAAAAATAATCCCACCGCCAGCAGACCGCAGACTGCCACACCACCAATGGCCACGACTGTCTTTCCCCTCTTTTTAACACCATTTTTCCGGACGGTCTTCCCCTCATAGAGCGCACCCGTAAGCTCCGCAATGCTCTGGATCCGGTCTTCCTTCTTTACCGCAAGGCCTTTCAGATCCGCAGTTGCTGTCCCCTTGCTGACTTTTACCGGAAATGCGTCAAACCCTTTCAGGCTGTCCTGAAACATCCGGTCCATTGCGGACACCGGCGTCTCTCCGGTCAGCATCCGGTAAAGCACTGCGCTGATCGCGTAAACGTCCGTCCACGATCCCTGTTCGCCGTGAGTGCGGTATTGCTCTTCCGGGGCATAACCATGTTTCAGGATTATGGTCAACGACTTCTGATCATTCTTTGCCGTCATACGCGCCGCGCCGAAGTCGATGAGTTTGACGGACTCGATCCTGCGGCCGATTCGCTTTCCAGTCTCTGCTGCTCCGGCAGCACCGGAGGACAGATCGCTTTCCGCTTCCTCTTTGAAGGTCAGCATGATATTATCCGGGCTGATGTCCCGATGGATGATCCCAGCCGTATGTATCTTGCTCAGCGCGTCCAGAACTGGTCTTAAGATAGCAAGCGCCTCCGCCTCCGGCAAACTTCCGCCGCGCTCAGCGAGATAATCCTTCAGACTCTCTCCCTCGATATATTCCATGACGATGTAGGCCGTCTCATTTTCATAAAAGAAATCCTTTACCGACACTACGCCAGAGATGTCAGAGAAACGGGAGACGTTCCGCGCCTCCGTCACATACTTCTCCAGTCCCTGCTGATAGGTGCGGCTCTTCTCTCCGCTTAAGGAGAGTACTCGGTCGCCAGTCATCGACGTCGTGTCGCGGCTGACCAGCTCCACCGGGAAATATTCCTTGATCGCCACGCGGGTCTCCATATTTAAGTCAAAGCCCATGTAGGTGATGCCGAAGCCGCCCTGTCCCAGCACGCGCCCCACCAGGTATTTCCCGGCGAGGATTGTATTCGGCGGCAGGCAGCGCGGATTCGATTGATACGCGGACAGATCAAAGCCGCAATACGGACACGCGCCACCCGCTGTTTTCTTTTCTCTCATACATCCCAGACAAAGTTTGTTAATATCAATCATGCTCATTCCCATCCTTCCACCAATTCGAATTTCACAAGTACCTTCTCCTTGCTGACCAGTTTATTAAATTATTTTTTCGCCTGCAACAAGGTGAACTTTAACGATTCCATAAAAAAACCGATCACCTTTTACGGCAATCGGTCTATCATTCCATGATACCCTTATCAGAAAATCAAAGCAGCAGATATAAAATGTCCTATCCGTATATAAACGTTAAGGTCAACAGTAGAAATGAATCGTATCTTCTACGAAAAACTCCTTCCATGCTACACATATATAAAAGAATTGAGCAGAGATAAACTCCATTAATTCGTTCAACTCCGATAAAGGAATTTGACTTCTGTTATTTGCAAGAATACAACCACCATTTCTGGTAAGCCATATTTTAGTGCTATTTGGTGTAGGATGCCCCTTTGAAATATGGACATGTATCGGTTCTGTATTCTCATTTGACCAAAAATATATTTTATAACCGCTGACTGTAAATAAATTAGGCAATATGAACTCCCCCATTAGCAGCATATTTATAAAAAAGATGTGCATTGCTTTCCATCAATTTCTGAAACATGGCAATTTCGTTATCGGAATATCCATTTCTCATAATCCAGGTATAAGACGGAAGTTCACATCTAGCCGAATCAAAACCATTAGCTGTAGGACGTTCAAAATGGACCAGAACTTTTCTTATATCTCCCTCCTGTATAATGTGGGAGTGAACAATCTCCGTTCCATCTCCCAACGTCATATATGGATACATCATAATTCTCGCCTCCATCTGCATAAGATTGATTTCATTATAACAGTTGATTTTCCTGAATTCAATCCTGCATTTTCCTTTCCAGCAATAAAACATTTTACGCTACCGGAGCGTGAACCCCCTTGCGTATTTACTGCACGGCAGGAAGTGTATCATTATACTTCGTATTCGACTGTCGTTTTTCCGAGCGCTTATAATCGAGCTGCGCAGCTTCAATACTTTCCCATGGCTTTTCTAAATTCCATGCGAAAATAATCGCGCGTGCATTGCCGTAAAGGTTGTTATCCGCGTCGATTGCTCCTCCCATGCCAAGATTCCCATCCTCTTCCGGGTTGATTCCTGCGGAAATATATCCAGATTCGGAAGCAACTACTTTCACATTGGTCCATGTGGCGAAGGTCTGCTCGCATACAGCGGCCTCTGATGAATCAGCGGCGACATATACAAACTATCATGATTAAGGCCGCAAATTTCTTTCATATCCGGTATCGTCAATTGTCAGCACCCAGTCTGCGTTATCGAGCCATTCGCATGGATACTCCTGTGTCTCCAGAAGCTCCGGTCCATCTGCCGTCAGCGTGTAAATATCCACATAGCTCTCCGCATCTTCCCGTCCGCCCATCTCTATGACCAGTTCCAGAACGCCGTCCTCATTGATATCTGCCATAGTATAAACGTTGTAATCCGAATTGTTTTCCCCGAAATACTGAACGTCTACGATTTCATGATAAGCGGCATAATCCGGTCCCCATCCTTCTGCCGCTTCGGAACCTGGCGTTGTTTCCGCCGGGGATTCTGCTTCTTCTCCATCGTTCTCCGTCAGATCTTCTTCGGGATCTGTCATCGTAGCGGTCATTCCTTCCGTCCAGGTAAAACACGGCCCATCCGCATTGGTTGTCCACTCGCTGTATCCTTCTCCCAGAGACTTCACGCCTTCATTCAGTGCGGCTGCCACAGTTCCATCCGTAAAGGCCGCTGCCTCCGTAGCGGTGAAGGAATCTTCTTGTGGCTGCCCCTTCGATTTCACAATGCTGTACTCAGCAGTATCTTCTGAAAAAAAGCAGTTTTCAATGGTCGCTGACCCGATTCCATACTTCAGACTTGCGGTCATATGAGCCGTTGAACTGCAATTGGTGATCGTACCGTCTGTTTTGCTGAGCTGGGCAATGGCGTAGGCGCTGTCAGCCATTTTAGGAAGCGTATAAATCGTTCCGCTTGTATAACAATTGGTAACTTTCGCTTTTACCGGGCTGCTGGTAGTGCCGAGAGTCGCCCTTCCCACGATACCTCCGGCATGTCCGGTGAAACCGTCTGCTGTATGAGTATGGATATCATAGCCTGATTTTATCATCACATCAACATCCAATCCCACTGCCTCATATTGCTCCATAACCTTTTGGTAATCCGTCGCTACCGTTCCGATCTGATAGCAGTTCTGCACATCCAGGCTGTTTCCGTATCCTTCTGCCAGGATTCCTCCCGCCAGAGCGCATCCGTAGACCATACCCGTATTGCCGCACTGATCGATCGTAATGTTACTTGCACTGCCGACAATCCCTCCTGCGCCTTCTCCGGAAACCACGATGCCGGTATTGGTACAGTTTTCTACGGGAATGCCTGACTGTTTTCCTTCCAGTTCCGCTACGATACCGCCGCTGATGCGATAGCCGAGCACAGCTCCATGATTCTCACAGTTTCTGACCGTAGTATACGCAACCTTGGCAATCCCCGCACAGCTGCCTTTCGACATCTTTCCTCTGCTCATGGTACTCTCTGTCGCGTCACTGGTCATAACAATTCCGTAGTTGACGCAGTTCTCTACCTCTTTCACACTGAACGCGATTCCACCCGCTTCTCCCATGGTTCCTTTTCCCCATGAGCCGTGCGCGTCTGCCCCAAGGACGGTACCGGAAAAGCTGCAGTCTACAATCCGGTTTCCATAAGCCGCGATTCCACCCGCCTGCGCAGCTCCGACATTTCCTTCTACATGGCAATTCTCAATCAGTCCATCCGAATTGCTGGTAATGGCACCGCCCTCATTCGAAACATAGATCATGACATCATCCAGCGTAAGATTCCGAATCACGCTTTCCTCTCCGCATGCACGAAATAATCCCGCATGACCATTGGGATCGGTCTCTGCGTCAATCACGATATAAAGGCCGCTGATCGTATGTCCGTCGCCGTCAAAGACTCCATCATAGCCATAAATCGGATCCCAGTTTCCTGTACCTTCACCGCATACTCCCGAGAGGTCAATATCCGCCGTCAGAACCGCGTTCAGAGTATCCTCGCCATCATTCACCCGGTCGCGGAATTTCTCGAGGTCGGCCGCCGAACTGATCTTCACCGCACCATCGAACAGGCTGTCAAGAAGTCCCCCGTCCTTCGCATCCTCACCCTCTGCTTCGGCATCTTCCTCATCAGATAAATCCCCGGATGTCTCTTCCTCCTCGTTTTCCGACTGCAAAGAATTCTCTTCTTCCAGTCCGGGTATCTGGCCAATCTTATGTGATCCTGAGCATCCCGCCAGTGATGTCACCAAAATCGCTGCCATGATGATTGTGGCAATCCTTCTCATTTTCTCATTCCTCCGTCATTCATTTTTCTTTTTATTCTTTTCTTTCTGCTCTTCTTTCTGTTGAGTCATATCCGCGCAGGCGAACATGTCCGTTTGATAACGATTCACCAACGCTAGTCCGGATTGATCATCGTCGGCTCCGCCGCCTTTACCTCACTGTTTACCGTAGTAATCACCAGCACCGGATCCATATCATTGATCTCCCGGTAAGCTTCGACATAGTCGTTGATCTCCTGCTCCGTATGCATCTCCCGATTCAGCACACTTTCCGGAAGTACATTTCCGTAAGCTCCCGTGATCCTCATCAGGGTATCCGCGACGCCTCCCTCCGGCATATTCGCCGTATAAAAGGAACCAAAGGTTACGCCGTCTCTCAGGATAAACGCATTCTCCTCTGACACCTGAAATTCCCCCGTCACAGAGAAATACGCCGTATACGCGGTTCCTCCCTGATAATCGGATACATCCACCGCAAAGGAATTCTCCCCCAGATCAATCTCACGTCCGAGGATCATAACCTTCCCGTCATCTGCTGTCCTGGCGCCATCCAGATAAATCAGCCGGTCGGTCGTGCGCTCCCCTACGTGAAGCCCGTTGACCTGATATTTCCTGCCGCTCACGATCTCCATTGCCTGCAGGACCACCGGATATTTCTTATAATTCAGTTCCGCCGTCATCGTCCGCACAGCCGCCGAATCGGTATCCATGCTGTCCTTTCCCGCCATATCAAAGGACACGTCAAACCTGCCTTCCTCATCCGTCATACATTCCACGAGAAGCGTACTGTCCTCATCCTTTATTTCCATCTTTACCCCGGGCACCGGCTGCTCATCCTCCCAACTGAGGACCTGTCCGGTCAGCTCGGTAAGGGTGAAGATCACTTCCTGCCAGGCTTCTGCGCCATTGATTGTAAGATTCGCCAGTTGCGAAGGCATCAAACCAAATCTCTTCCCGGTATCCGAAAAGTCCGCCATAAAATACTCCAGCTTTGTATTTAACTCCTTCTGTCTGGCAAGCTGCGACGCAGTAAGACCGTATTCCGCCGCAATGCATCCGTAATACCGTGACACATAGCAGGCTTTAACCGCGTTACAGAGGATATAACGAAAAGTCTGTTCATCCTCCATGGTCCATGTCTTTGGTACGCTAACCAGAGTTTCCTTATAAATCTGCTCGAAAGCAGCCATGGCATCCGTCTCATACAGGATTCCCTGTACCGCTGTCAGAAAGGCCTCCTCGTCGTCCAGCGCTCCCGATGTAAATGTACTCCATAGTCCGGAAGCCATTGTCACAAATCCGAAAAAGCTGTCTCCCAGAAAAGCAAGTCCATTTGCCGTCACGTTAACCAGATTTTCCTGCCACCACTGTTTCTGTTTATCTCTGAAACCGGAGATTCCGCTGCTGCCGTATGCTTCCACCCGATCAGCAAAAGACTGATATAAACTGGCCGGAAGCGCAAGCTGTTCCAGATCTTTCTTTCTCTCCAGAAACTCCTCACACGCAGACTTCATCCATTCATCCCCGCTGTCAAATCGTGTTGCCAGAGAACCATAAGAAATCATCCACCCCACGACAGTCAGGAGATTGCTCACCTGACCCATACCCTTCGCCTGATCAGAAGCATTCTCTGCCGCCATCTGAATACTCGCGTATTCACTCGCATCCTCCAACGTTATCAATGCCATGCTGTTTGGACCTGGATTATGTGTACTCAGCTCATGTTCCATGATCTCCACTGCTGACTCCAGATCCGCCTGTTCGCCGTAAACGACCGCACCCATGATATTCCACGCATCATCATAACTTCGAGAAGATATATCCCAGAGAATCTGAGCCAGCTGATCGTCCATTTCCAGCATCGAATCTGCGAATTTATTCAGATATTTTGCGTCAAGGATCTCATCAATACCAGAAAATGTGTATGCAACGGCATAAGTGTCCAGAGAAAACAGATTGCGCAGATACGTGGAAAGAGTCGCTCCCAGATCCATATAAGCCAGGTTTTTCCCCGAATATCCGAGATCACTGTACTTAAAATCATAAGTCGCGCGATCCTGATAAAATTCTGCCAGCCGATCCAGTACCGTCTCCCGATTGCGATAAAGCAGTAAAGGAAATGTCCCTGCCGTTGTTATCACAATAGAAAAATCACCCTTTAAATCAGCCATTGTCACAAAAGCATCCAGCGGCACATACCAGTCCTCCTCATACAGCATCGGACTGCTCCCCATATCGATCATCTCATCGAAAAACGCATTGCTATAGGTGGCTGTATTGCTGCCGATCGTCATATAAATGGATGTCTTATTAAGAACTGCTTTGGCATTGCTACGATCAAAATAAACCGGAAAATCCAGAAAATCGCCCAGAGAATCCAGCTTCCCATATACGACATGGTTTTCATCCACGATCACCGGAAGGTAAGCATTCCTCTTCGCAACTATGGATACACCGCTTTTATCCATGGTCTTATCGGCAATCGTCTCAACACCCAGATAACCGGTCGCCGGGAAAGTGGTCGGCTCCGGCATCTCTTCGAGTTTTTTCAGCGAATAAGGATTCGCCTCCTGCGAGCTGTTTACTCCCGGCACCTCCTTATCGGAGCATGCAGTCACATTTCCTGCCATAACAATAGCCAGAATGAATGCCGCGGCGCGGCGTAGCTGTCTTTTCATAATCAGCCCCTTTGTCAGTTTTGCTGGTGATCTTATCATGATTTTTCCTTTGAGACAACAAGGTCAACTTTAACAGTTTACGGTATCTACTCTAACCGATCCCCCGCCTCCGCCAGTTTCGCCCCTACTCGTTCGATCCAGTCCCGGCGGGCCTGAAAATGCCGGTTTAAATCTTCAAACACGATCCGGTATTCCTGCGCCGCCTCCTGCGTACGACCGGCAGCCATATAGAGATCGCCCATCTGTTCCCGGCACATCAGAGTATCTTTAAAATACCTTCCCCGGTAATGCAGCGCACGCTCCAGAGATTCGATCGCCAGCTGCTCCGCCTGCGTGAAATCACCCTTAGCCTGATAAATCATGATCAGCACCTGATCGTATTCATTGAGGCGGTATTCCGCTCCCTCTATTTTCCGCATGGCAGCTTTCGCATCTGTACAAAGAGCCAGCGCCTCATCTGTTATTCCCTGCAAAAACAAAAGTTCCGCTTTTCGCAGGCGATGCGACTGCCAGACGGTCTCGATATCGGTATCATGGCTGTGTAAAATTCCCTTTTCCCTGCAAAATTTCCGGTATTCATCAAAGTACGCCGTTCCCTTTTCATTGTAAAAAGCTGCCTTTTCCAAAAGTCCCTCGGACTGATACCGGCGGGCCAGCTTCATATTTACCTCCGACATAAGACGCTTATATCTTGTATCCAGCGGCTCACACTGACTCAGACTGCGAAATGCTTTTTCGTACCATATGTTTGCCTGCCGGATATCCATCCAGTTATAGTAAACTGCCGCCATTCTCAGATACATTTCCCCCGTGAGCTGATGGTATTCGCCAAAATCCCGTTCTACACATTCCACGATTTTCTTCTGCCATTCTTCAGCCTCTTCATAATATTCCTGAATCCACAGCCAGGTAGACAGACGCTCCAGTTCGATGGCAAACCACGATAACGGGCGCGGAAAGGCTTTCATAATCGCAAAGACATACGGCTCCATTTTCTGATTCTCTGCGTAGGTGTCCTCCCACATATTCCACTGGGCATTGCAAAAAGCCGCCACCATACCGCGGCAGTTCGTCAGTGTCGGTGTAAAAAGCTGTCTCACCGCCTCAGCAACCAGCGGATGCAAAGACAATACACACTCCTCGTCCTGTTTCTGTCGATTGAGCAGCAGACAGGATTCCAGCCGATCCAGTGTCTTTGCGGATACCTTCGAGATCTTCAGATACAACGACTGCGGGATTCCCTTAACCGGCATAACAGAGAGTTCTCTCAGTGCCTGTTTTTCCTCCTGTCTGAGCGAAAAACGTGAAAAAAGATCCATCAGGTTTTCCAGAGACGGTTTCCCCTCTGAGAAAATCGCCTCTGTCATATCTTCAGTTTTTCCTTCCCGCCACTCATTGTCCGCAATCCGGATCTTCATCAGCAGTACCTGGCCGCCTACCTGTCTGCAGTATTGATCCAGACACTCTCTTTCCTCCTCACTGACAGATCCTTTTGCGTAAGCGGACAGAAACTGATCCCACTCCTGCCGTGTTTCAAACCCGGATATCGGAATGCCTCCCTCAAATCCCCATACCGACGGATGCATGCGGGTCGTCACGATGATATCACAGGGAATGGCAAAGACCTCGTCCCTTCCTGCGTCCTTCTCCCGATTCCAGTCATCGATCACCAGCAGGAGCTTTTCCTCTCCGGCGATCCCGGTCAGGACCCGTATTTTCTCCCGGAAATAGTTGATCCGGCTCCCGTATTCATCGCGGGAATACTGCAGATTGCTGATCGATACCTGAACGTCGTCACAGATGGCTGACCGGATTCCCGCATCCCCATAGATGAAAAGCACATGGTCGTAATCCTTCCCCTTCCGCCGCACGTATTCCCTGGCAATGGAACTTTTTCCCATGCCGCCCATCCCGTAGAGGATGACCGGTGCCTGCCGGTCCATCAGTTCTTTCTCGATCCGGCTTAGGATCGCCTCCCTGCCTACAAAGATTTCCTCCGGCATCCGGTTATTCTGTGTGAGCAGACGCATCACGCAGGATTCCCGGTATCGCCCACGCGCTTCTTCCAGGTGAATCCTCTCACCGGCTTCCTGTTCTTCACTTTGAAATCCGGCCGGCGTATCCCGATACCGGGCGCGAAGCTCAAACTGCCGTTCTTTCCATTCCAACAGATCCTTCTCGTAATTTTCTCTCCCACTCATACCCATGTTCACCCGTCATATTAACCCTTCAGAGCTTTAAAATACAGAAACCGCAGATCTTCTTTTTCTCCCAGACAGACATCCAGACATTGATAAGCCTCCTGAAGCCAAACGGAGCATTCCGCGGGATCCATCCCCCTGCAGGATTCCTCGTAAAGCTTCAGAAATCCCAGAATCAGCCGGTCCAGATGACTGCCTCTTGCCGTGGTATGTTTCTCTGTTAACGGCAGATATCCGAATCCTTCCAGATATTCACTGACCAGACGACGGTTAAGAAAAGGCTGCGCAAATATGATAATATGCCGGATCATGCTTCTTCTCGGAATCTCTCCCAGCAACAGCATCTGACGGCTGAATTCCGAATCATAATTAATGCTGTCAAAATGTTTTTCCGATCCCTTATGATTCTTCTGTCCGAGATAAGCTCTCGCATCCATATAATAAAAATGCCGCAGATAATGCTTCATGTCCTGGCGCCGCACACCCATCCGCATCCGGCGGATCGGATGAATCTTATCCAGATATTCCGCTGCCAGTTCATCCAGTCTGCTGCGTCTTTGTTCGTAGATCCTGCCTTCGGGCGTCTCCGGCTCCGGCTCCGTCCCAAAGGTCCGATCACAACGGTCACAATAGGAAATCAGTAACTCTCTCTGCTCTTCCTCTGACAGATCCATCGCGCGTCCAAACGCCACACACTGACTCCGGTTGACCGGCATGTGTCTGCCGGTCCGCCAGTAGCGTATCTTTAATGTATCCGAGGACTTTTGCGGCAGCGACGCATACATTTTTGCGTAGATCAGTTCATCCGCCTCGGTTTTCTTGAAGATCCCTTCTGTTTTCCGAAACCGCTCATAACGTTTCTTCAGCCAGACCATCTCCGGCCGCTCCTCTTCTCCCAGGCGGATACAGGTCCTGGCCAGTTCTTCCAATTCTGCTTTTACCTGCTCCGTTACGATCATTCCATCTCACCTCGAACTTTTCTCACTCTGTCATGCGGCTCAACTCATTCTGCGATTTCATTTCTCAGACATCTACGGTAAATCAGGACTCCGGTCACAGCGGGGATTCCCCATTTGAATGCCGCGCACCAGCAAACCGCTGTATATCCGTATTGCGGCATCAACCCCCACGCAAAGATCAGACAGACGGCTGCCTCCAGTCCTCCCAGCAGCGGCAGCGCCCGGTAGACTCCCATTGACTGAAGAGAATTTCTCATGATGATATAGCAGCTCACCAGCGGCAGCGCGCAGATCTGGATCCGCAGGATCCGGCTTCCGGCCTGCAGACTGGTCTCAGAAAGCTCCGCTCCCGACAGGGACCGGATGATCACCGGAGCAAACATCAGTACACTCACGATATAAATGACACAGAGAATGGCACTCGCGGCCAGCAGCTTCTGATTCCAGCGGTCTGCTTCTCTGATCCGATCCCTTCCCCTGTTCTGTCCGGTGATCAGTCCCGCCGTCACGGCGAATGCACCCAGGGATGACATCAGAAAATTGACCGGCACCTGACCATAGGAATAACCGGTCAGAATATCCTCCGGCAGCGTATTGATCCTCCGCTGGAACAAAAAGGCTCCCAGGCCAATGATCATCATCATGAAGGATTTGGAACATCCGTTTTGCAAAAGCTCCGACCAGACGGAGCGCGCCGGCAGGCAGGGTGACATCAGGAGTTTTCTCCCGACAGGCTGCCGCAAAACCCATAAAAACAGCAGCGCTGCCACCCAGAGATGATTCGTCAGCACAGCCAGCGCCGACGCCTCCACCCCCAAGCCGCCCTGAACGATCAGCAAAACCATCACACAGGTCTGCACAACGACGCTCATCATCGATAAAAAAGCCGGCACACGGCTCTCACCCAGAGCCTCTGCTACCTGTACCAGCAGATTTTCCAGCGCCCAGAACCCGCCGCCAAAGAGGATCACCCTCATGTAAGGCCTTGCATCTTCACGCATATAATCAGGAATATTAGCCAGCGTCATGATCATGTCCGCCAGCCCGGACAGAAAAATGCCCAGAATGATCATGCAGAGGCAAAGCCACAGGGATCCCCACAATGACTCCCTCTGCCGTTTGATATCTCCCGATCCGATACATCGGTTGATAAAGAATCCAAATCCCGTAGTCATACTTACATAGAGATAACTCTCCATGCTCAGGCACGAACCACAGGCTACTATCACTGCCAGCGCCCCGGGCGTCAGGAAACGCCCGCTGACTGCCGCATTCACCATCGAATACCCATTGCTGAACACCGTTGAAACAAACAACGGCAATATAAACTGACCTACTTCTCTGTCAGACAATTTACCTGTAAAGTTATTCATCTCACTCACCCTCAAGTGTAAAAAACACTTTTTCAGGTGAAAAATAACACAAATTCAACAATCGTGCAATCAGGTAAACTTTAACAATTTAAATGTTTCACCCCGCCAGATGCAGCACCTGCAGCAACAGCACCCAGCACAGTCCATAATACACAACAACCGCAACCAGATCATTGACCGTGGTGATCAGCGGCCCGGAGGCTGCCGCCGGGTCGACGTGGATCTGTTTGAAGAAGAGCGGAATCACCGTCCCCACCGTACTGGACACCAGCATCGCGGTCACCATGGCGATCCCGATACAGCCGGAAATCGCATATGCATACGCAAACGACTGTCCCTTGGCGATAACCAGGAAAAGTCCCACGACCAGAAAGGACGCGATCCCAAGGATCAGACCGTTGCAAAAACCCACTCTGGATTCCTTCAATACCAGTCCTATCTTCTGGCGCGCAGTCAAAGTCTCATCCATCAGCACGCGGATCGTAACCGCCAGCGACTGTGTCCCGACATTGCCGGACATACCCAGGATCAGAGACTGAAACGCCATGATCAATGTCAGCTGGGCAACCACCTTCTCAAAGGAACTCACTACTCCGGACACAAAAAGCCCCAGAAACAGCAGGGTGATCAACCATGGCAGCCGCTTCTTCATGCTCTCCGGAAGCGTCTCCGAAAGCTCCTCTTCTGCGGTCAGACCTGCGAAACGGGCATAATCCTCCCCCATTTCCTCATCCACGACTTCAATCAGGCTCTGAGAGGTGATAACTCCCAGCACGTGATTCTTATTATCCAGAACCGGGATCGAATCTTCCGAATAATCCTTCAGCTTCTCAATACATTCATCAATACTTTCATGGGCATAGACATAGGGGAACGAGGTCGCAATCACCGACTCCAGAGAATCCCCCTGACGGGCGATAATCAGCTCACGCAGATCAATCGTCCCGTAGAAGACGCCTGCTTCATCCACAACAAAGATCGTAGAGACATTTTCATTCTCCCTGGCCTGTTTCAGAAGCTCCCGCATGGCTCCCTTGATCGAAAGATCCCGCCGGATCAGAATATAGTCCGTGGACATCCGGCTGCCGATCTCATCCTCATCAAAGGAAGCGATCAATTCGATATCCCGCTTGGCCTCCTCGTCCATCAGGCTGAGCAGAAGCCTGCGCCTTTCCCCGGGAATCAGGCTGAGGATGGATGCCACACGATCCGAATCCATCTCGGAGACAATCGCAATCTCTTTTTGCAGATCCATCTCCTTCAGACAACGGATCGCGTCATCTTCCTCCATATATTCGAAAATGCCAGACAATGTCTCCAGATCCAGCAGATTAAAAAGCTTCGTCTGCTCCTGTGCGGTCAGTCTGGGAATCGCCTGCGCAATATCGTTATTATGATAATCCTCCAGTTTTTCCTGAAGAATCCTGGGGGAACGGTTACTGCGTACAACTGCAATAATTTCCTCCACATAATCCGGTTTTTCCACCCGGTCTTTTTCTGTCAAAATCTCATCCGGCTTTCCCATATTCTCACCTGTATTCCCTGTTTTCATATAGCAGACTATCTTCTGTCATTAAACTGATAACTGATCAGACAGCATCTACCCCGCCAGATGCAGCACCTGCAGCAGCAAAAACCAGCTCAGGCTGTAATAAACCACCACAGCAACCAGATCATTGACTGTCGTGATCAACGGACCGGAAGCTGCCGCAGGATCCACATGGACCTGTTTAAATGCCAGCGGGATCACGGTTCCGACCACACTCGAAACCAGCATCGCGATCACCATCGAAAGGCCGATGCAGCCGGAAACGGCATACGCAAAAGAAGCCGGCAATCTCTTCACGATCATCAGAAACAAACCGACAAACAGAAACGACGCGGAACCCAGAACCAGTCCATTGCAAAAGCCAACCCGCGATTCCTTGATGACCAGACCGATCTTCTGACGTGCGGTCAGTGTCTCATCCATCAATACACGGATCGTGACCGCCAGCGACTGCGTCCCGACATTGCCTGACATATCCAGGATCAGCGACTGGAAGGCCATGATTAACGTCAGCTGCGCGACCACCTTTTCGAATGCACTGACCACCGCCGATACCATCAGACCAAGAAACAGCAGGATAATCAGCCACGGGAGTCGCTTCTTCATGCTCTCAAACAGCGTCTCCGACAGATCCTCCTCTGCAGTCAGACCGGCGAACAGGGCGTAATCCTCTCCCATCTCTTCATCCACGACTTCAATCAGGTTCTGGGAAGTAATGACGCCCAGCACGCGGTTATCGCTGTCAAGCACAGGGATCGAGTCCTCCGAGTAATCCTTTAACTCTTCGATACAATCATCAATACTCTCGTGTGCGTACACATAGGGGAAAGAGGTTGCCGCCAGATCTTCAAGGATCGTGTCCTGACGTGCGATAATCAGCTCACGCAGATCGACTGCACCATAAAAAACCTCGGCGTCATCTACTACATAAATTGTGGAAACGTTATTATTATCCTCCGCCTGGCTGATCAGTTCCCGCATCGCAGCCTTTACGGACAAACTGCGGTTAATCACAATATAATCGGTAGTCATCTTACTGCCGATTTCATCATCATCAAAAGACGCCAGCAGCTGTACATCCTGTTTGGATTCCTCATCCATCAGATTCAGTACTCTCGCACGGCGGTCTTCCGGCATCGCCTCCAGCAGATCCGCCGCGTAATCAGAATCCATCTCAGAGACAACTGACGCTGCTTTCAGAAGATCCATTTCCTTCAGGCAGCTGATCGTCTCGTCTTCATCCATATACTCCAGGATATCCGACAGCGTTGGGATATCCAGTAAATGGAAAAGCTTCTTACGTTCCTGCACGGTGAGCTCAGGAATCGCGTCCGCAATATCGTTCTCATGGTAATCTTCCAGCTGGTCGCGGAGAACCTTTGGGCTCTGACCACTTCGGATGATCGCTATAATCTCCTGCTCATAATCCGGTTTATCGACCCGCTCTTTCGCTGTGATCGTTTCATTCATCTGCAACATATTCTCACCTGTATCCCCAAATTTTCTGTGCTTATCTTCCTATAATTTTATACTCCTCTGAATGATCCTTTTTAATCGGATGGTTGCAAAACTCCGTACTGATTATAAAACATTACTTTTTTGTTTACAAGTCGGAAACGGGCTGATGCGCGTCATTTTAACAAAATTTAACACAAGTCCTCTACAGATATTCTTTCCTCTCAGGGACTGTTTTCCTGGCATACATATAGTTTATATTAATAAAAAACATGTATATTCCAACCCCAGCCCGCATATCCTACTCCAAGGTTTCTTCTCAGGTGTCTATATGTCTGATCTGCGTTATCTTACTGCCGCCCTGCGTCATTATCTCCGTCAAAAGCGAGTCTCTTTTCCGGGTCTTCTGCGAACGGCGCTTTTTCTCATCCTTGCTTTTTTTGCCGGTACCTTCCTTGCCCATCTCACCCATCCGGTACCGGATGTTTCCTCTGTCGAACCGCTCCCGGTATCTGCGGACGGCAGCTGGGGACTGAGTTTTCAACAGGAAGGCAGGACTCCCGTGGGCAATGCCACTGCGGATGATCTCGCCCGGTATCATGCTCACTATGTCGGCAATACTAAGGAGCCCGTCATCTACCTCACGTTTGACGCCGGTTATGAAAATGGCAATACACCGGCGATCCTGGATGCTCTGAAAAAGCATCAGGTTTCAGCCACCTTTTTTCTTGTTGGGAATTATCTGAATACCAGCCCTGATCTGGTAAAGCGAATGATCGCCGAGGGGCATACGGTCGGCAACCATACTTTTCATCACCCGGACATGTCTAAAATCTCCACAAAGGAGGACTTCACCCAGGAGCTTCAGTCACTGGAGGAGCTCTGCGAAGAGGTCACCGGTCAGAAAATGAGCCGCTTCTATCGCCCTCCGCAGGGACTGTACAGTGAGGCCAATCTGAGAATGGCGGATGAACTCGGCTACCACACCTTTTTCTGGAGTCTCGCCTATGTAGACTGGTACGAGGACAAACAGCCTTCTCATGAGGAGGCCATGCAGAAGCTGACCTCCCGTATCCATCCCGGCGCAATCGTCCTGCTTCACAGTACCTCTCGCACCAACGCGGAAATTCTCGACGAACTTCTCACCAAATGGGAGGAAATGGGATATCATTTTGGTACTCTTGAGGAACTGACCGCTTCTCCGAGCTCCGAGAGATCAATCACTGTCAGTATGTCTCCATCCACACGAAAACGGATATTGGTCCCGGCATAGGCAACCCCGTACACTCGTTCCGGATCGTTCTGATAGGAAGGTCTCGGATCCTCTGCCAGGGTCTTTATGATCGCTTCTCGTTTATCTGTGGGCAGACGCATCAGCAATTCATCCGGGAAAATGACCTGCAGACGCTCACCTTTTACTTCTTCGGCAAAGCCGCCTCTTGCTTCCGGATGACTGTCTACATAAGGAAGGTAGGGCTTGATGTCATAAATCGGCGTCTGATCCCGCAAATCAATCCCCGATACATGCAGCAGCGGTCCGCGGCTGCTCTCCCACTCGACCAATTCCAGCCGTACGCACGAAAGTCCGATCGGATTGGGCCGAAAGGGGGAGCGTGTCGCAAACACTCCCATGCGCGTATTGCCTCCCAGACGCGGCGGCTTCACGGTAGCCGACCAGCCCCCGCGCTCCGGCACCTCAAACTGCCAGAGCAGCCACAGATATTCGTATCCGTCGATGCCGCGCAGTGCCTCCGGCTGACGGTACTCCGGTTCAAAGACAATGGTCCCCGTCAGTTCCGGTACCAGTGTGCTCTGACGCGGGATGCCGAATTTCTCCGGGAAATCCGTCTCGATATGCGCGATTATTTTCCATTCCATCCTTCTCGCTCACTTTCCTGAATCTATAGTAAGCGACAAATTATTTCTGTCGTTCACTATAAAATATCTCTATTCGAATACCCGCCGGATACTGTCATAATGCAGAAAGATTCCCTGCTCTGCCAGCGCGTGAATCTCTTCGCCTGCCGCCAGGCGAAATCCCAGTACTTCTCCCTTCTGAATTCTGACATCACTCTCGTCAAAGTCCATGACAAAGCGGTAGATATCGACAAAATAATTATCTCCCTCGCCCGGATTTTCCCGATGATAGCTGAAGACATAGCCGCCCTCTGCTTCTGACACATCCAGACCGGTTTCTTCTCTCACTTCGCGGAGCACCGCCTCCTCGGAGGTCTCTCCCGCCTGTGCCGCTCCGCCGGGGATCTCCCACCAGCCGGGAGCCCAGGGTTTCGTCAGGACCCGCTGTGTGATCAGAAATTTTCCGTCCGGGCGCATGACTGCGCCCAGCACTGACAGATGGTACTCGCCGTCTTTTAAGATCCAGTCGTTTTTTTTCATGAGCCGGCCGGTTCTGTGTTTATCCTTATCATAAATGTCCCAGTATTCCATGTGCTTTTTCTTATCCTTCCTGAAAAAATGTCTATATATACTATATTGACAAACTGTCCGTCCATGAGAGAGACAAATATCCTCCGAGGACCGTTCGCACTTAGATTTTCACGTAGCGGTACTAAGTTCGCAGGAAAAGCATCCTGCTCACTAAGTGCCGACGTGAAAAATGTCCTCTGCGGATATTTGTCTCTCTCATGGACTACCTACTGGCATAGATAAATATCTTCAAATTCATCCAGCAGTTCATCGAAAAATGCTAATGCCTCCCTTACGGGTTCCGGGGTGGACATGTCGATGCCGCATAGTTTCAGCAGTTCTACTGGTTTCCGGGAGCATCCGCCGCTTAAGAACCGGCGGTATCCTTCCAGTGCGCCTGGCTCTCCCCGCAGGAGCCGGCTGCTGATCGCAACAGCTGCGCTGAATCCGGTTGCGTACTGGTAGACATAAAATGGAGTGTAAAAATGCGGGATCCGCTCCCATTCATAATCGATCGAGGGATCTACCGTCATCTCCGGGCCGAAATATTCTGCATTCAGTCTGTGATAGTATCCGCACAGCCCCTGTGCTGTCAGGCTCTCCCCTCGTTCGGCCATCGCGTGTGCTTCCTGCTCAAATTCGGCAAACATCGTCTGGCGGTACAGGGTTCCCCGGAAGGTCTCCAGAAAATGGTTGATCAGATATGCTTTTTCTGCCTGGTCTTTGCTCCCGGCGATCAGATGGCGGATCAGCAGCGCTTCGTTGCAGGTGGACGCTACTTCTGCGACAAAGATCTTATAACCGGCATCCGTGTAGGTCTGGTTATGGTCGGAATACCAGGAATGGATCGAGTGTCCCATTTCATGTGCCAGCGTAAAGACGTCATTTAATGTTCCATGGAAATTCATCAGCACATAGGGATGGCAACCGTACACACCCCAGGAATAGGCTCCGCTTCGTTTTCCTTCATTTTCATAGACATCGATCCAACGATGGTCAAAGCCTTCCTGCAGGATCTGTCCGTATTCTTCTCCGAGCGGCGCGAGTCCCTCTTTTACGATTTTCTTTGCTTCCTCCAATGTGTATTTTCTGTCATAAGACGCCACCAGCGGCACATACAGATCATACATATGAAGCTCATCCAGCTGCAGCACCTGTTTTCTCAGTGACACATAGCGATGGAGCTTCGGCAGAGCCTCTCTCACTGCCGACACCAGATTATCATAAACCTGCACCGGCACTTCATTGTCTGCAAGCATATATTCCCGGCTGGAAGCATATTTTTTAGCCTTCGCGTAAAAAACCGCCTGTTTGACATTTGATGCAAAAGCCGCCGCCAGAG
This sequence comes from Clostridiales bacterium, assembly GCA_020860565.1. Classification (GTDB taxonomy): domain Bacteria; phylum Bacillota; class Clostridia; order Lachnospirales; family Lachnospiraceae; genus Brotaphodocola. Next base: position 21,241 of record JAJBUA010000076.1, read on the forward strand.
TATTGGAAAACTGCCGATAGACGCTGTACATTCCCTCAAAGGCGTCTTTGCGTACTTTCCGGTCCTGACTTTCCAGCAGCGCGATATAATTTCCATGCGTGATCTGCACATTCTTCCCATCTGCATCCGCGATCATCGGAAAGCGGATATCCGCATTATTGAACATGCCAAAGATCTGCGACGCTCCCTGTGTCGCCTCATAAGAAGCCGCCAGCAGGTTTTCCATTTCCTCCGTGAGCGTATGTGCTCTTTTTTCCGTCAGCATCTCCAGGGAACGCCGGAAGCGGCTGATGCCGTTATCTGCCTGCTGATACTCCTCCAGCAGTTCCTGCGGCATTGCCAGGATCTCCGGCGCCATAAAAGACGACGCCTGTGCTGCCTGAAAAGAAAGCGACTGCGCTCTGGCAAAGAAATCCTGATATTTCTGCTCCGACGCATCCTGATCCAGCCGCATCTTCGCATAAACATATAAGAGCTCCATCTTCTGAGAGGAACGGTCATCAAAAGTCAGACACCGGCACAGGATATCCGCCGACTCCGCCAGATGTCCCTTAAACTCCTCATAGGCAATCAGCTCTCCGGCCGCCTCCGCAAAAAGTTCCTCCCACGCTTCATCCGACGGAATCATATCCTCTAACTTCCAGGTGTCCTTTTCCGCTGTTTCCGATCTCTTTCTCATAATCTGCCTCCTCATAGACAAGCCTCAACGAGTAGGAGGCGGCTTTTTGCCTCATACTCGTCGCGCTGACGCTGGATGTCCGGTGGACATCCGTTTAGCTCCGACCGAAGCGGAGCGTAGACCCGGGTGCGGCATAAGCCGCAAAGATGAAAAAAGAGGATACTGGCAATCCTCTCTGGTTTCCTTGTTCCCTGTCCCATCATAACAGGAATTTGGCGATTCCGCAATGACTTCATTTTTATTTTCCGCAGTGTTCCCCTTCATTCGTAATCATTTCCCTGATCCGTTCCCGTTCCCATCCCTCGTCACAGTTATTTAACAGCTTATAAAGAATCGGCAGCAGTTCTTCACGCTCCAGGGAATTCCCTTCCAGCAACGCCTGGCAGACAACCAGTATTTCCCGTGAACTCAGCTGTTTTTCTGTTCTTGTAACCAGCCGGTACACGCCGGTTGACCGCTCATACTGAATCTCCTGAATCTCACCCTTTTCATTGATCCGGTTACGCAGAAATGCCTGAATGTCTGCAATGTCACGCTGCAGCGTCCTCTCCGTTATCCCCTGCCCGGCAATCTCCTTCGCCTTATCGATAACACTTCCTTCTTTTAACCTTGAATAAATTGATAAAATTCGTTCTACCTTATTCCCGGAATCCTCTCTCATATCATTCACCTGCTCCAAATCTGGATATTTGTTACCTGACAGCTTATATTGCATAGTCTATCAGAATCTGTTAAATTCCACAATGCTATTTTAAGCTTGAAGCATACAATACAAAAGCAAAAAGCTTATGATTATAGGTGATCTCATGAATGTACAAGGACTGGGCAGACAAATCAAATCAGCAAGAAACGATCGTCGATTAACCGCAGAACAGCTTTCCGAGTTGTGCCATATCAACTCCGTTTACCTGCGCCAGATTGAAAGCGGTATGAAAACACCCAGTCTCCCGGTCTTTGTCGACATCTGCAATGCTCTGCGCATTTCTCCGGATTATCTGCTGCAGAATGATCTGTCCACAAATGAAGTCAGCCAGATCAAAGAGATCGAAGCCCTGTGGGAAACCGTCTCGCCCAACACACAGAATCTCGCTCTGACAATCCTGAAGACTGTCCTGGAGCAGGAGAAATCTCAGCCTTAATCCGGATTCTCCCGCGCCAGAAATGTGCTCCACCCGATCGTTTTTCCGTCTGTGCGCAGCGTCACCGCCCCATCCAGCGCCGTCTGAAAAACGGTGATATTTCTTTCTGTAAGTGCTTCCACAACTCTGGCATTCGGATGTCCGTACCGATTGTTTTTCCCATACGAAATAACCGCCCACATCGGAGATATCGCATCCAGCCACTCCTCGCCGGATGCCGTTGCGGAACCGTGATGAGCGATTTTTAATGCAGAAATCTCCGCGAGTTGTCTTTTCCTGTCACTCTCTGATAATATCGCATTTTCTCCCTCCGCACTCATATCCCCTGTCAGCAGCAGATGAAAATCCCCGTAATCACAGCGGATCACCAGAGAATGGTCATTTCTTTCTTCGGATGGACTGTCCTGAGAGTCCTCCGGGTACAGGCAAACCAGAGTCAGGTTGCCTGCCTCGATCCGGTCTCCTGTCTCCATCCAGAAAACCTGAGTTCCCTGATCCGCCGCCAATTCACCGAGTTCTTCATAAATCTCATCTCCGCGGCCGGCCGCCGGCAGTACCAGATTCCGGATCCGGATGTCTGACTCCGCGCCCAGCAGATACTCCAGCCCATTGATATGATCCTGATCTCCATGACTCACAATCGCGTAGTCTACCTCTGTCACTGCCTGAGATTTGAGAAACGGTTCCAGCCGGTCTTCCCCCAGATCCGAAACACTGCTGCTGCCTCCGTCTGCCAAAATGGAAAAACCTCTTCCCCGCAGGAAAATTCCATCTCCCTGCCCCACATCCAGAAAGGTTACCCGGAAATCGCGCACAGGGAACGGCAGTAAAATCAGGGTCAGTATACATATGACAATCAGGTCTTTTGCCGTCCCCCGTGCCCTCCGTATCATCCCCCGGATTTTTTCTATCACACAAAATTTTTCTGTTTTGCGAAAACTTCCCCCGTTCTCAGACTTCCTTTATTCCTGATTACAATTATCCACGCCCACACCCGGTTCCATCTGTCCTCCACATTTTCCTGCCTCTGCCTTCTCCAGATATTTTAATAAAATGATCAACCCACCATAATACAGCCCGATCTGCCAGGCCGCCGGCCGTCCCAGAACCAGATTTGCCATCGGCAGCTTCTGAAAAAAACGACACAGCCAGTCATACCACAGCAGAATCACATGCGCCGTTCCTGCAAAGAAACGCGCTGCCATCCGGTTTCCAATCCCACACAATATTGTCAGAGTCCCCGAACCGATGACTCCGCCTACCAGCGGAAGTACCAGCAGATTGAGCACAATCCCGTAGAGTGGCAGCTGAAAATAATGATAGAGGATCACCGGCACAGTTGCCGCCTGCAGTGCCACAGACACCGGAAGGGTCTTCGACTCCTGCACCGCCGCAATCCCCGCTACCGCCGCAAAAGATAACTGGACTCCGGACTGAGTCAGCTGCCACGGGCTGTCCCAGAGGATCAGAAATCCTGCCACTCCAAGAGCTGTCAGCACATCATAGGTACGCCCCAGATATGCCGCCAGATATCCGCACAGTACCATCACCAGTGCACGGACAGACGAAGCAGAACTCCCGGTCATCACACAGAAACTGACCAGCACGAGACAACCGGCCATGCCAGCAGTCCCATAACCGCCGCCCAGTCTGCGCAGCACCCCGTACACCGCCATACTGATCAGTGACAGGTGCAGTCCACTGATCGCAAGCAGATGCGCGATTCCGTTTCTTTGATAAAGATCGCGAATCTCCGGATCCAGACCGCTCTTGTCTCCGAGCAGCATGGACTTAAGAACTCCCGCGTCCCTTTCATCCGCTGATTCATCCAGAATATCTCCCAGACAGGAAGACAGACGACGCAGCGCATCCCGGCATCGATCTCCCATTTTCTGTTTTCGATCGATAATCTCAAACTCCACTGCGCTCATGCGACAGCTCAGCTTCTGTGCCCGATAATAACTGCGATAATCAAACTGTCCCGGATTGCCCGCCGCTTCCACCGCGCTTACCTTTCCCTCCGCCCGCACCCGAAAGCCGATCGACAACTCTCCGGTCAGGCTGCGATCCACATAAACCAGCAAACCGCGAAGCCATTCTCCCCGCTCAGACACCGCCGGCTGCAGCAGAAGCTCATACCGATCCCCGCTCTCCCGGATACGTTCCACCACTCCGGTGAAACTGCATGTCTTCCCATCCAGATCAAACGCCGCTTCCTTTTCCCAGATCTGACGCTCCCATCCGCCGCGTATAACGCCGCAGAGGATAAAAAAGAGCAGAAGCCCCGCTTTTCGGACTCTGCTCTTCTTTCGTAACCGGAGAATGGATTTCGGATCTTCTTCTCCTGATTTTTTTGTTTTTTCTCTTCCCGCATTGCTCAAAACGTATCCGGCTATTACCGCCAGCGCGGCCACCGCCACGATCCTTACCGCCGTCTGATTTCGCAGGCCCAGCACCTCTCCAAGTACGAACCCTCCCGCAAATAAGAAAAGCGGTCGTTTTTCCACGCAGCTTCATCCCTCCTGTCACTGCTGCAGATAATCCAGATTTCGTTCAAAAAGATCATTCAGGGATACCGTTTCCCGGAACATGACATTCTGCTCTCCATTCACCGTGATCTGGATCCGGTTTACACTGGAAAGCTCTGACAATGAATTGACAATCGCGTAGATCGGAAGCTCAGCCGTCACCTCCAGAGCATTATTCAGAAACGATGAGCCAAAATTAATATAACAGATATTTTCATTCACCGAAATATTTAAAAGCTCCGTACCAGGCTCCAGCACCGGCTTTAATCCCCGGGCCTGGGGGCCGCTGATCAGCTGCTCTACCACGACCCGTTCCAGGGAATTGCTGATGTTATAGACGACCTGACGCTTCTCCGGGACCAGCTTTTCCCCTGTCTCATCCGCAAAATAAAGCGTAAGCTCCGTCTCCTCGTACGCATTCACATCGCTGATGTTGTCGATAAAATCACTCGCGCTCAACATCCCGACCGGCATCCCGCTGCGATCCATCAGCGGTTGTTCCCCTGCATAAATATTGATGAATTCCACACCCGCCACCTGCGTAAGTGTACGAACCAGCGCCGCCCGGCAGAGGATCTCCCGATCTGGCTTCATACTGGTATAATTATTATCAAAATACAGATAGAGTACGCTGTCCTCCCACTTATATCCCAGATATTCTGCCTTCCCCGAAAGAGCCGTCTGACAGTCCACGTCCGGCGGCACATTTAAAAACTGCTCCATCAGCTCCTGAATCAGCGTCTCCGCGCTCTCTGTCCGCGTACGGTATTCCTGCGCCGCCATCCGGGTCCCGGATGAATTCAGATAATAAATCTGATAAAGCTGCTCCCCTTCCTGCGTCGGGTCGGCCTGCCCCAGGAGTTTTCCGCATCCCGACAATAACAAAAGCGCCGTAAACAGCACAATCATCTGTCTGCCGATTATCTTCATCCCTGTCCTCCCGCCGACGCAATATATTTGAGCGGAATACGCAGCGTAAACGTGCTCCCCTCGCCCGGCCGGCTTGTAAGCTTAATCGCACCTTTATGCATCAGCACCACATTCCGTGTGATCGCCAGTCCAAGTCCGCTTCCTCCCGTCTCGCGCGAACGGGTCTTGTCCACCCGGTAAAAACGATCGAAAATTTTATTCTGCTCTTCCTCCGGGATCCCGATTCCCGAATCTGAGATCTTAATATAGAAGAACTTATGGTCAGCATCCACTGTTACGCGGACCCAGCCGTTTTCTGTGTTGTATTTCACCGCGTTCTCTGCCAGATTCGTAATTGCCAGCGACACCTTTACCTCATCAATCTCCGCACTGACCTCCCGGATGCTCTCAAAAATCAGTTCTACTTTCTGGCGGTCGGCGATCGGACGCAGCCGCTTCAGTATCTGTTCTACCAGCAGATTGACATTAACGGTTGAGATGTTCAATTCGGCATTAGACTTGTCCATTTTGACCAGTGCGAGCAGGTCGTTGATAATCTGCGTCTCACGATCAATCTCATGTGAAATATCCTCCATGAACTCCTGGTACAGTTCTGTCGGGACATCCTCCATCCCCATCAGGGAATCCGCCAGTACGCGGATCGAAGTAATCGGAGTCTTCAGCTCATGGGAAACATTGGAAACAAACTCCTGGCGCGACTCATCGATTTCCCGCAGCTTGGTAATCGTCTGCTCAACGGATTCGGAGATTTTTAAAGTCTCCCTGTAAGTGCTCGTCGTAATATCTGTATCCAGAAACCCTTCAGCCACCAGATCCAGCTTCTTCTGCAATTCCTCAAACGGTGTAAAGAGCACACGAACCGCCACAAACGCCGCCATTACCAGAATAATCAGCGTCAGTACCTGAAAAAAGGATGCCCGGTCCATCACCTTATCCAGCAGATTGATGATACTTTCTGTTGATACCGTAATCACCAGCACTCCGTCGATGCCTTTATCATCCGTATTATCATAAACCGGCAGCGTCTGGATGAAATAATTTTTCTGCGAATTATACTTGCTGCTGTTTTCCCCCTGAAAACAGCGGATCACTTCCTCCGCCACCATCAGCCGGTTTTCCGCGATATGAAAGGTGTCCTGAACAATCCGGAAATCCCGGTCCACCACGACGATCCTTCCGTTGTACACATCCGCCATCGTCTCGATCTCACTGTCCAGAGAGGGCACTCCTCCCTCCTCCCAGAAATACCGCAGCCGCGTCATCTTGCTGCTCACAATCCTGCACTGATTCTGAATCTCGACCATCCTTGCGTCGATCTCATTCTGCTGCACCGAACGGATGATCGTCTGTGCACAGAAAAATGTCGGAATACAGCCAAATAAAAGCAGCAGAAAAAATATTACCACCCGCATCCGCAGGACAATCTTTCGTTTCCATGGCCGGAATCCGGCCGTCAGTCTGTGTCCCATATCCTTCCTTTTCTTTGCCGCTAACAGGTAATCATTTTACTGCATGCCACGCCCAGAGAACCGGGGCCGATATGACATGCGGTATTTAACGAAAGAGGAGCGATGTGAATCTCCCCCGTCCTGGGAAACCGTCCGCGGATCTCCTTCGCAAAATCTTCCGCCATCTCACGATTCTGGGTATGAGCAATCGCGATCCGGCTATGCTCCGCCTCCGGATCACCAAAGCGGCTCTCCAGATCATGGGCCAGAGCGGAAAGCATAACCTCCCGGCCCTGTTTCATCGTGCGTGCCCGCGAAAAAGCGTCTACTTTTTCCCCCTGGATCTGCAGCACCGGTTTGATCCTCAACAGCGTGCCAAGCGCGGCAGCTGTCGGCGTAATACGCCCTCCTCGTTTCAGATATTTCAAAGTGTCAACCGTAATATAGATACTGGAATCAAATTTCCCCTTTTCCAGAATCTCGCGCACGTTTGCCGCTCCATACCCTCTCTGTACCAGTTCGCACGCATCCAGCACCGACTGCCGCTGGGTCACAGACACCCGCTGGTTATTGACAACCTGCACGCGGCCATCGTAATCCTCCGCCACCAGCTCCGCTGTCTGAAATGCGCCGCTTAAACCGCTTGAAAGCGGGATATATACAATCTCATCGTACTCTTTTAATATCTCATCCCATCGGTCACTGAGCTCCTGCGGTGAAGTCTGAGACGTGCTGATCTCGACATTCTCCGCCATTCTCTCATAAAACTCATCATTTGTGAGGGTAACGCCGTCCTCGTACTCTTTACCGCCAATAATAAACGGCATCGGAATCACAAAGATTCCCAGTTTTTTCGCTTGCGCCTGTGAAATCCCGCTGCTGCTGTCTGTACCGACCGCTGTCCTCATAAATCAAATATCCTTTCTGATTTTGTTACAATCTTCTCCTGATTTTATCATAATCATCCGGTAAATAAAAGGGGCATTTTCCGGCTTCTGTCTGGACGAATCCACAATTCTGTTTTATAATCGACGATAATGATTCAGGATTTGTCCGGATACCCCGCGGCTGATTCTTTCAATCAGATACAAAATCAGACTCTCAGGAGGAATCAATCATGCCTTATTGCCCGAAATGCGACATGGAATTTGTCCAGGGAATTACCATATGCAGCGACTGCGGCGGACCCCTGTATGAATCAAAAGAAGAAGCCGAAGCCGCCATGAAAAAAGAATGGATGGATCAACAGGCGCAGACCGAAGCGCTGAGAGAATTATCCCGGCAGATATCCGAAGAACAGCAGGAAGAAAATCCGCAAGAGGAGAATCCTGAGGACAGCCAGTCCTCATACCGGCATGTCTATGTAAGTAAATCTCAGCAATACGATGATTATCAGTCATCCGCTGCTGCTTTTTATCTGGTGGGCGGTATCCTGCTTGCCGTCTCAGTCCTGGGACTGGCAGGCATACTTCCGCTGCCATTCTACGGCCTGTCACGATACATCAGTCTCGGCGCGATGGCAGCAATCGGACTTGCGTGCCTCTTTTGGGCCGTCCAATCCTCCCGGACAGCCAGAACCGTACAGGGACAGATCAGCCAGGAGGAAGAAACCACAAAAGCACTGATTGACTGGTTTTTATCCAGTTATACCGCCGACGGACTGGATCAGCAGATTCTCTCCGAAACTCCCGGCGAACTTACACCGGAAGAACAGAGCCTGAAACGGTTTTCCCTGATCCAGGATCTGATCATCACCAACCACGATATTATTGATCAGTCCTATGTTGATCTTCTGTCAGAGGAAATTTACGATAAGATGTTCGAAAACTGAGAACCAACAGACCAGATTTTCATCAAAAGATATTGCAGGAGATATCAACTAACCATTTTGTCCCAGACAGATTTCCCCCTGTCTGGGACTTTTATCCGCCCTTACGCACCCTCCGGCAGCGTAATCCCACAGATTTTAATATTCACATCCGTCACCGCAAGCCCTGTCATGTTCTCAATCGCATTCTTCACACGCTCCTGCACATTCTCACTGACCTCCGGAATCGGATATCCATATTTCAGATTCAAAGAAAGATCGACCGACACCTGCGCTCCGGCCACATCCACCTTCACACCGCGGGAAAGATTCTTCATACCAAGACGACTGACCAGATTATTGGTCACATTTCCCTCCATCGATTTGACCCCTTCCGCCTCCGTAGCCGCAAGCCCGGCAATAATCGCCACCACCTCATCCGCAATCCGGATCTCACCGCCCTCGTTCTTCTCCATTTTTTCTTTCTCAACCGTCTTCGAAATCTTCTTTTCTTCTTTATCTGCCACAGCCGTATCTCCTTCCTGCCGCATCTCAAAACGCTACATCTCCAGTATAACAAACCTCTCTGTTTTTTCATAGGGGTAAATTTATATTACTTCTTTAACATTCCAGTACCGTAGTCCCATATAAAACAATATCTGTAGAGGACATTTTTCACGTCGGCACTTAGTGAGCCGGATGCTTTTCCATCACTCCTCCAAATTGAGCAGCGTAATCACAATACTGTCCGCCGCCACCATCGTCTTCCTCTTCACAATATCCTCAATCTGCGCCCTCTCCTGATCACTGATCGCCGCCGCATTGATCACCACATCAACCTTCCCCTCACTGAGGCTCACCACCGGATCCGCAAACCCCTTTGCCTGAAGCAGCGTCTCGGCAGCGTTTTCCTTTTCCGCGATCTCTGTCATCGTGATCATATTCTGGATCGCCTCCTGTTTGGCCGACGCCTCGATGCTGGCATTGTTGATAATATTATTCAGTGTCTCTTTATTACGCGCGCGGATCTGCTCCCGGTTGAGCTGCACGCCGGCTATGTAATCCGAGACGGTCATGCCGTTCGTCAGCACAGCTTCTCCCGGATTATCGATTCCCGTTTCACTGCTGATCTCCTCACCGGCATCCCAGCTGTCAATCTCAGCCAGGGACTCGGCCTCTTCGATCTCCCCTTCCATCTCATAAGCAGCAAGATTTTCCTGATAAAGATCCTCTTCAGAAATGTCTCTGCTGCCCGCCTCGTACACCAGCGATTCTTCTCCACCTTCCAGTTCCTCTTTTCCGGCATAGTTTAAATAGCCGGCCGCGGCAATCATCACTGCAAGAGTAGTGATCACAATCTGATTTCTGCGGAACAGCCGTTTCACGTTGTCTTTGCCGGCATCTTTTTTCTCTCTTTTTCTGAATCTCATGGCTGACACTCCTTTATTCCACCCGCTTTAACACTTTTATCTTATGTGCCGGAAGTCCGAATAATGCTTCCATTGCGGCGGAAATTTCAGCCTGAACCGAAGGGCTGTCCCCTCCCTGCGCACTGATGATGATCCCCGACACCTCCGGATAGAACTCTTTCGTCAGCATGGGTTCCTCTGCCCCTTCCCTTTCGACAACGACCGTCTGAACCTCCTTCTCTTCACTGACAACACGGCGAAGTTCATCGCCGTCTCCGCTTTCCTCTGTCGAGGAAGAACTGCTCTCATCCGTCTGCCAGATCTTCTCCGATGAGGATTTTAAGACGACCATCACATCGACCTCTCCCACGCCCGATACTTTTCGCAGAATCTGCCGGATCCGGTTCTCCAGCGCTTTTTCATACGTTTCCTGGCCGCCGGTGTCCTCGGAACCGTTTCGGAAAACCGTTACCGTATCGATCGTTTCCCCGTCCACTTGGGCAATTCCGGTCATTACGCGGTCGCTTTCTGCGGCTGCTTCCTTTTTCCCTGCACTCAGCCACTCCATGGGAAAAGCGAGAATACACAGAATCAAACCCATCGTTAATAAAAAAATCCATTTCTCTTTACCGGTCAGTGATTTGAATTTCGACATTTGACTCCTCCAGATTATAATCCGCACTGATCTTCCTGCGAAGCCAAAGTACGCCCGCGTTTCCATCCTTCTTTTCTGCATCGGCACAAACCTGCAGAGTTATCTCAGTCACCTTTCCAAAATCCTCCTCTGACTCATCCGCAGCAATTGTCACACGGCAATCTCTCACCTCATAACCGTTTTCCATGGCCATTTCGCTGACCGTTCCGGCAATCACCGACTCATATCGCCGGATCAGCCGCGTAAGCTGCTCTCGCTCCGCTCCCAGCATCTCTTCTTTTAATTCTTTTGCCTCATCCTGAAACTCCAGTTCCTGAAACGCACGGACCAGCGATTGCGAAATCCCCGCCCGATCCGTCAGTGGTGAAATTACCAACAGCAGCAGGATCAGCCCGGCAAATAAATGGATATACTTCCCATAACTTTTCTCCGGAATCAGCTGATCCAGCACAGACAGGAAAATGAGATAACCGGTCAGGTTTCGCAGCCATTGAAAAACTTCTTCCACAGTCCCTCCTGCTTATGACGACAGATAAGCGGTGTTTGTACCCATACCAGTTAACGCAATCGCTACAATAAAAATAATCATTCCGTATGTGAGGATCCCCAGCAGTAACTGCTCGCCCTCCGCGACCCCGCAAACCGCGGCGGCGATCCGCTTTTCCCCCACCGGCTGCAACACCGCTGCTGTCAGCCGGTAGATCACCACAATAACCGCAAGTTTGATCAGAGGCGCCGCACTGATCATTACCAGCATGATCACACCGGCCGCCCCCACCGCGTTCTTAATCAGAACCCCCGCACCCAGAACCATCCTGGCTGCGGTTCCCACTCCCGCTCCGATCCCCGGCACAAATTGCAGCAATTTGCGAATACCGGCCGTCTGCAGCGAATCCGCATAAGGCAGCACCATTCCCTGTACTACCTGAAATCCAAGAACAACTCCTGCCAGAGAGCGCGTCCCCCAGCGGACCATATCACGAATCAGCGCAGTCATCCCTGACAGCATATCTTCCCCGGACAGATTTCCCACAAGTACAAGCAGGACATAGATCTGAGAAAAAGGGATCAGCAGCTTACGATAGAAATTCTCCACACAGGCAATCAAAAACAGGATCACCTGCATCCATGCTGCCGCCGTTGTGCCGCTGCCGGCCCAGACCGCCGCAACAGCGTAAGCCGGCAGCAATACTTTCATAAATTCGGTCTGCCGTTCCAGTATCTCCCCTGTAAGGGTGACGCCCTCCTGAAATGCTGCTGCCAGGACGCCAAACAGCAGCAGATACGTAAAAAGATTACCCACATCCGCAATTCTGGTTTCGGAAAAAAGCTGCGAAAAATGAACAAATACCGCTCCCAGAAGTCCAAACGCGAGGATTTGACCCGCTATCCGAGCGGATCGGCCGATCTCCTCAGCAAAAGCCGCATAAAGAAGACTTCGTATCGTTCTGACCGCCGCCTCTGCGTCTCCGGACGCCAGATTTTTCACCAGATCTGCAAATCGGGGATGATCGGACCTCTTTCCATAGATTTCTTCCAGCCAGGAGTCTATGTCCTCCCATCTGTCCTGTCGTGATATCTTATCCAGATCAGAAAGCCATGCCGTCCCATTCTGATCGTCAGATACTTCTGCTGCCTCCGCCGCCATCCTGTCACCGATACAGAAAAGTGTTCCACACAGAAAAAAAAGCCAGACGATCAATCGGCAGGCATGAGACAAAAAGCTGCCTCCTTCTCGATTAAAAGAACTCCTGCACAGTTTCCAGCAGCGACAACACAACCGGCATACTGACCGCCAGAATCGACAGTTTCCCAAATATCTCAATCTGATTTCCGATCCCTCCATATCCGGCGTCTCTGCAGATCCCGGATGAAAACCCTGCCACACAGGTGATTCCTGCCATTTTCAGAAGCATTTTCAGATATACCGGGCTGATCTGGATCATCTCTTCGATTCTCTGTATGCTCTCTACGACCATCCCCATCTTCTGTACTCCGGCGAAAAACAGAAGACACCCGGCAGCCGCCGTCAGATAGGTGCCAAATTCCCCTCCTGTATTCTTTAAGGCAGTCGCCATCAGTACCGCTGTGATTCCCAGCAAGCTGACTGTTATGATCGTCATCCTTTCACCTACAATTCAAACAGTTTTTTGATCGTCTCAAACAACTCATAGATATATGGTATCATCCAGAACAACACCAGAATCAGGCCGGCCAGACTGGTGAGAAATGCCTGTTCCTCACGGCCGCTGTGCTTTAATACCTGACAGACAACAGACACCAGGATCCCGACTGCCGCAATTTTAAAAATCAGATTTACACTCATTCCGTACCTCCCGTCAGCAGATCAGCAAAACCAGAAAAATCCCGCACAGGACTCCCATGCTGCTATATAACCGGCATCGATCCCGTTTCTGCTTCCCCAGTTCCAGTATCACACCGTCCAGTTCTTCCAGATAGAGCAGAAGATTTCGCTCCTGCAGTTCTCGGTCCATATATCCCAGATGCTCTGCCATTGCCGTCAGGGACTGCCTGTCCGACCAGGAAAGAGCACAGCCCGGTCCCAGCGCCTCCACACAGGATCTCCATATCCCGGGAAACGGTTCTCCCGGAGACGCCGAAATGCACTCTGCCGCCTGCCGGAAAAGTCCGGACAATTCTCCCTCCGTGCGTTTCCCCACCTCCAGAAACGCTTCCCCTAAAGGCGCGTTACCATAGATCATCTGCCCCTTCAGCAGCAAAATCATCTGGCGCAGTTGGGTCAGCGCATCCATTCTGGCCCGGTACCGCTCCGCCAGCGCAAAACCGTAACCTGAGCATCCTGTAAGGATCAGACTGCAGCCAATGATTTTCAGGATAAACCGCAGATTCACGCTTTCCTTACCTCATCCTGTTCATACAGAATCATGCCGGCTTCATCACAGACCGTCTTCACCATCCCCGGTGATCGGCGTCCCCTCAGAATAATATAACGTTCAAACCACCGTTCCCGCAGGATTCTCTCAAAGGCAGCCTTTTTCTTCAGTTCCTCCATGCTGCTCCCATGAACCGTCGCCAGGATTTTACATCCACAGTTCATACTGTATTCCAGTGCTTCCACATCCGCCCTGCTCCCAATCTCATCTACCGCTACTGTCTCCGGCGACATAGTACGGATCAGCATCAGCATTCCCTGCGCCTTTGGCGAACCGTCCAGCACATCCGTACGGATCCCCAGATCGTTTTGCGGGATCCCCTGATAGCAGGCGCCGATCTCCGAGCGCTCGTCGACAACGCCTACCGTCATACCCGGATGCTGCCCGTTCCCATCTGATATCTGACGGATCAGATCACGCAGCAGCGTCGTCTTACCCGCTCCCGGCGGCGACAGGATAAGTGTATGACAGAGCTTCCCCTTCTCATAGACAAAAGGGATCAGCCCATCCGCACAGCCCCGGATCTCCCGCGCCAGCCGGACATTCATAAAAGTTATGTATTTCATCCCCCGCAGCGCACCTGCCTCCACAACTGCTTTTCCGGCAAGTCCGATCCTGTGCCCGCCCTGAACCGTAAGGAACCCCTGTCTCAGCTCCTCTTCATAGGCATACAGCGAATATCCTGACAGATAGTCCAGTGTCTCTTTCAGATCTCCCGGCGTCACACGATAACCTTCTGCCGGGTTCCTGATCATCCGGCCTTCCTCCGAGACAGACCTCTCTCCATCCTGAAAACGCAGCAGAACCGGCGCATGGACACGCAGCCGGATCTCCTGCAGTCTGCCGTCATCCACAGGCAGTCCTGACAACAATTTCCGCAGACGCCGCGAAAAGATTTTCATCAGCCCTTCCTGCATAAAAAAATCACCTTCCCCTCATTGTTATCTTATGTAGGGAAGGTGAAATTATGCCATCTGCGATAAAAGTGCTGTCAGGCAGCTGTACGGACTGCGTGCCTGCGCCGGACTACTCGATCAGTGCCCCGCTCGTATCAAACTGATAGGTCACACCGTCGATCATAACCTCTCCGGTAACCATCGCTCCGGAAGGCGAGCCGTTAAGGTCACAATAATAAGTCGCGCCGTTGTCATCAATCCAGCCGCTCTGCATGTAGCCCTGTTCGCTCATATAATACCAGTTCTGATCGGCCGGATCCTGGAACCAGCCGCCGGCCGGATAGCTGCCGTCTGTATTTTTATACCACCAGCCGACCTCATCCGATACCCAGCCGTTATCCCGGATCACGGCAACCGCGGTTGACTCCGTATCGGTACCGTTTGCCGCATTCTCTGCTCCCGATTCACTCACATAATAATAATCCGAATACGAAGACCACGAACTGGTCGAATAGGTGTTGCCACTTGCTACCGCACGGACACGGAAATAATAATCGCCGCTTTTCGTTATCTTGCTGCGAAAATTATAATAGTTTTTTTTCGTCGTCACGCCGGAAGCCATCGTTGATACCGAACCATTTTCATCTTCACAATACAGCGTAAGCTCGTACTTCTTGACGTTCTCGACCTCATCCCATTTTGCCCATGAGCCTTCATCATAGTCGCTGTCATCCTCTTTTGACGTCCCGCTCCAATAAAGGCCCTCCGGCGTATCCAGCTTCGTCTTAGCCAGGGAAGTAAACGTGCATGCCGCTGAAAATACGGCAATCGCCGTCAGAAAACCGATTTGTCTCTTCCAGTTTCTTTTCATTGATCATCTCTCCTTTTTATTTATGATAGGGTTCCCCCATATTGATCTTAAAACAGCGGTAAATCTGCTCCAGCAGGATCACCCGCATCAGCTGGTGCGGAAATGTCAGCCGCGAGAAACTGAGCGCCTCATCCGACCTTCTCATCACCTCGTCAGACAATCCCAGGGAACCACCGATCACAAAACAGATATCACTGTTCCCCGCCAGCCCCAGTTCTGCCAGCTTTTCTGCCAGTCCCTCGGAATCCATCTCCCTGCCCTGAATCGCCAGCGCGATCACATAAGAACTGTCCCGGATCTGGGCGAGCACACGCTCTCCCTCCCGCTTTTTCACCAGATTTTCCTGTGCCTGCGAAGCCCTTTCAGGGATCTTCTCATCCGGCACCTGGATGATCTCCAGCTTACAGTAACGGCTCAGCCGCTTTTCATACTCGGCAACCGCGTCGGAAAAAAACTTCTCCCGGATCTTTCCGACTGCAACCAGTGTAATCTTCATCCCCTGCACCTGCTACGCACGGAAATAATATCCGACGCCCCATTTCGTATGGACGTATTTCGGATCACTGGGACTCGGCTCGATCTTTTCCCGCAGTCTGCGCACATGCACATCAACCGTGCGGACATCGCCGGTCTCTGACGCCCGATTCCCCCATACGAAAGTCAGAAGGCTCTCTCTGCTGTACACTTTATTGGGATTACACGCCAGAAGCTCCAGCAGATCAAACTCCTTTGCTGTCAGGTTGATTTCCTTCTCTCCGACAAAGACCCGCCGGCCCTCCCGGTCGAGCTTCAGATCGCCCGCCGTGACAATGCGGTTATCCTGTTTGGCCGCGCGTTTTGCCTTCCTCGCATTTCTCCGGATAATCGCCTTAATCCGTGCCTTGACCTCAAGAATATTAAATGGTTTTGTGATATAATCATCCGCTCCGTTTTCCAGACCCAAGATCTTATCCATATCCTCGCCTTTGGCCGTCAGCATGATAATCGGCATCTCGGAAAATTCACGGATCGCCTGACAGACTTCAAAGCCATCCAGCTTCGGCAGCATAATGTCCAGCAGCACGACGTCATACTCCGTCTGTTTTGCCAGGTTCACCGCTTCCTCTCCGTCATAGGCACAGTCGACTTCCATGCCCTCCTGTTCCAGGCTGAAGCGTATCCCCTTTACGATCAGCTTTTCATCATCTACAACCAGAACCTTTGCCATGTTTCCTCCCAATACCAAATATCTCATCCGTGTACGGAATCAGCCGCTACACGGTTATCTTGTCTTTTATCTTTTGAAATGCCGCATCCTTGATCCCGGATACCTTCATGATATCCTCAATCGCCTGAAAGTTGCCGTGCTCCGTGCGATAAGCGATAATGGCCTCTGCTCTCGCCTCTCCGATCCCGGTCAGCGTCATGAGTTGACTGCGGTCTGCCGTATTGATATTGATCTTGCTGCTGTCTGCACTGACCGCGGCGATACCAGCAGTCTCTGCCGGCATTACGGCCGCCTGTTCCTGATCCGGCACTTCAATCTTCATCCCGTCCGTCACAGGCTGAGCGAGATTCAGATAGCTTTGCGCTGCCTCCGGCGTAAAACCTCCGGCCAAGCCGATTGCCTCATAGATCCGCTGTCCTTCCGAGAGACGATAAACTCCCGGATATAACACTTCACCGCACACATAAACATAACAGACGGATACTTCCGTGTTTTCCATTGTATCCTTATCGTTTGCCGGGATCTCCGCCTCTCCGGCTGCAGTCTTCGCCGGCACACCCTCATCGGCGGCACCTTCCGTCAGAATATTTTCTGTGACCGTACCTTCTGTAACCGTGTTTCCACCGTTATCTTTCGCCAGTGTTACCCGGTCTGTACCGGTACCACCACAGCAATATAAAATTCCCGCGGCAGCAGCCAGCAGCCCAATCAAGGCCCATTTTCCCAAGACCAGCTTTTTGTTTGTCATAAGATCCCTCCGTTTCCGGAAGAATCCTGATTCAGTCACTTATTATTCTAGCGAATCGAACAGGCAAATACAAGAACAATTTTCTTAAATTTCAGTGTCATTTCCTCCTGCTTTATCCCAGCACCGTTCCCGCGAAATTGACAGAAGCCATCGCATCCTTACAGTAACTGTCGGCCCCCATGGTATCTGCGTATTCCTGTGTCAGCACCGCGCCGCCTACCATGACCTTCGCCCATGGCGCATCGCGGCGAAGCTGACGGATTGTTTCCTCCATACTGGGCACCGTAGTCGTCATCAGCGCGCTTAATCCCACCAGTCTGACCTGCTGACGCACCGTTTCCTCAACGATCGTTTCGGGCGGGACATCCTTACCGAGATCGATCACCTCATAGCTGTAGTTTTCAAGCAGAACCTTGACAATATTCTTTCCGATATCATGGATATCACCTTTGACCGTAGCAAGAATGATTTTCCCTTTACTCTCCTGCTTCTGCCCGCTTTCCTGCATCTTTTCCCGGATGACCTCAAAGGCTGCCTTGGCGGCCTCTGCGCTCATCAGCAGCTGCGGCAAAAACACCGTTCCCGCCTCAAATCCCTTCCCGACATGATCGAGGGCGGGGATGATCTCCGTATTGATCACCTCCAGTGCATCCATGCTCTGCAAGAGCTCTCTGGCTGCCAGAGCTGCCTGTTCCTTCAGTCCCTTCTCGATACACTGACCCGGCGTCATCATACCACCGCCTGCGGTGCCGGAAACAGATCCGCCCTGCAGCGCAGACTGACCCTTACCCGGATTTCTCGTCACCGTCTCTGTCCAGCCGCCATATACGTCAATATACTGCGTACAGTTTGCATCAAGCCCCATCAGCGCGCGATGAGTATAATACGCTCTCATCATTGCTTCTGAGTTGGGATTGATGATCGCCGCATTCAGCCCGCTCTGCATTGCCATTGTAAAAAACGCCGCATTAATGATCTCCCGCTGCGGCAGTCCAAACGAAATATTAGACACGCCAAGAATCGTCTTGCCGTGCAGCTCATCCCTCACTCTGCGCAGTGTCCCCAGCGTCGTCACCGCTCCCTGACTGTCCGAACTGATTGTCATACACAGGCCGTCAATCACAATATCATCCGGCGAGATCCCATACTCCGCCGCTGTCCGGTAAATCTTTTCCGCAACCGCTATACGCCCGTCCGCATCCTCCGGGATGCCATTCTCGTCAAGAGCAAGGGCAACCACTACGCCGCCATATTTTTTTACCAGCGGAAAAATCTCGCGCATCGACTCTTCTTTGCCGTTTACCGAATTGATCATGGCTTTCCCATTATAAACCCGCAGCGCGTGCTCCATCGCAACAGGATCTGAGGTGTCAATCTGCAGAGGAAGCTCCTGGATACTCTGAAGCTCTTTCACCACCTCTTCCAGCATCTGCGGCTCATCGATCTCCGGCAGTCCCACGTTGACGTCCAGAATATGCGCTCCATGATCCGCCTGAACGATACCTTCTTTTAAAATGTAATCCAGATCGTGATCCCTCAATGCCTGCTTAAATCGTTTTTTCCCTGTCGGATTGATCCGTTCCCCGATAATGACCGGATCCTTTCCGATCTCCACCGCACGGCAAAAGGAAGTTACCACTGTACGGTGTTTCCGCGTGATCGGCCGGGGCGTCATGCAGCGGCACATCTCCACAGTCTTACGGATATGCTCCGGAGTCGTTCCGCAGCAGCCTCCGACCGCGCGCGCCCCCAGAGCAACAATCTCCTTCATCGCAGCCGCAAATTCATCCGCGTTGATGTCATAGACTGTCTTTCCGTTCTCACTGCGCGGAAGTCCCGCATTGGGATTGACAATCACAGGCAGAGACGAGACCGCAAGCATTTCTTTTACAATCTCTTTCATCTGAACGGGACCCAGCCCACAGTTGACACCGATTGCGTCAACGCCCAGCCCCTCCAGCATTGCCGTCACGGAGGCCGGAGTTCCCCCTGTCAGAAGTTTTCCCTTTTCATCAAAGGTCAGTGTGATCATCACAGGCAGAGAACTGGCTTCCTTTGCCGCAAGGACAGCAGCTTTTGCCTCATAGCTGTCGGACATGGTTTCGATCAGTACCAGATCCGCCCCGGCTTCGGCTCCGATCTCCACAATCCGCCGGTACAGTGCATATGCGTCTTCAAACGCCAGATCCCCCAGCGGTTTTAACAGCTTACCGGTCGGACCCAGATCGAGAGCTACAACGGCATCCTTCCCTGACAGGCTGAGCGCCTCCCGGGCATTATGAACCGCCGCGCGGATTACCTTTGCCAGCGCGAATTCGCCTTCCTCCTGATATTTTAACCCATCGACCCCAAACGTATTGGTCGTTACCACATCCGCTCCGGCCTCCAGGTAATCTCTGTGAATCTGTACCAGAATCTCCGGATGCAGCAGATTCCATGTCCCGGGCAGTTCTCCCGGCTTCAGGCCGGCTTCCTGCAGCAGACTCCCCATACCTCCGTCAAAAAATACCATTCTCCGGTTGATTACTTCCCCTATGTTCATTCTTTTCTCTTATCCCTCATCCTGATCTTTTATTGTCATCCCACTGCCGGAACTGTTTGCCGAATCTCTTCCGCCCGATATCTCACCCTGCCTGACAGCGCCGGTATTCGCAGTCTTTTTTCCCACACGCCCCACAGCTCTCTGACACACAGCCAGACGGCGTCTTACTTACCCCGATTACCGCTGTCACCGATTTCGACGGCGCCATCAGGAAACTGTCGGTCAACGTGATGCCAATCCGTTTATTCAGTTCCAGCGCTTCAAAAAACGGCTTCTGACATTCCAGCGGGAAATCCCCGTAACCGGGGCTGAACCGTGGTCTCAGATATAATCCAAGCTTTCCATAATCCTCTTTCAGGCGGTTATTCTGCTCATCGCACCAGGTTTCCAGCATCGCCGCCGCGGCTGCCTGCAGTACCACGCATCTGCTCATCTCAAACCGGCCATAGCGGTGCAGCAGGACATCCACGCCGCTTCCCAGTGTCGCCGCAAAAAGGATGACCCGTTCACAGCTTTTCAGGTTGCGCATCAGCGCCCTGCTTGTAGTCCGGAACGCCGTCATATTGATCTCGTCATCAGCAAAGATAAGCGGATACTCCCTCCAATAAGAACGGGGATCTGCATGCATTTCCAATTCCTTCTCACATTCATGGATCAGCCGTCTGATATCCTCGTCCGGCTCCTGTCCCCGGTATCCGAGATAGCGAAAAATCTCCCTTTCATCCCAGTTCCACATCGTTCTCACTCCCGGCCAATATAAATACTGAAGCCATCCGGATACGAATACTGCGTCACCGCCACATTGCCGTAATCCGCATAAAAACTGCTCTGATTATTCATCGAGGTCCTTACATCCTCCAGAATTGCCTGCAGATTCACATCTCCATAAATTTCCGTGTACTGATCCAGCAGTTCCAGCAGTGCCCCGGTCAGAGCGGCTGCACGAACCGGATCCGACAGGTAGATGTCGAATTCATGCAGCTCGCCGGTTGCCGTATCATAATTAACAGCCAGGCTCTGATAATCCACATCCTCCCCCGGTATTTCCAGATTATACGTTGTTACCGTTTCATACCAGGTCTCTCCATCCCCGTAAACCTGATTATAGGATTCTGTGGAAATGCCGATAATCTGATATCCCTGCTCGGTCAGTGCATAAAAAACTTCATCCGTAACCTCATCTGCCAGAATGTCAAAATGTCCCATCTGGCTGCAGGCCACTCCCTGCGTGATCACTTCCTCATCCGTCAGCATAACCGGATCCTCATCTGCTTCTCCACGAAAATCTCCCAGATCAATGTCAAACTCCACATGGTTTTCAAAGAGATTCCCCAGCCCATTTCCCACAAAGTTCAATATCCCGGACAGCAGTTCAAAGCAAAACGCGATCACTACCAGAATAACCAGAACCCGGAAAAACTCCGGCCCTTTTGTCTTTCCCACATTTTTCTTCTCAGATCCCTTATGATTCTGAGGCATGGAAAAAATCTCTCTCCATTCGCCGCTTCTCCCCGATTCGGTTATTTTCCTGATCAGATCCGGAACATGCTCCGGCTCCTCCTCCAGTTTCCCGTGAAAGGTACAATCCTGCTCCGCCTCCGGATGACGTTCATTCAGATAATAATTCACATCCCGGATCCACGGGTTTTTTACAACGCTCCTGCATGTCGTGCAATAATGCGGAAGCGTCATTGTCTGATCGCAGATCGGACATATCCTTCGTACCATAATATTCATCTCCCTGCCATATCTATCATATCCCACACAGATTCGATTTCCTGTGTCAGTTCATCGCCTGCGCTCATAATATCATGAACTTCGTTCATGATCGCCGTTCGTCAAGAACATGCCTGCATGTTCTTTCTTCTCTTTCGCTCATTATACCATAATCCCATGTGCTTGGAACAGCATATTTTTGTTTATTATTTAACGATCTTTTTCTTTTTGCTTTCCATTTCTTTCCGGTCGTGATATGATATTGCTCAACTGCTTTGGTCTCCTGGGAAGACCAAATGTGTGCCTCTATGTCCCACCCATCATCATGCAGTACGGATTCGTTCCGGATATGCAAATCTAAAAAAAGGAGAATTTTTTGATGGAACAGAAAGGCTTTAAAGAATTTTTACAGCGAAAAGGTGTTTCAATCACCGTCAAGACCTATCTTATCGACGCGTTGGGAGCGATGGCTTTTGGTCTCTTTGCCTCCCTGCTCATCGGCACCATCTTCGGTACTCTCGGAGATAAAACCCATGTAGAACTTTTCACAACGATATCGGATTACTGCAAAACAGCCACCGGAGCGGCGCTGGGCGTATCGATTGCTTACGCACTTCATGCCCCGCAGCTTGTGCTGTTTTCCGCTGCTACGGTCGGCATCGCCGGCAACGCGCTCGGCGGACCGGTCGGGGCTCTCATCGCCACCATTGTTGGTACGGAACTGGGCAAAATCGTATCAAAAGAAACTCGGGTTGATATTCTGGTCACACCTGGCGTTACCATCATTGCCGGCGTTCTGATCGCTCAGTTTGTCGGTCCTGGAGTATCGGCTTTTATGACCGCATTCGGCAATCTGGTAAAAACCACAACGGAAATGCAGCCACTCTTTATGGGTATGCTGGTATCCGCTCTGATCGGCATCGCGCTGACTCTCCCGATCAGCAGCGCCGCCATCTGCATTATGCTGAGTCTGGACGGTCTGGCCGGAGGCGCCGCTACCGCAGGCTGCTGCGCACAGATGATCGGCTTTGCTGTAATGAGTTATCGTGAAAACGGCGTAGGCGGTCTGCTCGCACAGGGTCTCGGCACTTCCATGCTTCAGATGGGAAATATCGTAAAAAATCCCCGCATCTGGATCGCACCCACACTGGCCTCTATGATCACCGGTCCCATCGCCACCTGTGTCTTCCGACTGGAAAATATTGCGGCCGGCTCCGGCATGGGCACCTGCGGACTGGTTGGTCCGATCGGCATCTATACCGCTATGGGCGGCGGCAGCAATATGTGGCTGGGCATCCTGCTCGTATGCTTTGTTCTGCCTGCAATCCTTACCTTTATCTTTGGTGAGATTCTGCGCAAGATCGGATGGATCAAATTCGGAGATCTGAAGCTGGATCTGTAATCTGCGGATGGCTATGTCAGCTATATAATTTCCATATCCGCTCATGCACATACAAAACCCCATGGGAAACAGGACGTGATCCATGGGGGTTTCATTTCTTCTCTTTCTATTTCTATTCCCTCTAATCACCAGGAATACTCCTGCTCAGAGGATTTCACCGTTCCCCGGCCAGCACCTCCAGCGCCGCCGTGATCTGATTATCATACGCGAGCGGATCCGCCGCTGCCGCCTCCAGATCCTCCGGCAGCTCGTATTCCACTTCTACATCCGGTTCCAGTCCCTTCTCGTGAAGGTCAAAACCACTCGGCGTATAGTAATGAGCCGTCGTAATTTTAACAGCAGAACCGTCTTCCAGCGGCACCAGACTCTGCACAATTCCCTTGCCAAAGGTTTTTGTCCCTACCAGCTTTGCCACACCGTAGTCCTTCAACGCGCCGGAAAAGAGTTCAGATGCGCTTGCTGAATTTCCATTCACCAGAATCACCATCGGCAGGTCAACCTCATGCCCATCCTCCTGCGGGTATCTTGAATCACTTCCGGAACCGTCGCTTGACTCAAAACAGATCTCACCGTCTTTACAGTAATAGCGTATGCCCTTTCCGTTTTTATCCGCTGTTGAGAGAATTGTGCCGTCCATCGCATCCTCCGGCAGGATATAAGCCGCCATCGCGACCGCTGTATCAAGCACACCACCCGGATTATCCCTCAGATCGATCACCAGCTGTGTCATTCCCTGCGCTTCCAGGTCATTGATTGCTTCCTCAAACTGACCTGCAGTAATTACATCAAACTGACTGACCAGCACATAACCGGTTTTGCCGTCTTCCAGCATCTCATGATCAACGGTTGCCACTTCTACCTGCCTGCGCGTCACGGTCATCTCGATCTCTTCTCCATCTCGGAGAACCACAAGCTTTACCGTCGTACCTTCCGCACCGCGGATTTCCTGACTGACCAGAAGATCCAGATCCTGCTCTGCAGCCTCCAGCCCGTTTACCTCATACAGGATATCGCCCTTCTGAAGTCCCGACTCCTCCGCAGGAGAATCAGGAAACACGCGCAGAATGGTCACAATCCCGGAATTGATATCCTGGCTCACCAGCGCGCCGATCCCATAATACGTCCCTTCCGTCTCCTCCGTCAGTTCCTGATACTCCTCCGGCGTATAATAAACCGTATACGGATCATCCAGCGCCGCCATCATCCCTTTGTAAATTCCATCTTCGATCGCCCCGGTGTCGCTGTCAAAGAGGAAGTACTGATCGACAATCCGTTTTAACAGCGTCATCTTTTTCTGGATCCTGCGGTAATCAAGCGCAGCTCCCACACTTTCTCCGCTGTTTGCAGAATTCTCAGCCGTCTCACGCGTCTGACTGTCTATCATCGTCCGTCCGACCAGCAAAAGGCCCGCGGCGCCTCCTACCAGAATCAGGCCGGCAAACAGGGTGACCAGGATGCCAATCAGGACGCCCTTCCAGAATCTATTTTTTGTCTTTGTTTCGTTTTCCAAAGCTGTCCTTCCTTTATATACTTGACTTAAATTACTCTTAAGCTAATTATTGGTAACCCGTCCGTCCCTGAGATGGGAGAATATCTTCCGAGGACCGCTTGCGCTTAGGTTTTCACGTAACGGTACTAAGTTCGCCAGAAATACATCCGGCTCACTAAGTG
>JAJBUA010000048.1 GCA_020860565.1 Clostridiales bacterium
ATATAAAGGTTTTCTTTTTTGATAAACTTGGAGGATGTATGAAAGAGCAGCGTTTGGATTCATTAGAACAGTTCATATTAAAAAAGCGATCAGTTACCATTGATGAGATTCTGGAGAATTTCCACATTTCTCCCAACACGATCCGCAGGGATCTGAATGAGCTGGTCAAACGGGGGAATGTGATCAAGGTTTACGGCGGTGCAAAGGCTGTCGACGTTGAGCCGGTCGTATTGCCTCTCTCCGGATTTCACGACCGCAATATTGTCAATGCAAATGAAAAGCAGTATATCTGCCAGCTGGCAGGGAATCTGGTATCGGAGGGAGATATTATCTATATCGATACCGGCACCAGCTGTGTCGGTATTATCGAACATATCAAGGATATTCACTGTACCGTCATTACCAACAGCCTTGATATCGTGAACCGGGCGCTCCCGCATATGAATCTGAATATTATCATGCTTCCCGGTTCTCTGAACCGTACGACGCTCTCTTTTACCGGAACCGATACCATCGAAAAGCTGAAAGTCTACAACATCCGGAAGGCTTTTATGGCCTGCACCGGACTGACGATCGAGAATGGTCTGACGAACGCTTCTTTTGACGAATACAGCGTCAAGAAAACGGTCATCGAGAACAGCAGCATGCACTATCTTCTCGCCGATCACTCAAAGTTCGGGCAGATCGCACTTCATACCTACTGTGACCTTTCCGCCATGAACGCGATTATCACGGACCAGAAACCGCCGGAAAGGTATGTTACTTATTGTCAGAAAAATAATATTGATGTTCTGTATTGATACTCCGCCGCCGGCTCCGACGGCGGTTTTAAAAACACCGGATAAAAAAGACCTCCAGATATTAAAACCTGAAGGTCTTTTTATTCGGTTATTTTCTGGTATTCATCCGGTTAAATTTCATCTGCCGGATATTCAGGGAAAACAGCGATGCCGGCCTGGTCCACTCAAGTCCGACCTGCTTTTGGATAAACTTTTTAAAATCTTCTTCCCGCTGAGGATTCAGCGTTGACTTATCGATCATATACGCCTGTCCGGGATTGGGGAAGAGATAAAAGAAGCCCTCGCTGTCCACAAGCCGGATAATAGACTCATAGGTAAATTCATTCCGCTCGGACTCATGGATGCCGACAAAATTTTCACTGTTAAACTGATAATTAACCCGAATCCATTTTCCATTCATCCTGCGGATTTCCCGATCGCAGCGGCTTTTCTCACCGACATTCACCGAAGGGAGCAAAAAGCACCCAAAACCTATGCAGACAATTCCCGCAGGAGAATCCAGACCGATGGTCGCTCCTGCCACCAGCAGCCCCACACAGATCACCAGATAGATAGCCTTCAGCCCCATCTGAAAGGTTGCGCTGATGCAGGCACTTAATTTTCGCATATGATCCTCATCATATAAAATAGAAGCTGTAAACCGCTGCATAGCGTTCTCCTTTCTGATGGCTGTTTTCATCTTTTCATCTCAAAATCCGCCGTTTGTCTTACCTGTACAAATACCGGTCAGACCCCGCTGTAAGCCGTATAACCGCCGTCTACCGGAAGGATAGCTCCGGTAATAAAGCCAGATGCCTCTTCATCCAGAAGGAACAGCACAGCCCCCAGAAGCTCTTCCGGTTTTCCCAGACGCTTCATCGGGGTTCCCTCAATAATCTTTCCCAGCCGGGGCGTTGGCGTTACACCATCTGCCTCATAAAATAGTGCTTTTGTCTGATGAGTCGACAGGAAACCGGGCGCGATCGCGTTGACGCGAATCCCTGACTTGGAAAAATACATGGCAAGCCATTTCGTGAAGTTTCCGACTGCCTCCTTTGCCGCTGCATAAGCGGGAATTTTGGTCAACGGCAGATAAGTATTTACGGAAGCAATATTTAAAATACTGTTATTTCCACCATCCAGCATATCCTTGGCAAATTCCTTCGTCACCATGAATTCACCGGTAAAGTTGATATCAAAAACGAATCGGAAACCATCCTGATCCAAATCAAAGAAGGTCTTCTCATTTCCCAGCTGAGATTTTTCAAATACTTCACTCGTTGTTGTGCAGCGAGGATTGTTGCCGCCGGCACCGTTGATCAGGATATTCGTCCTGCCGTATTTTTCCAGAACCGTTTCATGTGCTTTCTGAATCTCTTCCTCATTCAGAATATCACATTTTACCGCGATGGCGTCACCCCCATCTGCAAGGATTTCTTCCACAACAGCCTGTACCGCTTCCTGATTAATATCCAGTAAAGCAACCTTTGCTCCGGCGGCTGCCAGCGCTTTGGACATGCAGCTGCATAATACGCCGCCTGCTCCCGTGACAACTGCCACCCTGCCAGTAAAATCTACATTCAGAGGTAATTTCATATCGTTCTCCTTTCTCAGCAATAATCGCCTTAATGATACAACAAATTAGGAATAAACAAAGCAACCTGCGGTACAAAGATGAAAATAAGCAGACAAATGCAAACCGACGCCAGATATGGCACCAGATACGGCAGCACATCCTTCATCTTTGCCCTGGCGATGCCCATGGTAATAAACAATACACCGCCTACCGGAGGCGTTACTCCTGCGTAAACCAGAGTAATAACCATGATCAGCGCGAACTGAATGCTGTCAATGCCATAAGATGCAGCCACAGGCATCAAAATCGGCGCAACAATAATCGTCGCGGACAGTGTCTCGATAAACATACCTACAAAAAGCAGGAATATTACAAGCAGAATCATGATAATATATTTATTATCTGTCAGCCCAACCAGAGTCTTGACCACAAACGTCGGGAATTTTTCAAAGGCTACCAGCCAGCTGAAGATAGAAGCTCCCGCGACAATCAGCAGACACATACCGTTCATAGAAGCTGCTTTCAGCAAAACCGCCGGAAGCTGCGCCAGCTTCAGATTCTTGTATATGAACATGCTGACAATCAGAGCATAAATACATGCGATCGCACCTGACTCCGTCGGCGTAAAAATACCGGATACGATACCTCCGATGATAATCACCGGCATGATAATAGCAAAAACTCCATCCTTTACTGCTTTTGCCCTTTCTCCCCAGGTATATTTTTTACCGCCCTTAATTCCCAGTCTTTTTGCGTACATATATGTTACAAGAGCAGTACCAACCGCAATAATAACACCAGGTACAATACCGGCCATAAAGCACTCGCCGATAGACAGTCCGGTTAAAGAACAATAGATAATCATGGTCATACTGGGCGGGATGATCGGTCCGAGAGAACCAGCCGTCGCCTGAATAACAGCTGCCAATCCTGCCGGATAACCTTCCTTAAGCATGGAAGGGATAAGCATGGAACCAACCGCAGCGGTATCTGCAGCAGCTGAACCCGAAACACCTGCAAAGAGTGCGGAAGTACCGATATCCACCATACCGATTCCGCCGGTAATGTGTCCGAGAAAAGACCGCGCGATTTCAACCAGTCTCTCAGAAATACCGCCTGCTTCCATCAATTCTCCGGAAAGCATGAAAAATGGTATCGCCATCAATGAGAAAGAGTTTACGCCGCTGAACAGCTTCTGAGCCACCAGCATCGGAGAAACCGAACCTTTAATCAGAATAGCAAGAATGGAGCCGCATCCAAGTGAAAACGCAATCGGCACACCGAGGAAAAGGAACACCATAAATAATACAAATGAAGTCAATAACATAATCTAGTTCTCCTTTCCCTCAATTTGTCCGTCTCTGTCGTTCTTGTGTTCCAGATAATAACAGACCTCTTCCAGTATCATCAGGACACCGCCAATCGGGATTGCCGCACAGACAACCGCCATCGGCCAGTGCATGATCGGAGACGCTTCTGTTAATTCTGCATTACATACAAGGACGCCAAAATATGTCATCAGTACCAAAAACAACATTGAAATCCCGGTAACAATCGTAAACATCAGCTTCCATGTTTTCCCCTTGCAGGAATCCAGAAACAGATCGAAACATACATTCCTGCCGTCACGGATCGTTACAGCACCGCCAATATAGACCAGCCACACAAATGCGAAACGGGAAAGTTCATCCGCCCAGCGAATTGACAGATTAATGACAAATCGGGAAAATACCTGAGCGGAAACGACCACTACCACCACGGCAAACAGGAAAACTACCACCACATTTGTAATCATACGCAAATGTTTGATCAAGGAATTATTTCCCATCTATTCTACCCCTCCTTCTTTTGGAACGGGGCGGAACCCGACCTCCGGATCCCGCCCCGCAGACTTACAGTTTGCTGTTATTCTTTACTCATAAGCATTGATCTTCTCTACCAGATCCTGCAGGTTATTCTCCTCAATATAATTATTGCGGTAATCTTCCGTTGCTTCGATAAACGGAGCGGTATCAAATTCTGTGATCTTGACGCCTTCGCTCTCCAGCTCCGCATACATAGCCGGATACAGTTCTGCCGTGTAAGCAATATGCACGCTCTGCGCCAGTTTTGACGCCTCGTCGATTACCTGCTTCTGTGCGTCGGTCAAACTGTCATAAACCGATTTGCTCATCACATAATCCGTGAAGGTAAATACATGCTGAGTCTGAACGTAATTCTGTGCTACCTCGCCGAATTTCTGCAGAACCATATACTCAGCATGGCCTTCCAGACCATCTGCAACGCCTGTCTGCACAGCGGTATATGCCTCGCCGGACGGAATAACTGTCGGGGTTGCTCCAATTGCTTCAAATGCAGCAATGGTATGCGGCGCTTCCGGAGTACGCATGATCAGTCCCTTAAAATCATCTATCGTAGCAATATCCATATTCTTCACCAGAGAATTGCGGAAGTTCAGCGGAAGGACGGACAGCAGATGCATGCCGCTCGGTTCAATCATGCTGTTAATAAAGTCACTGATTTCCTCATCCTGCACGCACTTAAGCGCCTGTTCACGATTCTTCATCAGGAATGGGATATCCAGAATACCAGCCGCCGGATCATAGTTTGCCAGAAGAGCTGTATCGGAGTTTGCGATATCCAGCGTTCCCTGCTGTAATGCCTGCAGTGCGTCAGACTGTCCAAACAGCTGTCCGTTTGCATAAAGCTCAACCTGCATCTGTCCGCCCGAAAGAGTCTCTACTGCCTGCTCAAATGCCAGTGCATACAGGTAATTGGAGTCTGTCTCCGAGCAATGAGTCGACATCGTCAGATCCTTCGAATCAACACCATCGATCACATTGCTTAAGTCCATGGTAGCAAGTGCCTTCTCGAACTCTGCCTCCTGATCCCATTCCGCAGCATCCGAGTTCTCTTCCGCAGCATCCGCTGCAGCCTCTGTCTCCGTACCGCTTGCCTCGGCAGCTGCCGCCGCTGTCGTTGACGTTGTGCCGGATGAGCTGGAACCCGATCCACAGGCGGTCATACTGAGCACCAGGCTTCCTGCAAGTACCATACCGGTAATTTTTCTAATCTTCATAATGATTCTCCCTTCATTTTTTTATTATTTTTATTGTAACTGCCCGGGATGCCGGGCAGCCGCATTTTTATTATGACCTGTCCGCTTCTTTTATCCTTACAGCTCAGTGCTGCCCTCCCAGGTTCTTACGCTTCTTTTAGCCGCTTCCTTATCAAACCAGTGGGTTGTAACCGTCTTCGCTCTGGTAAAGAATCTCACGCCGTCTTTTCCAAGGACGTGCAGATCGCCAAAGAAGGAATCCTTATTGCCGGAGAACGGGAAATATGCGCTCGGTACCGGGATGCCAACATTAATTCCAACCATGCCGCCGTCGGTATCCATAGCAAACTTTCTTGCATAATAACCGCTGCTGGTAAAGATGGCAGATCCATTTGCAAACGGATTTGCGTTCATGATCTGGATGCCTTCCTCATAGTCCTTCACGCGCTTGATGCAGGTAACCGGTCCGAAGATCTCACAGTCACCGACAGACATTCCTGGCTTTACATGATCCAGAATCGTCGGTCCGACAAAAAAACCATTCTCATAGCCCGGAACCACGATATCACGGCCATCAAGTACCAGTTCAGCCCCCTCATCGACACCCTTCTGGATCCACGAGCAGACCTTAGCCTTATGTTGTGCCGTAACAACCGGGCCGAGCTTCGTATCCTCCTTGTAAGCGCAGCCAATCTTCATTGCCAGCGCTTTTTCTTTTAATAAAGCGACAAACTGGTCTGCAATGCTCTCCTGCACGCATACAACCGGCAAAGCCATGCAGCGCATACCCGCACATCCATAAGTGGAATTAATAATTGCGTTTGTCGCTGCCTCCAGATCAGCATCCTCAAGAAGAAGTGCATGGTTCTTTGCCTCGCACTGGGCCTGTACACGCTTACCATGAGCTGCCGCTACCGAATAGATATGCTTGCCGACTCCTGTCGTGCCGACAAAGGTCACTGCCTTGATCCGCGGATCGGTCAGGAAGATCTCTGCTTCTACGCGATTGGTAGTAACCAGATTGACAACTCCCTTTGGAAAACCAGCTTCTTCATAGAACAATTCCAGCATACGCATGGAGGTAAGAGGAGTCTGGCTGTTTGCCTTCAGGACAACTGTATTTCCACAGGCGATTGCCAGAGGAACCATCCATCCCCACGGGATCATGGCCGGGAAGTTCATCGGTACGATACCGGCAACGACACCCAGCGGGAACCGATAGGTTGTCGTATCATAATTGGTTGTCACCTGCATACATCCGTCGCCCTGAATCAAAGTCGGAATTGCACATGCCTCCTCAGTCGGCTCGATTGCCTTCTGCACATCTCCCCGTGCCTCCTGCAGTGTTTTGCCGAGCTCTTTTGCGCAGAGAACGGATAACTCTTCCTTATGTGCATACAGCACCTCGCGCCATTTAAACATATACTGAACACGTTTGCCGATCGAAAGTGCCGACCAGGACTGGAACGCCTCCTGCGCGGACGCGATCGCCGCCTCACACTCTTCTGCTGTACACTGCGGAACTTCCGCAATCACTTCTCCTGTACTGGAATCCGTCACAGGCATATATTTCTCTGTGGAAGACTCCAGCCACTCTCCGTTGATGCAGTATTTCATCCGTTTTACTTCGCTCATAACAAGCTCCTTTCCCTTGCGCTTTTATAAATTGAATTTGTAAAAAACTTTTTACCATTTATTGATCAAAGATTTAAAGCAATCACCTTAAGGTCATCTCCCGGTCTCTCATCCAGATTTTGGATTGCCTGCGGAATCTCATCAAAACCAACAATACTGGAAATGATCTGCCGGATATTCAGTTCCCCTGACTGAACCATTTGGATTACCTCTTCGAATTCTTTCGTAACACCTGTCCTCGAACCACGGATCTGAAGCTCTCTTCTCGTAATAACCGCGGTCGGAAGGGTTACTTCTTTGTTGGGCCATCCCGTAAAAGCAATTCGTCCTGTTGCGGCCGCATAATCCAGCGTATTACGGATGCCGATCGCATTACCAGATACTTCGCAGACACATTCTGCTCCCCGGCCGCCTGTGATCTCACGGATCTTCGCCGGCGCATCCTCTGTCATGGAATTAATCGTATATTTCATTCCAAACGTCTTTGCCAGCTCCAGCCTCTCGTCGACAACATCTACCATAATCGGTATCCCGCCTTTTGCGATCGCCGCGATTCCAATCAACATACCAATACAGCCCGCTCCGTTTACCACCACACGATCGCCCGGCTGCATCTGAACATTGTGCAGGGCATGCAATGCAATCACTGTTGGCTCAATTACCGCACAGGTTTCCCAGTCCATATCATCCGGGATCTTAATCATCAGATCCATCGGATGGACAAAGCGTTCGCTCATCGACCCTGCTGTCTGTACTCCAAGGCATTTAAGGCTCTCGCAACAGTTTGTCCGGCCCTGACTGCAGGGATAACACGTTCCACAATAGATATAGGGATTGAGGACAACGCGATCACCGACCTTGATATGATTTCGATTTGGGCCTCCCGCAACTCTGGTTACCACTCCTGCTGTTTCATGGCCGATAATAACCGGATAGGTTACATTCGGGCTCTTGCCTGCATAAGCATGCACGTCGGAACCACAGATACCCATCACCTTCACGGCAATTTCTGCGCATCCTTCTTTCAATTTCGGCTCTGGGATCGAAATAATCTCGATATTTTTCTCCGACGTTATCTGTACCGCTTTCACAACAACCGTCACCTCCGTCAAACTCTGGCAACCATCTCGCCGTACTCTTCTTTTGCCTGTCTGATAAATTCTTCTACTTCTTTCGTACCCGGCAGGTCATCGGAACAGTTATTACTGCGAACCATCATCGACGCCTCTGCAGAACCAAATTCCAGGCAATCAATGATTTCCCAGTTGCTGAATAGTCCATACAGGAACGCGGCTCCATATCCGTCTCCACCGCCAAAGCCTTTTCTTGCTTTTACCGGGAAAGGTTTAATTGAGAACTTCTGTCCATCCACAGTATACGCCGTAGAACCCTGCATGCCATGCTTAATCACAACGATCTTCGCGTTGCGTGACATCCAGTAAGCAGCGCTCTCCTCATCCGTCATACCCGGCTGAATCAGTTTCTCAACAAGGTCAAACTCTTCCCGGGATCCCATGATGATATCGGCTTCCTTGGCTACAATCGAATAATAAATCGAAATCTCATCACTGTTCTTCCAGTTATAAGCCCGATAGTCCACGTCAAATATCACTTTAGTATCATTCTTCTTCGCCAGCATCACCGCTTTGATGGCTGCTTCCCTTGACGGGCTTTCCGCCAGCGAGGTTCCTGAGATCAGCAGCATCTTTGCTTTCTTTATGTATTCCTCATCGATATCTTCTACATCCAGCTGTAAATCTGCGGCCATATTCCGGTACATCAGGATGCTGCTCTCCGACGCAGAAAGCATTTCCGTAAAAGTAAGTCCGATCTTCTCGCCATGCTTTGCACGGGTAATATGCGAAGTATCGATTCCTCTTTCGTCAAAATAATCAATAACATAATCCCCAAACTGGTCATCGGACACCGTTCCAAGGAAACCGGCCTTCAACCCATGCTTTGTCACGCCGCAGGCAATATTCGCAGGAGAACCGCCTACATATTTTTCAAAATAATGGACTTTCTTCAGTGGTTTAAATTCTTCTTTTACGCAATCGCTGTAAGCCGGATTGAAATCAATCGCAACACGTCCCAGCAGGATCAGATCAAATTCTCTGCTTTCATCCACTTCCATGTACTTCATAAGTTCAAATTGCCTCCCTGTTATTAAATACCTTGATTAAATGTTTCACATTTTCATAGACCTTCTGCACAACCGCCGCATTCCAGTCATAGAAATTGTGTTCGCCCTCCGCAGCCAGATAACTCTCCGAAGCTGTAATCAATGCGTCCAGACTTGCCGTTGCGATATTGATCTTGCGCACACCCCGATCGATACATTTGCGGAAATCTTCATCCGAAATGCCGGAACCACCATGAAGGACCAACGGAAGCGCCACCGCGCCGTGAAGTTCCTCAAGTCTCTCAAAATTCAAATGGGGGATACCCTTATAATGCCCATGAGCATTGCCGATCGCCACAGCCAATGCATCAATATCCGCTTTATCGACATACTCAACCGCGTCGCAAACTCTCGTATATGCGATGGTTTCTTCCCGATCCGTCGCCTCTTTGCCTCCGATCACGCCTAGTTCTCCCTCAACGGAAGCTCCTGCCCTGCGTGCGATCTCTGCGATCTCATTCGTCTGCGCGATGTTATCTTCCAGCGAAAATCTTGAGCCATCATACATCACCGATGTAAATCCATATTTCAGCGACTCCTCTACCCTCTGCGCCGTCAGGCCATGGTCCAGATGTACACAGATCTTTACCTTCGCGTCCTTTGCTGCCTGCACCATCATCGGTCCTATATAATCAAGCGGCGTTGTCGCGAGTCGGCCTTCCGCAATCTGGATGATGATCGATGAATTGCTTTCCTCTGCAGCCCGAATGGTTCCCATTGCCACTTCCATATTCGCGCAGGTAAACGAACCGACAGCCTTATTCATCTTCTCTGCTTCTTCCAAAAGTTCTCGCAAAGTTACTAACAACTTGCTCACCTCCTCTCAAAATCAGACCAACTTGTCATCTTTTGTTTCTCTGTATTGCAATATATAACATATTTTTAACACTTTGTCAATCGGATTTGGTGATATTTTGATTATTTTTTGGTTATATTTGACTTATGA
>JAJBUA010000116.1:0-18805 GCA_020860565.1 Clostridiales bacterium
AGTATACAAATAAATCCACGAAACTGCAAATCGGAGGTCATTACATATTGTCTATACCAAAATCGTTTGGATCGGCGTACCTTTGGACACCAAGCCACCCCGTCAGACGCTTATCTCTTTCTACGATATTTGTTGGAAAGCTTTCTCCCGCTTGCTGCGCGATATAATACTCCTCCGCTTCATCTTGGCTCAGATAGCAATTTCGACTCATGTCAAACAAAGAAGCTCCAAGACTTCGGTCAATAGTAATTCGAGCTGCGACATTCTGATTGTTATATCTCACATATCGCGATTCCGACCATACACAATAATTTCTCGATCGCAGTTGCTTTCCTTTTACGGATACTGATATGTCCCTATTGCTTAGAAGGGGAGTATAAATTAATTCTAACCTCTGTCGAATATCTGACTCCTTATTGGAAAGTTCACCAAGTATGCCTGATTTCAATTTTGAAATGGTTATCTTAGTACCGCTCTCATCAGGATTGGTTTTTGGTCTTCGGATAATAGGAGCATCAAATTTCTTTGTGTCAATCAACTTCTGAAAATCTATCATAACGCCCAACCAATCTGCATCTCCTTTGCGAGTAGAAAGGATTGTCGTTTCCTCTCCCAGACGGGCTGTAGCTATATTAAACCCCATTCCAAAAAGCCCCAAATTTCCAATAGGATTATTACTTGTATAACCAGCTCTTACTGCATTTTGTAGTTGTTCTATTGACATACCCGAAGCGTTATCTGTTACTTCAAGTGTCCTAGCGGAAGCCCCGACAGAATCATTACTCCAAGTCACATTAATTCTCTTATCCCGATCCTCAACAGATGTGTCCGAAAGGAAGGCGTCAATCGCATTATCAACCAATTCCGCTATGCACTGCCAAGTTTGAAAGGGAATTTCTCCCAAAGTACGTAAAATTCGTGGTGTAGGTGTAATATCCAGCGTATTTCTGCTCATTTAATCCGATCCTCCCATCTTGTCCAAATATTTTTCAACGCTTTGCGCAACCTGATATGCCAAAATAGGCGGTACTGCGTTTCCAATCTGAGATACATTCACAGTTTTAGAAAATTTGAAGACAAAGTCATCAGGAAACGTCTGTATTCTTGCGCACTCTCGTACTGTTAATCTTCGATCCAAAGAATAATGAAATTGAACTCTAGATTTAGGGTTGGCGCGAATAGTATATGCGGGCTTATCCCTATGATTACTTTCATCACCCTGCCCGTTCCCTTTTTTAGCTTTGGAAGCTTCAAAATAATCTCCTTGATTAGGGACTGAATTATCCGTAATACTGACCAAATCGCCAATCGCCCATTCTATACTCCTATGATTGTTCTTAAAACGAGCTTCCGGTTCCTCTGGAAGACCATATTTCTCATATATATCCTGCCGAACGCACATAATAATTAGCCTTGTCCTACGCTGGGGAATCCCATAGTCAGGCGCAAACATTTTCCATACCTTGACGATATACCCCGCAGCCGCCAAATCCTTCTCAATCGTTTTAAGGACTTCTCCATTCTGCATACGTTCAAGATTAATAACGTTTTCACCAACTACTAATTTCGGCTTATGAACTTTCATATAAGCAATCAATGTCTCATATAACCGACCGCGCTCTGTTCCAAGCCCACCGAGAGGTCCACAGGATGAAAACTCCTGACAAGGGAAGCCCCCAATCAAAATATCCGCTTTTGAAACATCCTCTGGTCTCGTATTGGCAAGGTCTTTTACAAAAGCGTGACCCTCTCCAAAATAATCATTATAAGTTTCAATACAACGTGGCTCAATATCATAGGCCTCAATAATATTAAAAGGTAGCTTCTGGTAGTCTTCATTATGGTATTTAAAACCACCGCGGAAGCCCAAATCCAAACCGCCGCATCCGCAGAAATAAGATACTACGGAATATGGCGTTTTATCTTTGTTCGCAGCCATGTCCAATACCGTCCTTTCTATGAATTTTTTATAAATCTGTAATCGTCGCACTTTTTCCGCTTTGAATCCATGCGTCAATTTCTGATATTTTAAATTTGTATTGCTTTCCTATTCGATAATATGGTATTTGTTCTTTTTTTATATAGCCTCGAATAGTATCCTTACTTAATCCTACATGAGCGGAAATTTCTTCCAAATTAACCCATTTTTCCACTTCATATTCCATCAAAAACGCCTCCATTTTATTTAGTTGAAGTTGGCGAAGAATCCTTGTCCCCTTGGCTTTTGATTATCAAGCAACTTATTTAAACATTGCCTGGCTGCATTATACTCTCTTTTCAAAGAAAAGTCATCGGCATCCATAGCGGCCATCATATCTTTATACAAAAACTTCTTTTGGAGAAGTCTACTTATGTTAATTTCGTACATCCATCCTACCACATCTGGCCTACCGTATTCACGTTCATAATCAACCGAAATCTCATTAGTTCTGATTAAAGTCTCTTCCCCAGTATTATCATCATGAACATAAGCGTATTTTTCCCGTAAAAACGCGCTATTCTTTGGCAGTCCTTCAAAATTATATGGCGCATCAAAAAAAGTGGATCTAATAAACTCATATATGAAAGACGAAGGTGCCATATCAGCCTCAAATTCTGTGTCTCCAACTGTGTATTCTATTTGGGGATACATAGCTTCCAAGAATGACCAATAACCTCCAGCAGCATCGCACTCATCAAATAATTTTTTTAGATATGGAATGAATACATACTCGTCAATTTTCCCGGGTATCATGTCATAAAGCATTGGAAAAGTTTTATCACCATAATTTCTAGATCTCAGGTTATCAAAGAAATCCCCCACCCCCTCCAATGTGCGATCTTTCTGTTTCGAAAAATATACAGCGCAAAAATATTCCTGAAATGAACGATGAGTAAAATAATATTTACCACTATCATAATACATGAGACAAAGGTTCTCGCATAAATCAATTCTAAAAGATTTAGCTACCACATGAATTTCCGGATATTTTTCATGTGTGGATAAGTTGTTAAAATACTCCTCGAACTCATATTCAGTAAACTCATACTTCTCGTCATAATATGTTCGTGCACAAAACTCCGCAAACCACTCCGCAAAATCATCAGCAGTAAGCCCTGTTTCAGACGGTCTTTTTAATCCTTTAAGCGCATCATGACTTTGAGACAAAGCATTATATGCGTTCCTATAAAACAAATGCATCTTTGACGGTACATCTCGAAAGAGCTCATATGTCATGTACATAATCGTCAAGAGCAAAGGATTTTCAGCGAATTGTCGATGGGTAACATAAAAAGTGGATTCCAGTTTTTCACGGAATTCTTTCTTGATAGGATAATCCACTTCACTGCATTCCAACTTGTCAACAAGCGACAGCGCTTGTGTTTTCGTAAAAGGACTTACTTTCAAGATTGTAAATCTTGAGTATGCTGAAAAAGTGCGATGCGGTCGAGACGAAACTACATACTGATTGTCAGGATAAAGATCCGTAAAGTCTTCTAATGCCTGCTCAAAAGCATCAGCAAATTTTGTCCCAATTTCGTCCAATCCATCAAGAAGAAGCAGGCATTTCCCACTATTCAATAATGATTGAAGTTGTGATTGAGTAATCCCGGTTCCGTAATTTTTAATTCTTGTAAATAAATAATCAAACAGAGTTCCACTATTAACGTCATAATCCTTAAGCATTACAAAAATCGGAACAATCCCCTCCTTCGGATACCGCTCAATCGCGTCTAAAAGCAAATGACGGATCATCATAGATTTTCCAATTCCACCAGTTCCAATAATAATAACAAAACTTGAACACGCAGCCAAATCCTCTGTTGTTGCTTCATGAATAGTTTCCGTAATATATGTATTTCCAAATTTCCCTTGAACCGGGATCTTGCGAACTATATCATTACAAACATAAAAATTATATAATGGTGTTTGATGATAAGGACTTAATAATGTTCTAACAGAACCATATTTATCTCTAATCTTTTCCAAATATAACTCAATTGATTTATTTCCATTCATCGACAAATTTCGCGTATTCGAATTGCCGAAAGCATCCCCCTCTATTATCTGAAATTCTGATAAGTTCACACGATACTTATCAACATAAGCTTTATTAATCTTCTTTGCAGAATCTTTACCTTCCGTATTGGTCACCGCCGCCGCAACATATATTAAAAGCTTCGCGATTAATTCAGATAAATCTATTTCTCTCCGTGCTATTAAATTTTCTTTATTTTCCCCTACATATTTTTGAAAACTCTCCTTTTTTTCATTATCAATCACTGTATCCTCTTCGATAATACTGAACACTGCGGGGACAATTAAATTTTTACGATCCGCATCTAGAAGCGGAAGCACATTTTCCCTGATTTTTATAGCCACTTCCCTATAATCAGCTTTTAACGCACATCCAACTACATCGCTAAGCCTATTGGTCCCGTATCCACTTTCGAATTCAGAATGATCCGTGCGAGTTCGTTGCCCAACACGACGCGCTTGCCCATTTGAAAGGTTTTGCTCACAGCTAAGTAAACGAGATACAGCTGTACCCTCGCTAGATGCATATTCACAGCTTGGATCAATGGTCTTTGTAAGGGTACCTACAAGTTCCACATCTGTCACCGACTGGTTTTTGCATTCTCTCAAAACTCGCCCTAGGGTTCCAAAACATAATCTTAGCATGCAATTCTCCTTTGTAAGTAATACGCAAGTCCATGTAATTGATAAACACGCACCATGTATGCGCGCCGCAAGGCAACTCTATGTTACCTTATAAAAGCGTTGAGAAACGCTCAACCAAACCTCTTTATTTTCGAGCAATACATAGCAATTCCTATTCTATCAGACAAGATTCAACATTGCAATAGCTCGACGATCAAAATTTCAGACCGTCCTCTTAAAGCAAGCACTATAGAAAGGCAGGAACAAATGAATCTCTCCAAAAATGACTGGATCATCAACATTGAAAATACTGCGTCAATCGTAGCCACAGAATATGGGCAAGCAGTCGTTGACTCCGTATTCCATCGCCATGGCGCCCACAGCTTAAGCGACTTGGCATCATGCCATTACAGCGAAGTATTTGCGGATTTGGAGCAAATCGCAAACGACTAAAAAAACTGTCCTGAGTATGACATAAAACTGCTTTCCCGAATGTCAGCTCACCTTCTTCGTGGCCACGAGGTGTGTTCGCAGCTGACGGGCGGGAGGACTTAAAACACAGTGCCAGCTTGCGAACAGCTGATCACCTGAATGAAGCGGAGAAATCCGCATGAGGTGACCATCTATGACAGTAAAAACTGGCAGCCATAAGGGTTTTCTCCGCTTCGGTTTCTATGCCGAAAGGAGAAAACCACATGGCAATCAAAGAACTTAACCCCGACAAGTACAGCAACAAGCGCAGCTATGACGGACAGGCCGTTCCAGCTGGTCAGGTGCTGGTACCCATCTGGATCAAGAAAGGCTTCCAGAAGGATACGGACATTTGTGTTTCAGAAAATTTCATAACCTGGAAATTCGCCGGAGTCCATTTTCTCATCGGTTTCGCGCCGATTGACCGAGATGCTTTCGAATC
This sequence comes from Clostridiales bacterium, assembly GCA_020860565.1. Lineage (GTDB taxonomy): Bacteria > Bacillota > Clostridia > Lachnospirales > Lachnospiraceae > Brotaphodocola. The sequence goes on from JAJBUA010000116.1 coordinate 5,556, forward strand.
CTACATGAAGTTCTTCTGGTCCGAGATTAATGAGTATCTGGAACAGAAACGGACCGGCAGATGCGTCATCGGACGCAGCGCGGACGGCTCTCCCCTCGTCTGCCCGAAGGCAAACCGCTGCACCGGATGTCCGGACAGAGGAACGCTGCCGCGCTATAACCCGAAATCCGATGAGGTAGAGCTTTTGTCTCTCGACTTCTGCTATGAGGATGAAGCATTTGACGTGGCGGATTATTCACAGCCCACTCCGGAAGACGCAATCATGATGGAGGATCTCTATGTGTCCCTGCTGGAGCATCTGCACAGGATTAAGCCTCGTTACGCCGTCATCGCCCGGCTCAGCCGTGAAGGCTTTTCCCGCGAAGAAATCATCACGAAAATCGGCTTGAAGCCCAGTCGCGGATACCAGGAGATTGAGAACACCTATCAGCTGACTCTTAAATTCCTGCGCCTGAAGAAATAACGCATACGGCAGTGAAGCGGCACCACCTTCTGGTGATGCCGCTCTCATCAATGCCCGCAAACCGGAACCCTGCCATTCATCTGAAATTCATCGTGCTTTCGAATACTCCTGAGCGCTCTGCTCAGATTCGGCGCTCTTCCATGCAGATGATACGGATGACAAAATCTGTGTTTATGATAAATCACGCAGGAGCCCTTCCCCGGATATTCCGTGTTATGAATCGTCCAGTAATGACCGGTATTCTTCGACTGGACGGAAACATCATACGCATCCAGAACGATGATATTAAAATAACTCCGGTCAACCTTTGCAAGCGCCTCCGCTTTGAACATCCGCAGTCTCCTTTCCGGCCGTCCACGCCTCCAGTGCCTCTTCAACGGTTGCGACAATCTGTTTCTTTTCCATCCCGGCAAAATACTTTTCTCGCCACGCATCCGGGATTTTCAGACTGATATTCCGCTTTTTCTTTTCCTGCCTGCCGGGACCGGCGAGAACAGACGCCACAGCTTCCGCTGTCAGGCTCCCAGCCTGTTCCCGCAGTTCCTTTACCTGCCCAGCGTCCGGCATTACCTCCGCCGCTTCAAGTGTCATCCGCTGTTCCTCTTCCGAAAGATATGACAATCCCACACCGGCCACAAATGCCAGTTCACCGGAATCCACCTTGTCCTTCAGTTCCGGGATCAGATGGTTTACACGCATCAACCGCGCCGCTGTTCTTCCGGACAGACCGTGTTCCTCTCCCAGACTGTCACGGTTCGTCAAATGTTGGACATCGTGTCCATCTTTTCCTTCCAGAGCTGTCAGTTCCTGTACGATCGCCTCCCGGTTTCTCTGGTAGAGAACCTTGTCATACCGTTCCTCTAGCACCGCCGCTTTTTCTGATATCGACAGTTCTGAAAACGAGCGCTGGAGCATATTCGTCTCGATCACATACACATATGCATCCTGCTCCGACAGGTTCTCCTTGACGATGGCGGGAATTTCCTTCAATCCCGCCATACCTGCCGCCCGCATCCGGTTATGTCCGGCTAGCATCACATACCCGTCATCCCGCTTCCAGACAATCACAGGCACCAGAACGCCATGCTCACGGATGCTCTCCACCATTTCCTCCAGGCGTTCTCCTTCATACAATCTGAAGGGATGTTCCGGAAACGGACGGATCCCTTTTACCGGAAGCATCTGCACCGCATTCTCCGGTATTTCCAGATGTGCATCTACGCTGCCCAATAGATCAACAGCATCATTAAATATTTTTCTCTTCGGCGCATCAGCTTTCATACGAAATCAACTCCTTTGCAAGTTCCTGATAGGCTGCAGCAGCATTCGCCTTCGGACAGTACCGCGCGACCGGCATACTGTAATAAACGCTCTCCCCAACCTTCACGGTCTTCGGAATTCTGGTGTCGAAAATCCGGATCCTCTGATTGAAATTCTCCGTCACTTCCTCTGTCAACACCCTGCAGAGCGTCGTTCTCGCATCGCACATCGTCAACAGGATACCCGCAATCTCTAATTTCGGATTAATTCTTTTCCGGATCTTCGCAGCGGTTCGCAGAAAATCCTGCAGCCCCATCATTGCCAGAAGCTGGGGATTTACTGTAACAATCACCTCATCCGCGGCGGCCAGTGCGTTAATCGTCAGAGCACCCAGTGACGGGCAGGTATCAATCAGAATATAATCATACCTTTCACGAATCGGCTCCAATATCTCTGACAGCATCCGCTCCGCGCCCATTTCCAGCCGCAGCTTCGCGTCCGCCACTGACAGATAAATGGATGACGGAATAAAATCCACACCGTCTTTTGTCATGATGTAATCCGAAATATCTTCTTCCGGCACATCCTCCAACGCCGCCATCATCAGATGTCCAATCGTGTGATCCAGCGAAGCCGCGTCCTCCACGCCATAGCACGTAGTCAAATTTGCCTGGCTGTCAAAATCCACTGTCAATACTCTCTTCCCAATCTCACACAAAGAATGCGCGAGGTTAAAAGTCGTAACTGTCTTTCCAACTCCGCCCTTCTGCGAACCAATCATAATAATCTTTCCCATGTTGTCCTCCTTGTCCCGGCAGACTGATTTTCCAAAACCAGTCTGCCGCTTAAAATTTCTGCCATCAGCTCCTCAAAACATTTTCCTGTGAATGCCACTCACATTCTTATTTCCCGTACCTCAGCTTTCGCTCCGCTACCATCTGCGCCTGGAACTTCTCCATTTCCGCATCCATAAAAGCCTTTTCCTCAGCAAGCCGCTGTTCCCGCTCATGATCCGGCGTGATAATCAGCCTTCCGTTTTCACACTCCACCCGGATCAGCGCGTCAATGTCAAATCCCAGCTCCTCAAGCCACTGTCCCTTCAGCATGATCGTCGGCGTAGCCTTGTAATGATAACCACTCTGCCCTGATACCTTTAACTCTCTGAATTTCTTAAATGCCATAGAATTGCCTCCTTAATCTGTAAATGACCATTTACTCTGAATTGAAAAATACACTCGCTCTCCGAAATCAAACCGCCCCGCCCAACGGCACCACCTCCCTTACACGAAAAAAAGCTGCTGATGTTTTTACGCATCAACAGCTTCCTACTGTAAGTTCCGTGTATTGAATTCGCTTATTTTCTCTGATCAACAAACCTGTAATAATCTTCCATATCCAGGCTTAGTCTCACATGAGAATCAGGTTTGATTTTTCGGTTGCTCAATAACACAATCGTCTCGACGTGCACCGTCCCCCCGAACATATCCACCGCCTGCACCTTCCTTACTTCATACCCCTCCCCGCACAAATACTTCAGATCTCTCGCCAACGTCGCCGAATCGCAGCTGATATACACCACCCGTTCCGGCTGCATCTTTACAATGGTCTCCAGACAGATCGAATCGCAGCCTTTGCGCGGCGGATCGACGATGATAACGTCAGCGTGAATCTGATTTTTGTCATACTGTTCCGGAAGGACTTCCTCGGCTTTACCGACAAAGAACTCAACGTTATCGATCTCATTGAGGACAGCATTGGCACGGGCATCGTCGATGGCCTGCGGGACGATCTCTACGCCGTAGACTTTTTTTGCCTTCTGTGCGAGGAAGAGGGAGATCGTCCCGATGCCACAGTACAAGTCCCACACGACTTCATCGCCGGTTAATCCGGCAAAAGAAAGCGCCGTGTTGTAAAGTCGTTCCGTCTGCGCTGGATTCACCTGATAAAACGAAAGCGGGGAGATACGGTAGCTGACCGCTCCGATCATATCTGTAATATAACCCGGTCCAAGCAAATTGACAGTCTCATTCCCCATGATAACATTAGTACGTTCCCGGTTGATGTTACAGCAGATACTGACGATCCTCGCCTGTCGCGCCTCCTGCCCTGCCTTCCCCGTCTGATCCGCCGAGGTGCCTGTATCTCCCTCTGCTTCATGACTATTTCTATCGGAAACGAAATTGGCAGCAGGATCAAGAACACAATCTGAGATAGAATCAGACACACAGTCCAAAACAAAATCAGGCACAAAAAGTTCCTCCAGTCTCACTACCAAAACATCCTTCCGTTTCAGATCCTTTACCTCGCCGTTAATCACCAGACACACCATCAGCTCACCAGTCCGAAATCCCTTGCGGATCAACACATGCCGGACCAGACCGGTATGGGATGTCTCATCATACGGCTTAATCCCAAATTCTTCCATATATTCACGGATCGTCCGCAAAATTGCCTGATTTTCTTCCGTTCCTACCAGACAATCTTCATTTTCAATGATCGAATGGGTATGTCCGGCATAAAATCCGGCGACGATCCGCCCTTCTTTATTTTTTCCAAACGGAAATTGAGCTTTATTGCGGTATCTCCATGGATTCTCCATGCCGATGATTGGAGAAAACACTTCCTCCGCGAGTTCCAGACCACCAATCCTGCGCAGATGATTGCGAACCTTATTTTCCTTATAAGCCAGCTGGCTCTCATAGCTCATCGCCTGCAGCTGGCATCCTCCGCACTGGCGCGCTACCGGGCACGCCGGGACGACCCGATGCGCGGAAGGCTTGAGTACACGAACCAATCTGGCGAAACCATAACTTTTTTTCACCTTCATTACCTTGGCTTCTATGGTATCTCCGATCACGGTATCTTTCACAAACCACGTAAAGCCGTCCGCCTTGCCGATCCCGTCTCCGGTATCGCTCAGATCTTCAATCGTCAGCTGAATCCGATCATTTTTCTTCTGTTCCATCGATAACTGTCTCATAAATATCTCCTCTGAAATCTTCCGAAAAATGTCAGCAAGATTTCATAATCACTTTTTAAATCCTTTAGAAATTGCTCAAACTTTAGTCACATTTGTCCGATATCATAAAAGCACGATGAAGGTGAGAGCTTCTTAGGAAACTTCTCCGGAGGAGTTCTTACCACGTTCGATACAAGGATTCTTGAATCACAGCATTCCAGAGCCCGGCAGCACAGCGCGCAACCCGCTGTCGGGGTCGTCTAACAGAGATTCGTCCTGCCGGCTCCCCTCTTTTCCGGCCCGACGATTTACATATATTGTTAATACAAAACCACCTCCTATAGAAAAATCAGATACTCGGCAACGCAGTATCTGATTTTTCTATGTCCGTTTTTACACCGATTTTCTTATATCAATCTTTCCTTATCGATCTTTATCGATCTTTCTATATCGATTTTTCTCTTTCATCAGCGATATCCTAATCGCACCTTCTATTCATTTTTACTGCATATTTTTTCTCTCACTTACCGTTCTTTATTTTACTCCGTTTATTCCCATACTACATTTCCGTCGTCCTGCGGATATTCGTTTCCAGCAGCCGGTTATACCCCAGCCACCCTTTATTCTCTCCGCCGGCTCCCAGCGCCTCAATCATCGTCTCCATCTTTGCGTCAGTATTATCTGCGAAGTTAAGCGCCATGGCCTCCAGGAGCGCCGGTTTCTTCGGTGATCCGTATTCCAGTTCTCCGTGATGCGAGAGGATACAGTGCTTCAGTTCCGCCGCCAGACGATCCGGAAATCCGGGAATAGTTTTGATCCGGTCACTGACCATCTCCGTACCGATGATAATATGACCGAGCAGCTGCCCATCATCCGTATAATCATTCTGCGGGAAACGGGAAAGTTCTACCACCTTGCCGATATCATGAAACATCGCGGCCGCCAGTAGCAGATCCCGGTTAAGCATCGGATACGCCGATGCAAAATAATTGCACATCTTTGTCACACTCAGCGTATGTTCCAGAAGCCCGCCGACAAATCCATGATGAACGCTCTTCGCAGCGCTGTGGAAGCGAAACGCGTCGATAAATTCCAGATCCTCGACAAAAAAGCTGTCTGTCAGCTGGCGCAGATAAACATTTTTAATCTTATCATTATATGACAACAGCTCCCGATACATCTGCTCATTATCTTTCGACGACACCGGCAGATAATCTTCCTCTTTATACTCTCCCTTATCCGCCTTGCGGATCCGCCGTACATTAAGCTGGTTCGCGTTCATGAACACGGTCACATCCGCATCGATACGGACATAGTCCATCGCCTCAAATGCCCCGATACCCGGATTTCCCAGATCCCATATTTTTGCATCGATGGTCCCCGTCTTATCCTGCAGCACCAGATTCCCGTATTCTTTCCCGCTCTTTGTCAGCGCGATCTGCTTTGACTTGCACAGATAGATTTCAGAAATGTGCATGCCTTCCCGCAGCGTCGTAATATATTTCATAACCTCAACTCCCTGTTTCTTTATTTTTATCCTGAACAACCTGATGTCATTTTCGATTGCGCCGGCTGCGCAAGCATCCGGTCGGCGGCTGACTTCATCGTGCGCCTACCGTCACCTGAAATTCCAGTTCCGTATAACCGTCGCGTCCATTTCTCTGCACTGTCACATGAATCAACTGGCCACAGATCAGGCTGTCCATCACATTGCGAAATTCATTCGTACTGATCGTCTCATGACCGTTGATCTGGGTGATAATATCCCCGCTCTGAATCCCCGCCGTATAAATCGGACGATCATTCACCGCATTTACAACATAAATTCCCGACGGCATCCCATTTTCACGCATCACATCCGATACTACCTGTCCCTGAATGCCCAGACAAGGAGCCGCCAGACCATTAATCAGGTTTTCCAGAATCGACTTATAATCCGAGATCCCCATAATCTCCGTCATTTCAACCATTGATCCCGTTTCTTCTCCCGACACAACCGCCCAGCCAATCATCTCGCCCGACAGATTCAGCAAAAATGTGCCCTTTCCGGCATCTGCATCCATTGCCGAGTATAAAATCCGCGCCGTGCGGTCAGTCATCTGCATATTTGTCTGAATGGCGGAAACAAAACCGTAATTGCTCGAATGAACAATCCCCGCAGTGCCTCCCACCGCAATCAGCATATCCCCCTCTTTTACCAGATAAGAGTTGCCCAGCGCAAGCGGAACCGCGCTTTCCAGTGTGTCCTCGGATAATCCTTCTTTTTCCACGCTGACAACCGCAATGCCGGATATCGTATCCTGCTGTTTCATACGGGCATCCGCTTCCTCGCTGTTCGCAAAGATGATCCCAATCGAATCTGCATCCTCCACAGCTGCCTGCAAAGTTATAATCAGCAGCTCCGTATCTGTCTCCGCGATCACGGCTCCGGCATAAGAATCCGAAGTCTCAACCAGATTATCAAACCAGTCCACATCCTGATGAACCGGGCGCACTGTCACAATCGACCGGTCAGCCTTCTGCGCCTGTGCGCGAAGCGCCGATACCACCGCCCCGACATCATCAACCGTATAACGATAATTTTCCAGAGCATCCTGCACCAGCTTCTCCACCGGTTCTGTCTCTGTCTCACTCTCGTCGCTTTCCTCGCTCTCCGTCTCTTCCGGCAGGCTTGCTTCCGTCATCTCATCCTGAGGAATGGTAACTGTAGCCTCTTCCGTCTCCGGCTCCGGCCGCAGCAATTGTTCGGCAGTCGGCTGGGTAAGGACAAACGTCACCGCGGCAATCACGCCAAATCCAACAGCAAGAAGCAGAAAAAGCAGCCCTCTCGCAAGGATCTGTCTCCGGGTAAGAGGTCGTTTCACTATATTTTCGGTAATAAACTGTCGTTCATTTCCTGACTTTTTACGCGGATCCTGAGACTCCTGCATAGCCGCCCTCCCCTCTTCTGATGTTCCGCTGTCCTGAATAGTATCATTATATTCTTACTCGCTCTTTTCTGCAAGAAAAACTTCGTTCACTCCATCTTCAGTAACTTCATGGCATTTTCTCCAAGAATCTTTTTCACCTGCGCTTCATCAAGTCCGCTCTCCCGCACGCAGCGGATCGTCTCGCCCTGGTCATTCCAGGGACTGTCACTGCCAAAGAGGATTCTGTCTGCGCCGTGATTTCGCACGATCCGCACGAACTGCTCGCGGGACAGATACGGGTTGCCTGGTCTCAGTTTTGCGCTGTTTTTCTCCCCGCTTCTTCCCTCAGAGGACCAATACCAGCCATTATGATCAGATGGGCAGCCGGTATCTTCCTGACCATCTTTATTCTCCATTCCCGTCTTCTCATAAAGATACACAGGCGCAAAGGAAAATGACACATCAAACCAGACATCCTGCCCGACCAGATACTCCTCCACCTCATCCCAACAGCTCCATCCGCCGGTATGCGCCAGCACCAGACGGTCCGGGTGGATCTCATCGATCACATGCCTTACCATCTGCGGCAGTACCTGCGGTTCTCCGGGAAAGCCAATATCATATCCTCCGTGTGCCAGGACAATCAGCCCATTCTCGCAGGCACATTCAATGATTCGCAGGAAACGGATGTCGTCAATCGCTACCCTCTGATAAACCGGGTGGATCTTGATCCCCTGTACGCCATCCTCTGCCAGCCCACGTAAAATTTCCCGGTAATTCTCCGTATCCGGGTGAATCCCGCCAAAAGAAAGCAGCCCGGTCTCCTTCGTGCTTTTGTTTATCTCCACTGCCGTGCGGTTGACCGTCCGCTCCTGTCCGCTGCGCGTCACCACCGGCAGATTTACCGAATAATCCACTCCCGCCTGCTTCATCGACGCGCGAAGCCCCTCTTTCGTGCCGTCCGTCATATATTGCGCATGCGAGCCCTCCGCCAGCTTCGCAACTGTCCGGCCGGCAAGCGCGTCCGGAAAAACATGTGTATGAAAATCGATAATCATCTCTGTCGTTCTCCTTTATAATCGTGTATCCTGCCGCAACCACAGGCAGCCGGTGCAATACAGGAATCCATATACCGCCTCATTCTTTACAGTTATTATAAGGATATCAGCAGCCAATTTCAATCTTTAAAATCGAGTATGAGGCAGTTTTTTGCCTCATACTCGACGCGCGAAGCACGTCCAGCGCCAGCTGGAATATTTCCTTGCGTGCTCCTGTGCATAAAATAAAAATGCCACTGCTTTCCCTCTCTCATCTCAGGAAGCACTGGCATTCTCACTTTATTCTGTTTCCCCGACCGCCACAATCGCCTCGATCAGGTCCATATATTCCAGATAATACTTTTCATACAAAGGCATAACCGCGTTTCGGAAACGTTGCTTTTCTTCGGCGGAAAGCTCCACCACCTGGCAGTCTTTCGCCACTACCTTCCTCATGGCCGTCTTTTCGCGCCGGGCCCAGAGTTCCCTCTCGTAGATCGCCGACTCCTGAGCACATTCCCGCATGATCTGCTGATACTCCGGTGTCAGCTGGTCCCACGTTGACCGGGATACAAGCTGCACCTCCGGCACACGGGTATGTTCATCCACCGTATAATATTTTGCGACTTCATAATGCCCCATCGATTCATAAGACGGCCAGTTATTCTCTGCTCCGTCAATCTCTCCGGTCTGAAGCGCTGAATATACCAGTGTGTAGGTCATTGGCACAGCTTCCGCACCCAGCGCTTCCACCATGTCGACCATCACTTCTGCCTCCTGAACACGAATCTTCATGCCCTGAAAATCTTCCAGCTTTTCAATCGGTTTTGTAGACGTGTAAAAATTTCTTGCTCCGGCATCGTACCAGGACAGCGCAACCAGTCCGAGGCTTTCTACCTCCGCAAAGAACTCGTCGCCGATCTCTCCATCCAGAACCTTCCACATATGTTCCTGGCCCGTATAGAGGTAGGGCAGCTGCAGCACATTCATTTTCGGGAGTATGTCTCCGAGCGACGAGATCGACGCCCTCGTAAAATCAATCCCCCCGAAACGAAGCTGATCTACGACCGATTTCTCATCCCCCAGGACAGCTCCCGCACTGATCAGGATCTCGATCTTGCCTCCTGTGCGTTCTTTCACCAGTTCCGCAAATTTATAGCCGCCCTGTGTCGTCGGATAATCCTCCGCCTGGTTCTCGGCATACGTAAAGACATATTCCGGCACAGCGGCTGTCTCTTCCCCGCTACCCGTTCTGCCACACGCCGCCAGAGCCGACAATATCCCCAGCAGGGACACGACCACACCCATTCTGCAAACCTGTCTCTTCTTTTTCTGCTTCACCAGAGAACCGTTTCCCTCTATCACTTTTTCGCCCCTCAACTGTTTCTCGTCTATTCCCTTGTGTCCCACAAGCATGATGAATTTCTCTCGAAATATATAACTACGACAAACCTGCTCTGGACAACTGACGACTTTTTCCGTCCGTCCTTTAACCACACGGGGAGCGTCATAAGCCGCTCCCCGTACAATTCAATAATTTCAGATTTCCGTCACGCCAACACGCTCGGCAGCCACAGGCTGATCTGCGGAATAAACGTAATCAGCAAGAGCGTAATTACCATACAGATATAAAATGGCATCGTTGCCTTTACCACCCGCTCCATCGGAACCTTGGCAACCGCCGAGCCGATGAAAAGCACCGCGCCTACCGGAGGCGTCAGCAGTCCGATACCGCAGTTTAAGATCACCATGATACCAAACTGAATCGGATCCAGACCGATCGATGTAGCGATCGGCAGCAAAATCGGCGTAGCGATCAGGATGATCGGCGCCATATCCATGATACAGCCCAGAACCAGCAAAATCAGGTTCAGCAGCAGCGCCAGGATAATCGGATTTCTCGTGAGTCCGGTGATCGCGTTCGCTGCCAGCTCCGGCACATGAAGCGTGGTCAGGCAATATCCGAAGATATTCGACGTCGCAATCAGGATCAGCACGATCGACAGCGTATCCACACAGTCCTCCAGCACTCTCCACACGCCTTTCCAGTTCAGTCCTTTGTAGATAAACACACTGACAATCAGGCTGTACACAACCGCAATCGCAGCCGACTCTGTCGCTGTAAAGACGCCGCCAACTACACCGAAGACAACGATAATAATCGCCGCCAGCGCCCAGAAAGAAACGCTGAGCTGTTTGAGCAGATTCTTAATGCTGAATTTCTCGCCCTTCGGATAATTCCGTTTTACTGAAATAATATAGGAACCAACCATCAGCGAGATCGCCAGCACCGCTCCCGGAACATATCCTGCCAGGAAAAGACTTCCCACCGAGATTCCTCCCGCCGTGGTCGCGTAGATGACCATGTTATGACTTGGCGGAACCAGCAGACCCTCGCAGGATGAGGTAATTGTAACCGCCGTTGAGAAATCATCGTCATAGCCCTGATCTACCATCATCGGGATCAGGATCGAACCCAGAGACGCGGTATCCGCCGATGCGGAACCGGAGATACCTCCAAAGAAATAGGATGCAACGATATTAACCATCGCCATACCGCCGCGCATCCAGCCCACACATGCGTTCGCCAGTGCGATCAGCTTCTCCGAGATTCCGCCCGATCCCATCAGGCATCCCATGGTGATAAAGAAGGGAACCGCCATCAGGCTGAAGGAGCTGATGCCCTTTACCATCTGCTGGCACACTGTTGTCAGCGGCAGCCCCTGAGAGAGCAGGCAGAGCACGGACGAGATCGCTACTGCATAAGCAATCGGGAAACGAAGAAAGACCATCACGAAAAAGCTGCCCAGCAGCACCGCAATGGCAAATGTATTGACTGCCATACTCATCCCTCCTTCAGACAGATATCTTTGATATGGTTATAAATGGCTTCCAGTTCAAATATAAACATCGCCAGCCCCGCGAGCGGCACCGGGAAATACATCCAGAACCGGGACAGCCACGGCATACTGACATAGGTACCTTTTGAGCCGATTCCGGTCGCGTAACTCCATCCCACTACGATCATGACCAGAGCCAGCAAAAGAACCGCCACGTCAGCCAGGATATCCAGACCTTTCACCAGGGACTTGGGCAGATAGCGGTCAAACGCCGTCATGCGGATATGCGCTCCTCTGCGAATCGACAATGCCGCCGAAAGTACCGCCATATAGGACATCAGTGTCAGCACGACCTCCTCACTCCAGGACGGGTCCGGTACGAAAGAAACGTACCGTCCCGTCACGGACATAGCAGTAATGGCGATATCGGCAATCAAAAGGAGCTTGCAAAGAAACATCACGATCTTATAAGTAAGGTCATAAGCCGGTTTTACTTTATCAATCGTCTTAAATACAGAAGACACGAAAAACCTCCTCCTCTCTCAACACCGCACCTTTTGCTTACTGAAGATCCAGCAGCTGCTGATACAGATCCTCGTAACCCTTCGTATTATCCTCAATCACCTTTGCAGTTGCTTCCTGCCACGGAGTAACATCGTCAACCTCTACGATCGTGACGCCATCCGCCTTTAATTCTTCCAGAACCTCATTTTCCTTGCTTTCTGAGTTCTTCTGGTTCTCCGAAGACGCATACGCGCCTGCTTCCATCAGGATCGCCTGCTGATCCTCGGTCAGCTTATCCCATGCCGCGTCGGTAATGATAACCTGAACCGCGCCCAGAGTATGTCCATCCAGAATCAGATACGGAGCGACCTCCGGGAATGCGTTGGACTTGTAGTTCGCGATCGGCTGCTCAGCGCCATCAACAACGCCGGTCTGCAGCGCGGAATACAGCTCGCCAAATGATACCACCGTCGGAGACGCGCCAAGGCCCTCTACCAGACCGTTCATAACCGGGTCATTCGACACTCTCAGCTTCATCCCTTTCAGCGAATCAATACCGGTGATCTCATTTACAGTAAAGAAGTGGCGGAAGCCCTCCTCACCATAGAACAGGCCGCGTACGCCAGAACCATTTTCCTGAGACTCCATCAGGAATTCCTGCGCCAGATCACTGTTTGCGAAATTCCAGAAATGCTCTCTGCTCACAAAGGTATAAGGCAGAGAAAGCAGCATGGACTTCTGTCCGCCGTAGCTTGTCAGCGCGAATGCAGAGATACGGGAAATATCGATCGTTCCGCCGCCGCCGAGCATCGTATCCAGCACGTCGTTCTCAGATCCGAGCACTCCGCTTGCCTGCACGTCAATCGTAATCTTGCCGTCAGACAGCTCTTCTACTTTCGTCTTAAAATCCGTCGCCATCTGGCCCACGATCGTATCCAGCGGATTTACTTCCGCGTAAACCAGCGTTACTTCCGGCATCGAAGCGGTATCATATTTGCCTGATGATTCACTGCCTGCTTCCGCGGCCTCTGTCTCAGCAGCTCCCTCTGCCGCCGCTTCCGTCGCCGCCGCTGTCGTCGCCGCCGCTGTTGTTGGCTCATCCGGGGACTTCAGCCCGCATCCGGACAGGACTCCTGCAACCATTGCCGCACACAGCATCATGCTTACCATAGTTTTCTTCATTACACGTTCCTCCTTTAATCATTTGGTCGTTTTATTCTTCTGACCCATATACTATTATAGAGGAACAATTTTCTCTCAGAAATCGTAAATTTTTGT
>JAJBUA010000116.1:18815-45678 GCA_020860565.1 Clostridiales bacterium
TTTTACCGATACTTATTCACTTTCAACAATGGTTTCCTCTGCCTTTTTCTTTCCCCCTCAGTCTTTTTGCTGATAGAGCCGGCCGCGATACTCGGTCGGGCTCTGTCCGGTAATCCGCTTAAATACTTTCGTAAAATAATTCGAATCACCGTATCCGACAGCTTTCCCGACCTCTTTCACATTGATGGTCGGCTGTGCCAGCAGCTTCTTGGCCTCATTTACCCGATATTCTGTCAGATATGCTGTAAAATTTTTGCCGAAGTTCTGTTTAAACAGTCTGCTGAAATACGCCTCCGAATAATTCATAACCCGCGCGACATCCTGCATGGACAGATCTTTCTGATAATTTTTGCGAATATAAGCATAAATTTCCTCCGTGACCTTAGAAGTACGGGCATTTTCGATATCCTCGCGAGCCTCCCGTTCCTCATCCAGTTCCAGCTTCTCCCACTGTTTTCTGCGCCATTCCCGTTCATCGATCTGACGCATCGCTTCTTCCAGCACCAGAAGCAGCTCCTGTTCATCAAATGGCTTCAGCAGATAATCCAGCGCTCTGACAGAAATTGCCCCTTTCGCGTACGCAAACTCGTCAAAAGCTGTCAGAAAGATAATGCAGCATTCCTTATCTTCCGCCCGGATCGCCGCCGCCGCGTCAATTCCGTTAATCCCCGGCATCTCGATGTCCAGAATCGCAATCTGGATCTTCTCCCTCTCGTAAATCTCAAGTGCTTCCCTTCCGTTTTCCGCTTCAAAAACAACACACTGATCCCCCAGATTCTCTTCCAGCGTCCGCCGCAGGATTTTCAGCTCGATCATTTCGTCATCCGCAATTAATAATCGGTACATAAACCCCTCCTCCTGTTTTAAAGGACTTTTTTCTCTTGCTCTCCTGCTGCCTGCGGGATCACCATCTGAATCACCGTTCCCCGGTTTTCCCTGCTGTAAATACGTACTTCTCCCTCCCGGTACATAGCGCGCACCCTTTTGCAGATATTCCCCAGCCCGATGCCGACCTTAGCGGTTCTGCCGCCTTTTTCTCCCACGGTACTGCGAATCTGCACCAGCCGTTCCGCAGACATGCCAACTCCGGTATCGACCACCGACACCGTGACCCGTCCTTCTCTCTGCCAGATCCTCACACGGATCCGCCCGCCTTCCTCTTTCCTGCCAATCCCATGGACAATCGCGTTTTCCACCAGCGGCTGTAACGTAAAGGACGGGATCCGTACTTCCCTTTCATCGACCAGAATCTTCCGCTCGTACCGGATACGTCTGCCGAAACGCATCTGCTGGATATACATATAGTCGTCTACTACCTTCAGTTCCTGTGACAGGAAAACAATCTGTTCCGACATCTTCAGATTATAACGGAACAGATTACCCAGACTGGTGATCATCCGTTCCGTATCGTCCGCTTTTTCCAGCTTCGCCGTGCAGGAAATCATATTTAAGGTATTAAACAGGAAATGTGGATTGATCTGGCTTTTTAAAAATTCCAGCCGTGCCGCCTCCAGCTGCTTTTCCGTCTCGACCCGCTCGATCTCTTCCCTGTGCAGCATCTCCAACATTTCCTGATTTTTCTTTAACGTATTAATATAGCCTTCCGTAGAATGCTTCATCATGTTAAACGCGGATACCAGTTCTCCCATCTCATCGCGGTTGCTGATCAGCAGATCCTCTCCGCTAAAATCATTTTTTGCGATTTTTCTGCTGCTGTGAGCCATCTTTACCAGCGGACTCACCAGTGTATTGGACAAAATTCTTGTCAGAATCAGGATCACAACGATAATTGCCGCCGAAAAACAGAAAATCATTCCCGGGATCCGATATAGCCACTGCACACGCTGCTGATAGGCCGCGTTTCCCTCTGCCAGCGTTACCTGCACCAGCCGCCTCGCATAGGCCGACAGATAATTCTGCAGTTCATAAATATGATACAGAGCAGGGATATAATCTCCGTCCTCCGGATCCATTTTTAACAGTTCATCCCGTTCCGTCTGATAATTCCGATAACTGTTCTTGATGTTCCATGTCCTCGCATATCGCTCAGATCCGATCAGGCTGTAATCAAACGGCAGCAGTTCGATACATTCCTCCGTCCGTTCCACGCAGGCCTCATAATCCTCCCTGTTTTCCTGCGAGCGGTTTCTCACATACTGTTCAAATGATCGGATCTCCTGCTCCACAGCCTCCTGAAAATCATGACAGATCGAATTATCATACAGAATGTCATTAAAGCCGTTCAGGCCAAAATTTGCAAGCTGGATGCTGAAAGCAACCAGAAGCCCGATAACCAGAATCACCATCACCGCATACGAATTGATTTTTTTCCGGATCGATATCCCCAGCCACAAATTGCGAATTTTATTTAACATATTGTCCCTCTGAATCTTTTGTTTCTCTATCTTTGATTTTGAATACCGACTCTGCGTACTCCTTCGGTGATATCTCAAACGCGCCCTTAAACGCCCGGTAGAAACTGGAATAATCACGAAAGCCGTACCACTCCGCCGCCTCGCTGATCGGAATGCCCTTTTTTAACGCCGCCTGACAGCCGGTCAGCCGCAAAGCCAGGATATACTGATGTACCGAGATCCCCATGTTTTCCCGAAAGATCCGGGAGATATAGCCCTTGCTGACATAAAAACGGGCGGACAACTCCGCCAGCGACAGTTCCTCCGCCAGATGGATATGAATATAATAAATGATATTGTTAAAGAGATCTGTCGCCGTCGTATACCGTTCAAAATTTCCCGCGTTGTGCGCGGTACGGTTAATCATGATAAACAATTCCAGCAACGCCGCCATCTCCATCGCCCTTGATAAAAATCCTTTCTCACGCCCGATATCCAGCAACTGAATGCACAGATTATGCAGGTTCCGGGAAGTAACCGCTGACGGACGGATCTGATAAGAGGAATTCCGGATCACACTCTTCCACATATAATCCAGATCCGGATCAAGCGCCACAAATTTCTCAAAGAAATCTGTCGCGCACCAGAGAACCATCCGGGCGTACTGATTTTCCTCCTTCGCGTTGATTTTCGACGGATAGTGCATAAATCCCGGCGGCAGCAGGATCAGATCGCCCTTGTTTAAATGATACACCTGCTTTCCGATGACGTACTCCAGTTCATCGCAATGGCAAAAATAAATCTCATAATAATCATGCCGATGAGGAAATACTTTTGGCAATGTGGCGTCAGAATAATTATAAATCTCATATTCCGATGAATCCATATACTGCTTTTCCGCCAGGAACGGGTCGATCTTTCGCTTTTTCATCCTTTATCCGCCTCCTTTCCCATCCAAAACCAATTAAAACAGTGTCGTTTTTGCAATGTATTGAATTCATCGTACAATGGCCTTTTTTTATCAATCTGACTATAATATAACATACAAAGATAAAAACCGCCACACAAAACCAGAAAAAGGAGGTGCATTGAAAAACGAATCATACCGAGGCGTGCCGTGGCGAAACGCAATCTTGACAAAACTAATGTAAGGAGGACAATGTTATGCAAATGACTTTTCGCTGGTATGGCGAAGGCAATGACAGCATCACACCGGCAATGATCAAACAGATCCCCGGCGTGACCGGCCTTGTATGGGCCCTGCACCAGAAACAGGCCGGAGAAGTATGGGAAATCGATGAGATCAGAGAAGCCCAGAGACAAATCGAGGGGGCGGGCTTCAACATGGATGTTGTAGAGAGTGTCAACGTCCATGACGATATCAAGATCGGCCTTCCCACCAGAGACCAGTATATCGAAAATTATAAACAGACTCTGCGCAACCTCGCGCAGTTTGGCGTTAAAGTCGTTACCTATAACTTTATGCCGATCTTTGACTGGACCCGCACCGACCTCTTCCACCCACTGGAAGATGGTTCTACCGCTCTCTTCTATGAGAAAAACAAGATTCAGGACGACTATAAGGAGATGGCAAATTACATCTTAAACAACCTGCATGGAATGACCTTCCCCGGCTGGGAGCCGGAACGCATGGCAAAGCTGGACGAGCTCTTTGCCGCGTATAAACCGGTCACCAAGGAGAAACTCTGGGAGAACCTGAAGTATTTCCTGGAGGCAATCATGCCGGTCTGCCACGAGACAGATATCAAGATGGCAATCCATCAGGACGATCCGCCGTGGGATATCTTCGGCCTGCCGCGTCTGCTGGTTGATAAGGAATCCATCGGAAGATTCCTCTCCATGGTAGATGATCCTTACAACGATCTCTGCCTCTGCTCCGGATCTCTGGGAGCCAACGCTGACAACGACATCCCGGACATCATCCGCACTTATTGTGACCGCATCGCGTTCGCACATGTCCGCAATGTCCGTCACTATCCGAACGGCGATTTCACCGAGGCGTCCCACCGCGACTGCGACGGTGACACTCATATCGTTGAAATCATGAAGGCTTACCATGACTGCGGCTACAAGGGCTATATGCGTCCGGATCATGGACGTCATCTCTGGGGCGAGCAGTGCCGTCCGGGATATGGTCTCTACGACCGCGCCCTTGGCATCATGTATCTGTGGGGCTGCTGGGATATGCTGGAGAGAGTTGACGGAAAAATTGAGCAGGAAGATGTAACCCTTTGAAAAGCAGAGCCAGGTAACTATTTACTCCACAAGAAATACACTACTGGCTCCCGCTAAATATAGTTCATCGAAAGTTGTGTCATGTGCGAAAGTCCGTCTCTGCGGGGGAAGGATATCCTCCGAGGACCGTTTGCACTCTGGTTGGCATATAAACAATAGCTTACTTATATGAACACAGCGGGGCTCTGCCGTAATCGGTATCCCCGCAAGAAAGGAGAAAAAACATCATGAAACTTTCTCTCGAATCTATTAAAGATAAAGAAGCCTGGAAGGGATATCATCTCCCGGAGTATAATCCGTCTGAAATCGCGGAAAATACGAAGAAGAATCCCACCTGGCTGCATTTCGGCCCCGGCAATATCTTCCGCATCTTTCCGGCAGTCCTCTGCCAGCGTCTGATCGAGCAGGGCAAGATGAACACTGGTATCATCTGCTGCGACAGCTATGATGAGGAAAATATCATCCGTGGTTTCCGGCCCAATGACAATCTGACGATCGCTGTTACGCTCAACGCCGACGGAAGCATTGAAAAAGAAATTGTCTCTTCTATCTCTGAAAGCCTGACCATGCTCTACGACAGTGAGCGTGTGGCGGAGATCATCAAAAATCCGAGTCTGCAGATGGTATCCTTTACTATCACGGAGAAGGGCTACTCTCTGCGCAACGCAAAGCACGAGCTGGTCCCTGCCGTCGTTGAGGATATGGCAAACGGCCCGCAGGGCTGCAAAGCATTTCTCTCTCAGCTCACTGCCATGTGTCTGGCAAGACGTACCGCCTGCGGCGCTCCGCTTGCTCTGGTCAGCATGGACAACTGCTCTCACAACGGAGAAAAGCTTCAGTCTGCTGTCATGGAGATCGCCAAAGCCTGGCTGGATAACCAGAAGATCACGCAGGAAGAATATGACTATCTGCAAAACGATATCGCCTTCCCATGGAGCATGATCGACAAGATCACTCCCCGGCCCAACCCGACCGTCGAGGCAGAGCTGATCAAAGACGGCGTCGAAGACGTCAGCCCCTTCGTCACTGCCAAGCACACTTATGTCGCACCCTTTGTCAATGCCGAGAAGCCACAGTATCTGGTGATCGAAGACCAGTTCCCGAACGGCCGTCCGCCGCTCGATGAGGTTGGCGTCATCATTACCGACCGCGACACGGTCAATAAGGTCGAGAAGATGAAGGTCTGCACCTGTTTAAATCCGCTGCACACCTGTCTCGCAATTTATGGATGTCTCCTGGGGAAAGAAACGATCGCAGAAGAAATGAACGATCCCGAACTCAGCGCATTCATCGATCAGATGAGTCACAAAGAGGGCATGCCTTTCGTCGTCAATCCCGGCGTCATCGATCCGCAGAAGTTCCTAAACGAAGTTCTCACGGTACGCCTGCCCAATCCCTTTATGCCGGATACGCCTCAGCGTATCGCTACCGACACCTCGCAGAAGCTCTCGATCCGCTTTGGCGAAACGATCAAAGCCTATGAAGCTTCGCCTGACCACAAGGCCTCCGAACTCACCCTCATCCCGCTGGTACAGGCCGGCTGGCTCCGCTATCTGATCGGCGTTGATGATCAGGGCAACGCCTTCGAATGCAGTCCGGATCCGCTCCTTGCCTCCATGCAGGAAAAGCTCGCGGGGATGACTCTCGGCGGAGCGATCAACGAAGAGCAGCTTCGCCCGATCCTCTCCGATACCGTAATCTTCGGCGTAGACCTGTACGAGTGCGGTCTTGCGGACAAAGTCATCGGCTACTTTAAAGAACTGATGGCCGGTCCGGGAGCTGTACGTGCGACACTGAAAAAGTACATCAAATAATCAGGAGGGATATCCATGATAAAGAATAAACGGCGGATGCTGCTCCTTCTCTGTCTGGCCGCGATCGCTCTGTTCGGAATGACAGGCTGCGGCAGCTCTGACGGCAAACGTATCGTCCGCATCGGACATAACCAGTCCACGAACCATCCGAGCCATATCGCTCTGACTGCGTTCGCGGATTATATCAATGAAGAACTCGGCAATAAGTACGAAGTCCAGGTATATCCGAGCGAGCTGCTTGGCTCCCAGACCGATATGGTTCAGCTGACACAGACCGGCGCCATCGACTTCTGTATCGCCAGCAACGCGATTCTGGAAACCTTCAGTAAGAACTATGAGATTTTCAACCTGCCGTTCCTCTTTGCGAGTGAAGACGCCTATCACAACGCGATGGACGATCCGGCTGTCACCAGTCCGATCTTTGACTCGACCATCGGCGCCGGCTTCACCGCAGTTACCTGGCTCGACGCAGGCACCAGAAACTTTTACACCATCGACACTCCGATCTATACACCCGCAGACTTAAAGGGATTCAAGATCCGTGTCCAGCAGTCTCCGACCAATATCGAGATGATGCGTCTGCTCGGCGGTTCCGCTACTCCGATGGGTTTTGGCGACGTTTATACCGCTTTACAGTCCCATATCATCGACGGAGCGGAGAATAACGAGCTTGCGCTGACCGACAACGGTCACGGTGACGTCTGCAAATATTATTCTTATGACATGCATCAGATGGTTCCGGATATCGTCATCGGAAACAACGCTTTCCTCGAGGGCTTAAGTGACGAAGACCGCGCGGTATTTGAAGAAGGCTTCGTCCTCATCAACACCATGCAGCGTGAAGCATGGACTTCCGGAGTTGAAGCTGCTAAGGAATACGCGCAGAATACCCAGCACGTAAACTTCATCTACCCGGATCAGACTCCGTTCAAGGAAGCCTGCATGCCGCTTCATGACTCCGTGCTGGCAGGCAATCCGGATCTGCAGCCCATCTACGACCTTATCCAGGAATACAATGAAAAGTATCCCTCGGTGGCAGAATAGGAGGACAATCATATGAATCAACTGAGAAACCTTCTGAATAAAATTCTTGAAGTACTGGCCGGTGTGAGCTTCCTCGCCATGGTCATCTTAACCTGCTGGCAGGTATTCACCCGTTACGTCCTCGGCAACGCGTCCTCCTGGTCAGAGGAACTGGTCTCTTACCTCTTTGCGTGGATGGCGCTCTTTGGAGCTTCCATCGTCGTCGGCGAGCGCGGACATATGAATATCCCGATCGTCATTGACATGATGCCTGCGGCCATGAAGAAATTCTTCATGATTTTCGCGGAAGTGATCGCCTGCATCTTCGCTCTGGTCATCCTGATCTTCGGCGGCGTACAGATCACAAACCTTGCGATGGGACAGATGACATCCTCTCTGGGCGTAGCGATCGGTATCTTCTACGTCGTTATGCCGGTCAGCGGCGCGCTGAACATCGTTTACACGATTCTGAATATTATCGGCATTCTCAATGGCACGATCGGCACGGATAACTCGGCTCCTGAAGCCGGAAAGGAGGCATAACACATGGCAATACAGGCATTATTAATCATTCTTGTCGTAATGCTGATCCTGCTGGTGGTCGGCGTCCCGATCTCCTACGCAATCGGCATCTCAGCCCTGGCCGCCATCGTACAGGTCATGCCGATGGATGTCTCGGTCCTGACCGCGGCCCAGCGAACCTTCGTCGGTATGAGTAAATTCAGCCTTACGGCAATTCCGTTTTTCATTCTCGCAGGTAACCTGATGAACCAGGGCGGTATCGCAAAGAGACTGGTAGACTTCGTGCTGGCGATCCTCGGCAAGCTCCCAGGCTCTCTGATGGTAACGAATATCGGCGCGAACGCGCTGTTTGGAGCTATCTCCGGTTCTGCATCCGCAGCGGCGGCTGCCGTCGGCAGCATGGTACGCGACGGCGAACAGGAACAGGGCTATGACCCAGCGGCCTGCGCGGCGACCAACGGCGCTTCCGCTCCGTCCGGACTGCTGATTCCTCCGTCCAACGCACTGATTACTTACTCTCTGTCCGCTGGCGGCACCTCCGTAGCGGCGCTCTTTATGGCAGGCTATGTTCCCGGCATCATCTGGGCTCTGTGCTGCGGCGTCATTGCTGTTATTATCGCCAAGCAGAAGGGCTACACCGGTACGCCCGGCAAATATGACTGGGGCAACCTCGGCAGAGCGACTCTGCGTGCCATCCCGTCCCTGTCCCTGATCATCGTTGTTATCGGCGGCATCATCTGCGGCGTCTTCACCGCGACAGAGGGATCCGCGATCGCCGTGGTCTACGCACTGATCCTTGGCATCTGCTACCGCAACATCACGCTCAAATCCTTCTGGAATATCGTCGTTGACAGCGCAAAGATGAGCGGCATGATCGTATTCCTGATCGGCGTTTCCAATATCCTTGGCTGGGTTATGGCATTCACACAGATCCCGCAGGCCATCTCTGCCGCACTGCTCGGACTGACTGACAACTTCTATATCATCCTGCTGATCATGAACGTGATCCTGCTGGTTGCCGGTACTTTCATGGATGTAACTCCTGCGATCCTGATCTTCACCCCGCTCTTCCTGCCGATCGTAAAAACCTTTGGCATGAACCCGGTGCAGTTCGGTCTGATCCTGGTCTACAACCTTTGCATCGGCAACATCACACCTCCGGTCGGCAACACCCTGTTTGTCGCAATCAAGGTCGGCAAGACCACGCTGGCAAAGGTTCTGCCTTATATGCTGATGTATTACATCGCCATCCTCGTCGGACTGATGCTGGTCACCTATGTACCATTTGTTTCCCTGGGACTTCCGACGATGGCCGGATTGATCTGATGATACCAGGGTCCATAAAGTCATGAATGGACCGCTTGCGGGCCAATTTATGACTTTGGGACCCGCAAAAACATGAGGAAGTAGCCATTTTCCGTAGGAAAATGATAGGATTCCGAATGTTTTTAGGATTTCGAGAGCACGAAGTGCGAAGAAATCCGTGGTATCATACTGTTTGATGAGGTAAATACTTATGAAATCATTTATGGATGAAGATTTTCTGCTTTCCACGGATACCGCGAGAAGGCTGTACCACGAATATGCTGAGAACATGCCGATCGTCGATTATCATTGCCACATCAATCCTCGGGAAATCTATGAGAACCGTAAATTCGACAATATCACCCAGGTATGGCTCGGCGGCGACCATTATAAATGGCGCCAAATCCGTTCCAACGGCGTCGAAGAGAAATACATAACCGGCGACGCCTCTGACCGCGACAAATTTCAGAAATGGGCCGAGACCCTGGAGATGGCGATCGGGAATCCGCTGTACCACTGGAGCCATCTGGAATTAAAACGCTACTTTGGTTATAATGGATACTTAAGCGGCGATACCGCCGAAGAAGTCTGGAATCTCTGCAATGCGAAGCTTCAGGGCGGCATGAGCGCACGCAGCATGATCAAGATGTCAAATGTAAAGCTCTTATGCACCACTGACGATCCGGCCGACACGCTCGAATGGCACGCAAAAATCGCCGCGGACGAAACCTTCGATGTAAAGGTACTCCCGGCCTGGCGTCCGGAAGCAGCGATGAGTCCGGAGAAACCGGAGTATCTGGATTATCTGGCCAGGCTCGAAGCCGCCGCTGATCAGAAGATCGACAGCTTTGCCGCTCTCATCAGCGCACTGAAAAAACGCATGGATTTCTTTGCTTCCATGGGCTGCTGTGTCAGCGATCACAGCCTGGAATACGTTATGTGCGAACCGTACACGAACGACGAGATAGAGGCAATCTTTGCCCGCCGTCTGGCAGGCGGCACCATCACCCGCACCGAAGAACGCAAATTCAAAACTGCATTCATGATCGAACTCGGCAGAGAATATCACAAAAAGGACTGGGTGATGCAGATCCACTTCGGAGTGAAGCGCAACAACAACACCCGCATCTATCAGTCCGTCGGAGCCGACGGAGGCGTAGACTGCATCAACAACTTCGCCCCGTCTGAACAGATGGCGGACTACCTGGACGCTCTGGCCAGGACCGACGAACTGCCGCGGACGATCCTGTACTCCTTAAATCCCAACGACAGCGCTGCGATCGGCACGATCATCGGCTGCTTCCAGGACGCCAGTACCGCCGGCAAGATCCAGCAGGGCAGCGCCTGGTGGTTCAACGATCACAAGGTCGGCATGACGGAGCAGATGACTTCCCTCGCCAACCTGGGTCTGCTCGGCAACTTCATCGGGATGCTGACCGACTCACGCAGCTTCCTCTCCTATACCCGTCACGAATACTTCCGCCGCATTATGTGCGAACTGATCGGCGGCTGGGTGGAAAACGGAGAATATCCGGCGGATGAGAAGACTCTGGAGAAGATCATCAAGGGGATCTCGTATAACAACGCGGTGCGGTATTTTAAATTTGACGTCTGAGTTTTCTTAATTGATCGAGCAGGGAAATTATCCCTGCTCGCCTGTGTAGACCGGGTGCGGCGTAAGCCGCAAAATACCTTGCCCGGCTCTGTGCAAAAGCACACAAAAAAGGCACCTTTCGCTGGTGCCTTTTTGCGTTGCTTTGGGAATGGTAGGTATTCAAATAAAAGAAAATGGTTTAGGGGAGTAAAGCTTTCTTTGCTTTACGATTATTATTATGCCCCAAAAATGTGATTAAAATATGGACGGTTTCTAAAATAATCATAAAGTTTCTAAAGAAAATCGAAGTTTTTCTGAAACTTATACCCGGTTGATCAGGTCATAGAGGACTTCGATCGCTTTTGAAAATGCCTCATACGGCGTATACTCCACAGGGCAATGGCTGCGGCCGTCCTTACTCGGCACGAAGATCATCACCGTATCCAGACTCTGGCCGATCGCCAGCGCGTCATGACCGGCGCCGCTCGGCATCCGCAGATAGGAATATCCATGTTCCTTACAGCTCTCCTCCATGATATCCAGCATCGCCGGGCTCAGATCTACCGGCGTGATCGTCAGCTTGCTGTCTGCCGACCAGCTCGCCCCCGTCGCCTGCGTCTCCCGATCCAGCTCCGCCCAGATCTGACTGGCGATCTTATCAATAATTGCGTTATCCGTTGACCGGATATCGATACTGAAATCCACCGACTCCGCGACTACATTCATCGCACTCGGCGTAACCTTCATATAGCCGACCGTCGCTACCGTACCGCTGCCTTCTGCTTTTGCCATATCTCCGATCTTACCGATCACCTTCGCTGCCATATTGACCGCATCCTGGCGCATATCCATCGGCGTTGTCCCGGCATGGTCCGAACGTCCCTGCACTTTCACAATATACCGCTGAATCCCTACAATGCAATTGACCAATCCCAGCTCGATCTGATTGGCGTCCAGCACAGGGCCCTGTTCGATATGCAGTTCAATATAATGCCCGATCGATCCCTCCGGCCAGGCAGCGTCCTTTAAATTCTCCGGAACCAGACCATACTCTGTCATCGCATCGTAAACCGAGATATCATCCTTATCCGTGTAATGCTTACATTCCTCAACCGTCATCTGTCCCAGCATACATTTCGAGCCAAAATATCCGGTTCCGAAGCGACAGCCTTCCTCGTCCATAAACGCCGCCACAACCAGATCGGAACGCAATCTTTTGCCCTCATCCTGCAGGAGGCGGGCCAGCTCAACCGCCGAGATCACTCCTGCGATCCCATCATAATCACCGCCGTTGTACACCGAATCATAATGCGAACCCACCATCACGCAGGGAAGGCTCCTGTCCTCTCCCGGCAGCGTGCCGAATACATTGCCCACGCAATCCTCACGCACCTCAAGTCCCGCGTCTTCCATAATCTTTTTCAGATATTCCGCCGCATAGCGGGTTTCCTGCGTAAAGGGCATCCGCGTGCAGCCATTGCCCGGCGTTGCCGTAAACTCTTTCAGATATTTCAGATCCGCCGAAATGCGTTTTGTAATTTTATCTCGATCCATCTCCATCCTCCTGTATCGCCGGGATCTGCATGCGCAGAACCCCACTGCTAAAATTCCGCTTTTTATAAACTGTCTGTTCTCCTCAGACAATCAGCGATTCTCGTATGAAACTGTCTTCACTTCATTGTAGACATCCTTATCCAGAACACCGCACACCTTCGATACAATCATGCCGACCATCACGTCTACATCCACATTCATCAGTGTACGGAACATGCCGGAGAACCAGTCGATACCAATCAGGATCGCGACCGCCTCTGTCGGCAGGCCCAGCGTCGCCGCAAAGAAGGTGTAGGTAACAACCATGCCGCCCGGCACTACAATCGTACCCATGCACATTAGGCAGGAAAGAAGGATCGTCAATGCAAACTGAGACGGCGTCAACGTCATACCGGTCGCCTGACTCATAAAGAGAATCGCCAGCACATAACACTGCACTGCGCCGCAGCTGTTCATGGACATCGTGATCGGTCCCACAAAGTCCGATACCTTTCTGTCCACACCAAACTTCGTCACCATATCTTCCATCTTGGTCGGCAGGCAGATCGCGGAAGAAGTGGTCGTGATCGCCATCATCGACATCTTGGAATATTTCTTCGGCATCTTCGCCACATTCACACCGCAGAACGCACAGGTAAACGGACCGTAGAGAAGGAACTGGATCACATCACCGATCAGCAGGCAGCCAAGGAACTTGAACATCGGGAAGATCACGGAAAATCCGGTTCCGCCAGCCACATCCGCCAGCAGGCAGAAGACACCGATCGGCGCCAGATTCATAACCGCCTTGATAATGTTGATGACCACGCCGTTGACTGCCTTGATCAGATCCAGTACGATATCATTGCCGCTCGTGCGTCCATAGCTTCCCGCGCACACACCGAAGAAGATCGAGAACAGGATACACGGAACCATATCGCCGTTTGCCATCGAACCGAAAACATTCGTCGGGACAAAACTCACCAGCGTATCGGTGATCGAAGTCGTCACCACGCCTGCCTCCGACGCCTCCGTGCCGATCGTCACGCCCAGACCCGGCTGCACGATCAGTCCCAGCGCCATACCAAGACCCGCAGAGATCAGCGTAAATACGATGATGCACACAAAGGTTACAAAACCCATCTTACCAGCGCCTTTTCCCTCGATACCTCCGATCGCCGCCGCGACTGAAGTCATGACCAGGCATACGACCGACATCTGGATCAGACGGATAAAGATCGTACCGATAAATTTCAGATTGGACGCCCACGGACCGACAACCGAACCAAAAACGATACCGGCAATCGTCGCGATGATGATCCACGTAGTCAGTGACAATTTCTTTTCTTTCATAAAAATCTACCTCCTGAATGTAATAGGCGCGGCAGTAAGACTGCCAGACGCCGTTTCCGCACTCCGTTTTGGCCGACGCTAAGTAAGCTCCATTAGCACTCAGCGCCACGCCCGGAGGGCTTTCTATCGTATAGGATATCCCGTCCTACAAGATATAAAAAAACAGAAAAAGCATCTCCGGTTCCCCTATCTCGCCATTGAGACCTTTTTCTGTTTTATTATCATATATGATCTCACATACTAACCGACATCTGCCGTATCACGCGTTCGCACTGTGATATACTTCCAGAGCCGCCGCAACCGCCTCGCCCTTCGAGACTTTGACATGATTCTGGAGCATAACCGCCTCCAGCGCACCGAGCAGCAGCAGGATATTGCGCTTCTGGCTGGAATAACCCATATTGCCGATTCGCAGAATCTTGCCGTCCAGCGGGCCAAAAGAAGTCGCGATCTCGATGCCGAAATCATCCAGCAGCATCCCGCGGATCACCTTGCCATCCACGCCTTCCGGGATATTGATCGCAGTCACAACCGGCATCTTGTGCGCCAGATCGCCAAAGATCGTCAGACCCATCGCCTGCAGTCCGGCGGTAAGCGCCTTATCATTGAGCTTGTGTCTCGCGAAACGGGCCTCCAGTGTCTCCTCCACGATGCAGCGCAGCGCCTCATGTACCGCATACTGCATACTGGTCGCCTCCGTGTGATGGTTCAGACGGCGCGGGCTCCAGTAATCCTCCAGCTGTCCCAGATCCAGATAGTTGCTCGGGATCCCCGGCAGCTTACCCGCGATATCCGAAGCGGTCCGGATCCCCTTCTCCACGCGTTTTCTTGACTTTACGATGTCCTCGATCTGCCGGTTATAGGTAATCAGCGCGGACCCGGACGGTGCGGAGATACATTTCTGTGTGCCGGAGATACAGGCCGAGAGCTTCCACTCGTCTACCTTAACCTCAGCTCCGCCAAGCGTCGCGACCGAATCCACAATCAACAGCGCGCCATAACGCTCACACATCGCGCCAATCTCTTCCAACGGCTGCATCATCGAGGTAGAAGTCTCGCCGTGGATGCAGGCAACCGCTTTATAAGAATCCTTCTTCAGCGCTTCCTCGATCTCCTCCGGCTCAAAGACGGTTCCCCACTCTTTCTCAAGCAGCGTAATCTCCGCTCCGCAGCGTTCCAGAATCTCAGCCAGCAGATAACCGAAACGGCCAAATGCCGGGATCAGCACCTTGTCTCCCGGACAGATCGCACCGGTCAGCACCGTCTCCAGACCGCCGCGCGAGGTCGTGTCCACGACATACGTCTGCTTATTCTCCGTCTGGAATACATAACGCTCCATTTCCATCGTCTCATTCATCAGCGCGGTAAATTCCGGATCAAACTGTCCGAGAATATGTGCGCTCATCGCCCGGAGCACCCGCGGATCTGCCTCTACCGGTCCCGGCGCCATCAATGTGCGCGGCGATGGATTGATCTCTTTAAATTTCATGTCCTTCACCCTTTCTGATATACCCGATATTCCGTCGGAAGTCTTTGTATGGCGGGCTTCCCCCTGTCATACAAAAAGAGTCCCGGGAATCTGCCCGTCCCTGGACTCTCTTCACCTTATATGATGCTACCATTATATCGGGAAAAAGTCAATTTCTCAATGTGCAGGATGCACATTTTTTGCTGCAAAATGACTCAATATTCAGTTCAATTCGATATCCATTGCATAGGCATACTTACCTGTTTCAAAATATCTCTTATATCATTTTTTAATTGATTATAAATGATTTTTCGTCTATACTTTGGGGTGAATACGATGTGGTATTTACACATCCATTTTGTGTGAGCCAAATCATAATTCTTTTTAGCCATAAAATCACCCTTCCTTTTTTACAACGGTGCCCGAACAACTCTATTGTAGCGGAAAGGTGATCTTTATACAGTCAAGACCACCGGCTTAGCCGGTGGCTTGTTCTGCCACTATAAGGGGCTATTACCTGCTTGCGCCCGGAAGGCGCACAAAAATCTGCCAACTGCACCACATTCACAGCTGGGGCTGTCGCTTTAACGAATAAAATTTCGTGGGGCGATAGCCCCGGCAAAATTATCTGATATCTTTAAAATGAAAGTTCTTCTTTCCGCTGGCATAATCTCCCACAATCTGTCCGCTCCCATAGAGTTTATACTTATAGGTAACAAGCCCATCCAGCCCGACCGGCCCTCTGGCGTGGATTTTGCCGGTACTGATCCCCACCTCAGCGCCGAAACCATAACGGTAACCCTCGGCAAATCTGGTAGAGCAGTTCATATACACGCCCGCGGAATCAACCAGATTCATAAATTTCTCCGCATTGTCGCGGTTTTCCGTGATAATGGCGTCTGTGTGATGGGAACCAAAACGATTGATATGTGCGATGGCCTCATCCACGCCCTTCACAATTTTAATCGAGAGAATGGTATCCAGATATTCGGTATTATATTCCTCATCCCCCATTTCTTCCGCCTCGATCAGACTGAGGACTTCCTGATTCCCCCGGAGCGTGATTCCCGCCGCTTTCAACGCCTCCGCGATTTCCCTTAAATGTTTTTTCGCAATATCCCGCTGAATGAGCAGGGTCTCTGTGGCGTTGCAGGCAGCCGTATATTGTGTCTTTGCGTCGATCAGAATGGGAACTGCTTTCTCCAGATCGGCTGATTCATCGATATACGTATGGCATACGCCATCGGCATGACCCATGACCGGAATCTTCGTATTGTCCATAATATACTGCACAAACTGATTGGAGCCTCTGGGAATCAGCAGATCCACCGACTCATGGCAGGCAAGCAGCTCATCGATCTCACTGTGTCCCTCCGCCTGTCTCAGGCATCCTTCCGGCGCTCCGGCTTTCAGCGCCGCCTGATAAATTGTTTGGAACAACACTTTGTTGGTGCTGGCAGTTTCTTTTCCGCCTTTGAGAATTGCGCAGTTGCCGCTCTTGATACAAAGCGTGGAAATCTGCACCAGCGCATCCGGTCTTGCCTCAAAGATAATCCCGATAACGCCGATCGGACAGGAAATTCTTTTCAACACCAGACCCTCGTCCAGTTCCCTCTCCAGCAAAACTTTTCCCACCGGATCCGCGATCTGCATCAGATCCGCGATCCCGGCGAGGACATCCTGCATCTTGTGTTCATCAAACTTCAGCCTTTTCTTCACTGCGGTACTGATCTGATCCCGCTCCGCCCGTTCCATATCCTC
Source organism: Clostridiales bacterium (assembly GCA_020860565.1). GTDB lineage: Bacteria > Bacillota > Clostridia > Lachnospirales > Lachnospiraceae > Brotaphodocola. Next base: position 35,799 of record JAJBUA010000116.1, read on the forward strand.
AGCGTTGGCGGCAAATATCGCTTCCTGATTTTCTGTAAGTGCTTTCGCAATCTTACTGAGAATTGCATTTCTTGTCTCAAGGGAAAGCGCAGCCATCTGATAGCTGTCCAGTTTCATCTTTCTGGTAATTTCCTGCATGGTATTTTCTTCTCTGCTGCCCATTTTAACCATCTCCCTTCTGTCATTTCAATTTCTAAAGATGTTATACTCGAAAAATATTTGCTCCTCATAATACCATAGATTTCTCTGCGCCCGAACTCCACACGCTAAAATGCCTATTATAAAAGATCTTTCACTATCAATCATTCTCCCTCTTCCTGTGCTCTCCGATACTCCAGCCCCTTATACACCAGCTTACGGATCACATCATAAATCACCGCAAACACCGGCACACCGATGAGCATTCCCACAAAACCAAATAACCCGCCGAAGAAAAGGATCGAAAACAATACCCAGAAACTGGAAAGCCCGGTCACATTGCCCAGAATCTTTGGTCCCAGGATATTACCGTCAAACTGCTGCAGGATCACAACAAATACGACAAATATCAGCGATTTGATCGGATCCGCAATCAGGATCAGGAGAAACGACGGTACCGCGCCGATAAACGGCCCGAAAAATGGGATAATATTGGTCACACCCACGATCACACTGACCAGCATCGCGTAAGGGATTCCCAGAATCATCAGGGCTACAAAACAGATCACACCGATAATCAGCGAATCCATCAGACGCCCGCTGATAAAGCCGCAGAACATCCGGTCTGCATAGATAACCTCTTCCAGTATCCGGTCCGCCCATTTGCGGGAGAATGCACTGTAAAGAATCTTCTTTGCCTGCTCCGCAAATTTTTTCCGGCTGACCAGCAGATAGATCGCCACAATGCACCCCATAAACGCATTTTTAAAAAAGCTGATGACGCTCCCCATGCCGCTCGCCACACTGCCGGCAATTTTCTGCAGTCCCGGCACCAGTTTCCCGGATAGCCAGTCGCTGAGAGTTGTCGAGAGATCTCCGGATAAATTCTGGATGTAATTGCTCAGCACCTCATTATCCCCCGTAACCTTCAGCAGCCATTCGGAAAACCGCTGCACACTGTTCGGTATCATGAGCGCAATCGTATAGATACTCTGCAGCAGGGATGGAACCACCAACACAAGCAACACTCCTACAACAAAAAACGCCAGAAGCATCGTCAGTGTCACACTCAGCGCTGCCGCTTGCCGCGGCAGCCGTTTCCCAATCTGTTTCTCCAGAAAATTACACATCGGCTTCAGGATATAGGCAATTACTCCACCGACGATGAACGGCATAAGTACACTGACCATCACGTTCATGCCATTCCAGATCCAGTCCGCCCGCAACAGTGCAAAAAAAAGCAGGATACCGAGAGCCGCCGCTTTAAAAAGCGCCCACATAAGACGGCTAAAGAAATCTCTGTTATGTTTCATTCATTTTCCACCTCTCTCTGATATCCTGTTTTTTCACCCGGCAGGAAAACTTTTCTCTGAAGATTTTATCTTGCCATCCGGTAAATCTCCGCCATGTCGTCTTCATCCAGCACCTTCGCAGATCCTTTCGAACCGCCGCAGGCCGCAATGCAACGGCGTGCCATATCCCGGATATCTTCCTCGGTCGGCGTGATTCCCAGCTCCGCGAAAGAAGTCGGCATATGAATCTCACGATAAAACTCCTCCATCGCCTCGATACCCTTCACCGCAATTTCCTCATCGCTTCCCTCTGATGCAACGCCCATCACATTGACAGCAAAACGTACGAAACGCGGCAGGCACTCCTTATATACATAGCGGGCCCAGCTTCCCCAGATCGCCGCGAGTCCTGCGCCGTGAGTCACATCGTATTTGCCTCCCATCTCATGCTCCAGCATATGCGTCGACCAGTCGCCGCCGTCTGTCCCGCATCCGGTCAGGCCATTATGAGACAGACTGGACGCCCACATCACTTCCGCGCGTGCGTCATAATTCTTCGGATCATCCCGTAAAATCAGCGCATTCGTAATCACTGTGCGCATCAGTCCTTCTGCAATACTGTCGGTAATCTCCATATTGCCGCCATTTGTAAAATAACGCTCCATCGTATGCATCAGGATGTCCGCGCATCCGCTCGCCGTCTGATAATCCGGCAGCGTCTCCGTCAGTTCCGGATTCATAATGGCAAACTTCGGTCTGGAAATATCATCATTATAGGAACGCTTATCCGCCGTATCCGCTTTGCTGATGACACAGCTGTTGCTCATCTCGCTTCCCGCCGCAGCAATCGTCAGGATCACGCCGACCGGCAGACAGGCTTTCGCCCTGCGTCCATGTGAGAATAACTCCCATACATCCTTATCCGGCTCGCCCAGTCCGTAGGCGATCGCCTTCGCCGAATCAATAACCGATCCGCCGCCGACTGCCAGAATAAAATCAACGCCATTCTCCTTTGCAAGTTTAATTCCCTCATAGACCTTGTCCAGATGCGGATTCGGCACAACGCCGCCCAACTCTACATGCGGGATACCCGCTGCGTCCAACGTTTCTTTCACACGGTCAAGCAAACCGGAACGCAGTACACTTTTCCCGCCATAGTGAATCAATACCTTTGTGCCGCCGAAAGACCGGATCGCTTTCCCGACTTTCGCCTCGGTTCCTTTACCGAAAATCACCTTTGTTGGGGTGAAGTACGTAAAATTATACATATAGAAATTCCTCCTTTAAAATATCATGATTTCAAATCTTTATGTTATTTAAAAATCGCTCAAATTAACTCTTTTTCCTGTAGCCAATCCCTGCCAGAAGCACCCTTCCGGTAGAACGTTTTTTCCCGGTCATATCAGAATCGCCAAAAAGATCGCCTCTTTCCAATTCCGTTTTCATTCTATCATATTTATCTCATTTTTAACAGTTCCTTTCTCATCGTCAATCATGTTTTCATATAAAAGAAAAGCACAGCATCTTTCCTTTTAAAAGGATGATACTGCGCCATCTTTTTCATTACATAGCCAAAATATACAACTTTATGCTTTCTTCTATTTCCTTACGACAACTGCTCCAGCACCCAGTCCACATCGTCTGTCGTCTTGAGCGTCTCCAGTCTCGCCGGGTCCTCCAGCAGTGTGCAGAGCTTGCTCAGCAGATCGAGATGTTCATCTCCGATCCCCGCAATGCCAAATACCAGCTCGGCCTTCTCTGCGCCGAAATCAACGCCCTCCGGATACTGGAAGAATACGATACCGGTCTTTTTGACGGTGCCTTTGGCCTGTGTCGTGCCGTGCGGGATCGCTACGCCCATGCCGATATACGTAGATACCAGACGCTCGCGGTCCTGCATTGCGCTCACATAGGTTCCGTCCACATAGCCCAGTTCTTCCAGAAGTTCTCCGGCGGCCTGAATGGCTTCTTCTTTCGTCACCGGCTTCTGGCCCAGGCGGATGCCGTCCGCGATAATTACCTGTTTTTTCACCGGCACCTCCGGGATCACAATGTCAGTGTTTTCACCGGCCGGAGCCACCGCCGCGTCACCGGTCGTAAGCTGCACGTAGAGCGCGTCCAGCGCCGGGTCCGCCAGAAAGTTCCCGATCGTGATCAGCTGCGCCTGCGGAGCGGATTTCTTTGCGCGGGCCGCCAGCGTCGTCTGCACCACCGCGATATCACAGTCGGACGGAATATTGTCCACAGACGTATTCGTCACCGTGATGTCCGGGCGGTTGCCCTTGATCCGGTTGCGGAACTTGGTCGCACCCATCGCGGACGAACCCATACCAGCGTCACAGGCAAAGATAATCTTTTTAATCTCCGCGGAGCGCTCGACAGTGCCCGGCACCACGGCCGTCCCTTTCGCTTCCGCCTTCATCGCGGCCATTTCGTTCTGCGCTTCTTCCAGACTCTTGCCGCCTGCCAGCTTAACAATCGGAGACGCGATGGCAAAAGAAATACCCGCCGCCAGCACAACGCCGATCAGTACCTTGAACAAATCCGACCCCGGTGTCATCATCAGATAAGCGATGATGGAACCCGGAGACGCCGGCCCTACCAAGCCGCAGCCCGTCACATTGAACCAGAAAACCGCCGCCATATTTCCAACAATCGGCGCGATAATGACCAGAGGATTCATCAGCACATACGGGAAATAAATCTCATGGATACCGCCCAGCAGATGGATGATCACCGCGCCCGGGGCAGAGTCCTTTGTCGCCTTATCTTTACAGAAAAACATGTACGCCAGCAGCACACCAAGGCCCGGACCGGGGTTCGGCTCCAGCATGTACATGATGGACTTGCCGGTCTCCGCCGCCTGCGCCGTAGCGATCGGCGTGAAGATGCCGTGGTTAATTGCATTATTTAAGAACAGCACCTTCGCCGGTTCAATGAAAATCGCCACCAGCGGCAGCAGGTTATTGACCACCAGAATATTGACGCCTGCAGACAGGACTGCCAGGATGCCGCTCATTACCGGACCGATCACCACATACCCCAGCATCGCCAGCAGCATGCCGATGATACCGGCGGAGAAATTATTGATCAGCATCTCAAAACCGGCCGGCATATGCCCATCCATCGCCTCGTCAAACTTCTTAATGCAATAACCGGCCAGCGGACCGATCAGCATTGCCGCCATCAGCATCGTGATGCTCGTATCGCTCATGATCGGGCCGATGATCGCGATCGCTCCGACCACACGCCCGCGGTCGCCGCCGATCATACGTCCGCCCGTAGAGGCGATCAGAATCGGGATCAGATAGGTCAGCATCGGACTGACCATACTGTTAAATCCCTCGTTCGGGAACCAGCCCGTATCGATAAACAGGGCTGCCAGAAAACCAAATGCGATCAGCGCGCCGATATTCGGCATCACCATCGCCGACAAAAATTTACCAAAACGTTGTACGTTACTTTTCACGAACCTCTCTCCTTTTTGTTCATCACCTTTTCAGAACATGAGATTGGTTCAGACTGTCAATGAATTAAAGCACTTCGACCCCGTATTTCCGGCATTCCTCCAGAAAATCTTCCGGAAGCTTCCCGTCGGAAACCACGATATCCACATCTGCCAGCGTGCCGAAACTGAAACTGCACCTCACATCGATCTTAGACGAATCCATCAGCATGACGACCTGCTCTGACTGCCGGATCGCAGTCTGCTTTAAGATCGCTTCGTCGTTGATGCCACAGGTAAATCCGGATGTAAAATGAAAGCCGGTAACTCCCAGAAACGCCTGATTAAAATTGACCCGCTCCAGCTCCCGGATCGCGGAATACCCAAACACGCTCTGGCTGTAGCGGTTCATCCTGCCGCCCGACAGCATCACTGTCGGCTGGGACAAATTGGCCAGCTCCGTCGCGCAGCTGAGCCCCGTCGTATAGATCAGGTAGGACTGATCCGGGATCTCGCGGGCAAACATCGTCGTCGTACTGCCGGAATCCAGAAAGATCGTCGTATCCGGATGCAGGAGCGAGAGCGCCTTCTGCGCGATCACCTGCTTCTCCGGGATGCTCCGCACGGACCTCCGGTTAAGGAAATCATCGGTTCCGATAATGACCTGCACCGATTTGGCTCCTCCGTGGACGCGCAGGATCTTACGCGCCTCATCCAGCGCCTTCAGATCCGTACGCAGCGTCATCTCTGACACCTGTGGAAAGGCTTCTTTGATCTGGGAAAAACTGACGGTTCCCCTGTCATTGATCATCTGAACAATCGCATTTCTGCGCATTTCCATAGAATCCATATTTTTCCTCCTGTCCGTGTCAGCACGGCTCCGGGCAGGAGCGCCTGACACTGTTATTCTTCTATAAAATTAGCCAGCAGATATTCCTCTGCCTCCGGGCACCACAGTCCGCTGTGTGCATCCACGATATCCGCCAGAGCAATCAGCCTCTCATCACCTTCAGCCTCACCCCTGGCCCGCAGATCAGTCAATGCAGTCAAAGGCATCGTCAGATGCGTGTAGATCAGTTTCTTGCCGCCCGGGATCTTCGGCAGATTCAGCGTCGTCTCTGCCGCCGCGTCCAAACCTCCGATATGGGTCACCATCACAGCCGGATTGATACGGCCTTCCGCAGTCAGCCGCAGGGACTCGATCATGTCGTCAGTGTTGCCGCCGGTCGTCCCCATGACGTGAGTCGAATTATAATGTACATCATAGAAATTCATCGTCGAGCTGAATTTTTTATCCGTCGGTCCGGCAAAGAAGTTCAGGCAGCCGTCACGGCCAAGGATATCACTGCACTGAGTCACGACAGACGCGACCGGCGCATAGCACAGCACATCATCATACCCGGTTCCGCCGGAGATCTTCATCAGCTCCGCGACAGGATCCTCATAACTGCCTGTATTGACAAAGTGAAGATCGATCCCTTCCTTTGCAATCTCCTGCGGCGGGAAGAGTGCTGCCGCACGATCCAGACGATCCTGATTTAAATCCGTCACAACCACCATCGAAGGCCGCACATCCCGGTGAAGCGCATACGTCAGAGCGCCCAGACCCATCGGACCTGCACCTGCCATGATCGCCAACTTGCCGCCCTCTTTGATCCCCATAAAATGCGTATAAACGCCCATCTGAGTATGATAAGCAGCGTTAAACGCTCCGATACTGCAGGACATCGGCTCTGCCAGAGAAGCCTCGTAATAAGCACGGCCCTTGTACTCCAGCAGGCATCCCAGTTCCATCACCTCAGCCGGGATCACGCAATAAGTCGTGTCTCCGCCGAAAAATTCATACGAATATCCCGGGCTCCACATGGTTCCCTTATAGTTTAACGCCGGCTGCAGGGTGAACTTCATCCCCGGCTTAAAGGTATCCTGATGGTTCTTTCCCACCTTTACGATATCGCCGGCAAACTCATGTCCCATGATCGCCGGATGTTCCGCCACATCCTCATGAACCCGCTTGTGAGCCGTCCCCAGAATCGCGCATTTATACGTCGACATACAGATACTGTCCGATACGACCTTAACGAGAATCTCATCATCCGTGATCTCCGGAAGTTCAAATTCCTCCAGTCTCAGATCATACGCTGCGTGAAGTCTTACACCTTTTGCTTTCATAAATAAACTCCTTTCTTATCATAGTGAAAATCTGATATGTTTGCAACCGCAAATTGTTGAAATGAAAATCATGTCCTAAGTTATAACCTCCGGTACTTCACATCCGGCATCAGCCTCTCCACAATCTCATACTCCGCCGCCTGTGTCCCGCTGCACATCACGTTCGCCGCGCCGGTCGCTGTCGAGAGCCGAACCGTCTCCTCCAGGCTCATACCGGATTCCTCCGCGACCGCCAGAGCCGCCACAACGCTGTCTCCGGCGCCTACCGTGCTGCCCACCGGCACCTTCAGTCCCTGAGCGTAGATCGCCTCGTCCCCGGTCACGTACAGCGCTCCTGCGCCGCCCATTGACACCACGATCTTTGCAATCCCGTACTTCGCCATCAGTCCCCTGGCCGTCTGCTCCAGCTCCTCCGGCGTTTCCAGTGTCCGTCCGACCAACTCGGACAATTCATGCTGATTTGGCTTGATCAGGTACGGCGATGCCGCAAGCCCACTCTTTAATAAAGCTCCGTCCGCGTCCAGAAAGACCTTGCATCCCTTCTCCCCGCAAGCCTTCGTCCAGTTATAATATGTATCCTCCGGTGAACCTTTCGGCATGCTGCCGGAGATCACGACGATATCCTCCGGCTGCAGGCTGTCCAGAAGTTCTGACAAAACTCCGTTCAGAATCTCCTCCGATACGATCACTCCCGGCTCATTGATGTCTGTGTTGGTGTGGTTCACCGGATCGATAATCTTCATGTTCGTCCGGGTCTCTCCCTCTACAAAGCAGAACTGCGTTTTCAGCCCCATGGTTTCCAGCGCCGTGCGGATCCCCTGTCCGGTGTCGCCGCCAAGGATGCCGACCGCAATGCTCTCCCCGCCCAGCTTGTCGATCACCTTGGAAACATTGATCCCCTTTCCTCCCGGGTCCGTACGCATCTTCGTGATGCGATTGACCGCGTCAATGGTCAACGACGGGATCTCGACTGTCTTATCAAGCGCCGGATTCAGCGTTACCGTGTAAATCATGTCACCCCTCCTTATGATTTTCGTTTAAAAAGTTTATATGTTTTTGTTTCAACAACTTCTGATGATAGAATATCACAATTTTCGCAAATGTCAAGACTTTTTCTGTAAAAAATTTTCGAAATTATAATTCTATTGTTTTCGAAACAAAAGTTTCGCAGTCGCCGCTATTCTGCAGGCTGCACAGAATTCGTGTAGAAATTATGCAGAAATTCTTGTGGAATTTATTGCTGAACATCGGTATCAAGCGAAAATATATACCTCTCGATGACTCTGACGTTAGATATCTGGCAAAAACAGATCCCGTGCTGTTTCTGCAAAGATATTCTCCGCCGGTACTGATTGACGAGATTCAATATGCAACAGAACTATTGCCGGACTAGATTCCCTGAAGGCGAAGATCGGGACGGGAAACGTCATCTGTATGACAAACAATTTGCTCCCTGTTGATGAAAAAACTGGTACGTGCCGGTCTGGCTGGTTTAAACGAAAAGTGGGGCTCCTCCCTGATCAATAAAATCAAAATATGCACTGCCGGGCGCACAATGAGAACTTCGCAGCTAAAATATCCGCCGCGAAGCTCTCCCTGTCATTCTCACTATAAAAATCTGTCTGTTTTTCAATAAATCCACCGGCAGGCTTCGGCATGTCACCGATCATTCCAACTTTTCTCTCAACACTTCCACCCTGCACTCGTGCTGCTTTGTCTTATCGTCTTTATCATAAGCGATCCCAACCGCCAGCACACGCCCTGTATATTCCGGTTTCTCTCCCAGCTTACCTTCAAAGCGCAGGGCGTACTGGCGGTCTCTGATTTGCTGAATTGCTTCTTCCGCGGTATGATCCACCTTCAGTTCGATAATAATCGCGTCGTCATCTTTTTTAAACGGATAGAAAATAAAATCCACATACCCAACACCAGCTTTTTCCTCACGCTCAATCCGATAATAATTGATCGCATCCAGATAAACCCATCGGATAATGGAGGCCAGTTCCGCCTCATTGTTGTACAAAAGCAACGGACTTTCTGTGTTATGAACAAACTGCAAAATTTCAGCCATCGTTTTCGTGTCCCCGGCCTTCGTAGCTCTCAGCATGCGCCCGGATTCTTTCGTAAGTCTGTGAACATTGCCCAGGGACTCCTCTTTCTGAACCATCTCGGCAAATTTGTCCATCAATTCCTTATTCGGAATCGAAACATAACCGTCTTCATAATTCAAAAATCCATAAACAACCATCGCCGAGAAAATTTCATCCCGCGTTTTCAGTTCCATAGATGTCGCGGCATACTCCCGAACCTTTGCCGGAACCGGGATATCCGCCACCAGCAACGCGACATCATCCTTCACCTGATCCACATTCGCACCAACATAATAAAACAACTCGTCATACGGGCCTGAGCTCGTCCAGTAACTACCCAGATTATTATTCATGAGAGCCAGAACCACGGACCTTGGATTGTAAACCCGCTCCCCTGCCTTTGTATGATAGCCATCATACCAGAAGCGAAGCCCTTCCCTGGTGACATTTCTGCAAGACACTTTCTGCGCCAGATACCGCTGATAAAGCTCGTCAACCTCTTCCTCTGTAAACCCAAAATACTCGGAAAATTTCTCTTCCGTTACCATGGTATACTCGCAGAACATATTGAGTTCCGAACCGCTCGAGTACTTCGAGATCGGAAGAATGCCGGTCATATATGCCAGCTCCACATATGCCTTATCTTTCAGAAGATTGCTCAGGAATTTCGTAAAGCTGGCCTTATCATCGGTTCTTCCGCAATTATCCGTAACTGCACCTCGGCCGATACATCAGTTTTGCCG
>JAJBUA010000001.1 GCA_020860565.1 Clostridiales bacterium
ATTATATAATCTAACCATGCCAACAAAGTAGTATCTGCATATATCGGAACTTACAATAAGTTATTATATGAATCTGATCTTAAAACAGGCCCCGCCGGCATCATGAATCTCCATTTATTATCATATATTAAAAATGACAAATCATGAAAGCAGGACAAAATCCAGCAATTCAGTGCAATGATGAATGAACACAAAAATCAGGACATTGGTTTCACAGAATTTGACTATCAGATGATCACACCTCAGCTGCAGATGATAAAAGCGGCAATTCCCTACCTTCCTGTCCGGCAGCAGAAATTCGTCGCCTTTTATATCCGTCTGCAGGAAGCAAAACGCACAGCCGAGCTTTTCCGCGAAGGCGACCTGTCCGCCACCAGTCTTTCGCCGGATTCGAACAATCCGGCTTCGCCGTTTGAGATGCTTCAGGCCATGAAACCCTTCGCTGGTCCCCGCGAACACGATACCATCGAAATGCTCGAAAATATCCAGCTCATGATGCAGACCATGCAAAGCCCCACATAAAGGAGGAACCTATGAATTCTCAGCAAAATCAGGACTGGCAAAATGACCCTCGTCTTGCCTCGCTGGATCCGGAGAAATTAAAATTTCTCACGGACTTCTCCGAACGGATGCGATCTGTCCCCAAAGATAAAATGATGCCATTTCTTCTGCTGCTGCGTCAGGAAGCAGAGCAAAAAAAGATGCAGTTCACCGACCAGGAGGCACTGCTTATCGCGGCTGTTCTCAGTGCCGGCATGACTGCGGAACAAAAGCATTGGGTTGAAATGCTTCGCGGAATCCTGCAAAAACGCACATAAAATTCCTGTTGTTTCAACTTCGCAGTACACAAAGCGGCTGCCAGGACAGGCGACCGACAGCTTTTGCGCAAGGAAGCGGGAAATAACGACAATCGCAGACATTTCTGTCACATCTGCTGAGCCAATTACTTCCCGCTTTCACTTCCTACTTCACTACAAAATTAACCAGTCGTTTCGGAATATAAATCTTCTTTACAAAGTTCTTTCCTTCCGTCAGCGCAGCGATCTTCTCATCCGCGAGAGCTGTCGCAAAAGCCTCCTCCTCAGTTGCCTCTGTCGGGATGACGACAGTCGCACGGAGCTTTCCGTTTACCTGAACCGCAATCTCTGTCTGCGCGTCTACAGTCTTGCTCTCCTCATACTGCGGCCATGGCTGATTTGCCAGCAGTCCCTCGCCGCCGGTCACTTCCCAGATCTCTTCGCAGACATGCGGAGCGATCGGATTTAACAATGCGGCAAAGGTCTGAAGCTGCTCTTTGCTGATCTTGCCGACCGCATAGATCTCATTGGTCAAAGCCATGAGAGCCGCGATCGCAGTGTTAAACTTCATATCCTCCAGATCTGAAGATACCTTTTTGATCGTCTTATGCAGAGGAGTCTCCAGCTTCCTGGTATCCGGATCATCGGATACCAGATCTACGAAACCGCATACACGCTCAAGGAAACGCTTGCAGCCCTTCACAGAATTTTCATTCCACGGAGTCGCCGCGCTGTAATCTCCCATAAAGAGGACATAAGTTCTCAGCGTATCTGCGCCATAATCTTCCACAATATCCAGCGGATCCACGACATTTCCCTTGGACTTGCTCATCTTATCGCCGTCCGATCCCAGAATCAGTCCCTGGATCGAACGTTTCGCATAAGGCTCCGGCGTATTAACTACACCGATATCATACAGGAAATGATGCCAGAAACGAGAGTAAATCACATGTCTGGTTACATGCTCCATACCGCCGTTATACCAGTCCACCGGCATCCAGTATTTTAATTTTTCCGGATCAGCCAGTGCCTTATCATTGAACGGGTCCACATAACGCAGGAAATACCATGAAGATCCCGCCCACTGCGGCATCGTATCCGTCTCCCTCTTTGCCGGCCCGCCGCATTTCGGACAGGTACAGTTTACAAAGGAATCGATCTTCGCTAACGGCGATTCTCCATCCGAACCCGGCTCAAAATTTTCTACTGCAGGCAGTCTCAGCGGAAGCTCCTCATACGGAACCGGTACAACTCCGCATTTCTCACAGTGAATCAGCGGAATCGGTTCTCCCCAGTATCTCTGGCGGTTAAACGCCCAGTCCTTCATCTTATACTGGATTCCCTTATGACCCGCGCCCATTTTTTCCAGTTCTTCGAGAATGCGGGCAATCGCGTCCGCCTTGTTCTCATATGCGTTCAGATAATCGGAATTGATATATCTTCCCTCACCGGTATAAGCCGCGGTATCGATATCGCCGCCTTCAATCACCGGAATGATATCCACGCCAAATTTTCTGGCAAACTCATAGTCTCTCTCATCATGAGCCGGCACCGCCATAATCGCGCCCGTGCCATATCCCATCATAACATAATCTGAGATAAAGATCGGAATCTTTTTGCCTGTAATCGGATTGACTGCCTCCAGACCGTCAAGCCGCACACCGGTCTTATCCTTTACCAGCTGCGTCCGCTCAAACTCCGTCTTCTTTGCGCATTCCGCACGATATGCCTTCACTGCGTCCATATTGGCGATACGATCCGCATATTTATCAATCAGCGGATGCTCCGGTGCCATAACCATGAAAGTTACTCCGAAGAGTGTATCCGGGCGGGTCGTATAGATCTCCATCTGATCCTCGGCGCCATCAATCGCAAAGTTTACAAACGCGCCGGTCGATTTGCCGATCCAGTTCTGCTGCTGCTGCTTTACATTAGCCGGATAATCAACATCCTTCAATCCCTCCAGAAGCTTGTCCGCATACGCAGTAATCTTCAGATACCAGACATTCTTGGACTTCTGAATGACATCGCTGTGACAGATATCACACTTGCCGCCCTGGCTGTCTTCGTTGGAAAGAACTACTTTACAGGACGGGCAATAATTGACCAGAGCGTTGCTCCGGAAAACCAGTCCATGCTCAAAAAGCTTCAGAAAGATCCACTGGGTCCATTTATAATAATTCTCATCCGTCGTATCGATGACACGGCTCCAGTCAAAAGAGAACCCTACCCGTTTTAACTGATTTGAAAATTTCTTAATATTATCATCCGTAATTTTACGCGGATGGGTACCCGTCTTGATTGCGTAGTTCTCTGTCGGGAGACCAAACGCGTCAAAGCCGATGGGGAACAGGACATTATATCCCTCCATCCGGCGTTTCCGGCAGATCACTTCCAGACTGGAATACGCCTTGATATGACCCACATGCATACCCGCTCCACTGGGGTACGGGAACTCCACCAATCCGTAAAATTTCGGCTTATCACTTCCGTCAACTGCCTGAAATACCTTACTCTCTTCCCATCTCTGCTGCCACTTTGGCTCTATTTTCTTAAAATTATGCTTCATTGCACCACGTCCTCCTGCACTAGAAAAATATAGCATAAAGAAAGAATGGTGTCAAGAAAACGGCGGCCAAAAGGCCGCCGCTCATATATTTCATTTTACGCGTCGATCTGATCCACCTGAGAAGCTCTCGCCTCCACTTCTTTCTTCTGGATATCGCCCGGCGCCTGCTCGTAACGGGAGAACTCATATTCAAACACACCGATACCGCCTGTCATCGCACGCAAATCTGTGTTATAGCCATACAGCTCAGACATCGGGATGTCTGCTTCGATGATCTGCTTGCCCTTATGATCCGGATTCATACCCAGCACGCGTCCGCGTCTGCGGTTCAGATCACCCATGATGTCACCGGTAAACTTGTCCGGTACCGTAACCTTGAGGGAAGCGATCGGTTCCAGCAGAACCGGATTGGCATCCATAAACGCTTTCTTAAAGGCCATCATGGAAGCTGTCTTAAATGCAAGCTCGGAGGAATCTACCGGATGATAGGAACCGTCCAGAAGCGTCGCTTTCACGCCGACAACCGGATAAGCCGCCATCGGTCCTTTTACGCAGCTTTCCTGTACGCCCTTTTCAACCGCCGGGAAGTAGTTCTTCGGCACGGATCCGCCGAAAATCTTTTCTTCAAAGATATAGGGAGTCTCCATATCGCCGGACGGTTCAAAGCTCATTTTAACATCACCGAACTGTCCGTGGCCGCCGGACTGCTTCTTGTATCTCGCCTGAACCTCCACTTTCTTGCGGATCGTCTCACGGAACGCGATCTTCGGCTTGCTCAGCTCGATCGCCACTTTGTAACGGTTCTGCAGTTTGCTTACCACAATCTCAAGATTCTGCTCGCCGATGCCGTACAGCAGAAGCTGGCGGTTTTCCTGATCATTAACAGCCTTTAAAGTCAGATCCTCTTCCATCAGCTTGGACAGTGCGCTGGATACTTTATCATCATCGCCCTTATTGACCGTCTTATAACGCATATAAGTATAAGGAGTGGAAATCTGTGGTTTGTGATAAACGATCGGAGCCGTACGGACTGCCATCGTATCGCCGGTCTGTGTCACAGTCAGTTTAGCGACAGCACCGATATCTCCGGCGCGCAGTTCCGGCACCTCAATCGCGTCCTTGCCGCGCAGGATATAAACCTTGGCGACTTTTTCTTCGGTATCTTTATTTACATTATAAACCACACTGTCCGGTTTTAATGTGCCCGTGCAAACCTTCATTAAGGAATATTTGCCGATGAACGGGTCCACGATGGTCTTAAATACCCTGGCAGAAAGAGAAACCTCATCATTATATCTTGCGGTAAAACGCTCGCCGGTCGATACATCCACACCTACACACTCAGACTTGTCCGGAGACGGCAGATAACGGTCAATTGCTTCCAGCAGCACGCGGAATCCCTGACAGTTAATGCCGGAACCCATCAGAACCGGTACGATCGTCCCGTCCGATACATGCATATGAAGTGCCTCCGATATTTCTTCCTCAGTAAACTCCTCACCGGAGAAATACCGCTCCATATACTCCTCGCTTGTTTCCGCAACTGCCTCGATCAGCGCCTCACGCGCGATACCCAGATTCTTCTGGCTGTACTCCGGGATCTCACACTCTACATAATCGCTGAGGTTAGTAAAACGGCGGCCGGACATCTTAACAACGTCAACAAAACCGACAAACTTTTCATTTTCACGAATCGGCAGCTGGAACGGCGCGATACTGCGGCCAAAACGCTTTTCAAGCTTCAGTACCAGTTCGCGATAACTTGCATGATCGTCATCCATATTTGTCACAAAGAATATCCTTGGCAGGCTATAGCGCTCGCACATCTCCCAAGCTTTCTCCGTGCCAACCTCGATACCCGCCTTGCAGTTCACCACAATAATCGCGGCATCCGCAACGCTGATCGCTTCCTCTGCCTCGCCGACGAAATCGAAATAACCGGGAGTATCGAGCAGATTGATCTTGACCAAACCGTTCTCCCCTTCATATTCCAGCGGTACTAAGGAAGTAGACAGGGAAAACTGACGTTTGATCTCCTCTTTATCGTAATCGCTGATGGTATTGCCGTCCGTAACCTTACCCATACGCTTTACCGCGCCGGTAAGCAGTGCCATCGCCTCGACAGCGGTTGTCTTGCCCGAGCCCCCATGTCCAAGAAGCGCGACGTTACGGATCTGACCGGTTCCATATACATTCATAAAAAAACCTCCTTCTAGTTTTGTAGTTTTGCGTTGATGCACTTAAATTCCGGCACAAAAACATTATGCTAACATTCTACTAAAAAAGCGAGCCGATTACAAGTCGTTTTAGCGATTTGCACAATAAAAATTTTATTATACTTTTATTGATTAAAGTTTTGTTAGCTAAAGTGTTGACATCTTTTTCACCTTGCTGTAGAATGATAACCGTTTCATTATCATTAAGAACAGGGGCAGCATTATGGATCATATCTTTGGATTTATCGGCCTGGGGCTGATCGGCGGTTCCATCGCCAAGGGCATCAAACGTTCGATGCCTTCCGCAAAAATCATGGCTTATATGCGCACCCGCTCCAAACTCGAAAAAGCGCATGAGGATGGTATCGTCGATGTTATCCTCGACGGCGTCACCGAGGAGCTGCGGGAATGCGATGTTATTTTTCTGTGTACTCCGGTAGAATATAATGCCGGTTATCTGAAAACTGTCCGGCCGTTTCTTCGCTCCGGCGCCATCCTGACCGATGTTGGAAGCACAAAGTCTGACATACACCGGGTCGTTGCCGAACTGGATATGGAAAATTGTTTTATCGGGAGCCATCCGATGGCCGGCTCCGAGAAAACCGGCTACGAAAATGCTACCGACCATCTTCTGGAAAATGCCTATTATATTATTACGCCAACAGCCAGAACGCGGCAGGAGGATATTTACCGTATGGTAACTGTCGCCCATCTGATCGGCTCGATACCCATTGTCCTTGACTGTGAGGAGCATGACCGGGTCGCGGCGGCGATCAGCCATCTGCCACATATCATCGCTTCCAGTCTGGTCAATCTGGTACGGGACTCCGATTCTCCGGATGAGATGATGAAACGGCTCGCCGCGGGCGGTTTTAAAGATATCACACGAATTGCTTCCTCTTCCCCCGTCATGTGGGAGCAGATCTGTATGACCAACACAGACAATATCATCTCCATGCTGGAAGCTTATATCCATTCGCTTGAAGGTACCCTGCAGGATCTGAAGGCACATGACGGTGAAGCAATCAATCATCTGTTTGATTCCTCCCGTACTTACCGGGATTCTTTTGCCAGCACATCCCGCGGGTCCGTCACTCCGGATTATTCATTTACTGCTGACGTCGTCGATGAACCGGGCGCGATCTCTACGCTCTCGGCGATCTTAAGCGCGCGCGGCATCAACATCAAAAATATCGGGATCAATCACATCCGGGATCATGGCGAGGGTGCTTTAAAGGTCAGCTTCTATGACCGCGAATCTATGGAACTTGCCTGGAAACAGCTTTTAAAGTTCAATTACCAGCTGATACGGTTTCAATAAAAAGGAGATATCTCTATGAAATTCAGTGCAGTCCGACGCCTGCACGGTGAAATTACCGTGCCCGGAGATAAATCGATCTCACATCGAAGCGTCATGTTTGGATCCCTTGCGAAGGGAACCACCGAAATTCATCATTTTCTGCGGGGAGCCGATTGCCTCTCTACGATTTCCTGCTTTCAGGCCATGGGAGTTGCCATTGATATTTCCGGCGATATCGTCATTGTCCACGGCAACGGACTGCATGGCCTCAAAAAACCGGAAGCAATCCTTGACTGCGGCAACAGCGGCACCACAACCCGGCTGATTGCCGGCATCCTCTCCGCGCAGGATTTTGAAGTCACATTGACCGGAGACGCTTCCATCCAGAAGCGTCCGATGAAACGGATCATCACCCCGCTTTCCCGTATGGGCGCCAGGATCCGCAGTCTCCACAACAATGACTGCGCACCTCTTGTCATAAGCGGCTCGCCTCTCAATGGCATCCATTATCTATCTCCTGTCGCCTCCGCCCAGGTCAAATCTTCGATCCTGCTGGCCGGACTTTACGCCTCGGGGGAAACCCGCGTGACGGAACCATATCTGTCAAGAAACCACACCGAGCTTATGCTTTCCTCTTTTGGCGCAGACGTCCATACCGAGGAAACTACTGCCATCATCAAACCGGCAAAGGAGCTTTACGGTCAGAAAATCGAAGTTCCGGGAGATATCTCATCTGCGGCCTTTTTCCTGGCTGCCGGACTTATGATTCCTGACTCAGAGATCCTGATCCGCGGTGTCGGCATCAATCCAACCCGTGACGGCATCCTGCGGGTATGCCGCGATATGGGAGGAAAGATGGAACTTCTCAACATCCGCGAAAATGGCGGAGAACCGACAGCCGATATTCTGGTAAAAACTTCTGTGCTTCATGGAACCGAAATCGGCGGAGCCGTGATCCCGACTCTTATCGACGAGCTTCCGATGATTGCCGCGCTTGCCTGTCTGGCCGAAGGGGAAACGATCATCCGGGACGCTGCCGAACTGAAGGTAAAAGAATCCAACCGCATAGAGGTTATGGTGCGCGGCCTCTCCGCCATGGGTGCGGACGTCAGCGAAACTGACGACGGCATGATCATCCGCGGCGGCAAACCGCTGCACGGAGCTGTCATAGACAGTCATCTGGATCACCGCATTGCCATGACCTTTGCGATCCTCGGATGTTGTGCGCAGGGAGAGACAGAGATCATCGGCGCGGAATGTGTCAATATTTCTTATCCCCGGTTTTATCAGGATCTGGAACGGCTCAC
Organism: Clostridiales bacterium; assembly: GCA_020860565.1. Classification (GTDB taxonomy): domain Bacteria; phylum Bacillota; class Clostridia; order Lachnospirales; family Lachnospiraceae; genus Brotaphodocola. The sequence continues at coordinate 8,190 of JAJBUA010000001.1, forward strand.
GCACTAAGGAAATATTACATTTTTGTTAATCTTATTTGCAAATAAAAAAGAATCCTGTATAATTGATACCAGTCGGAACGGGATTCTTTTTCTTTTTCCACCCTTGTCACCATCGACAAAATTTATGCACTACCTCAATATTACACTTCCGGCTTGTCCGGGTCAGGAGAATGAATCATGTACACCAGAAAATTTCATTTTATTCAAACAGCCAGAAAACTGATTTACGCACTTACCGCTGCTGCTATTGTCTCTGCCGGATATGTCTCGGTTTCCTATGCAGAAGAAATTGCTACCACTTCTGACACTGCCTCTGTACCGACACTCTGGGTAGCCGGGGATTCTACGGCAGCGGAGTTCAGCGACAACTATTATTATCCGAGGTATGGCTGGGGCACGCAATTATACCGCTACTTTGAGGGGCTTGATATCCGGAATCTGGCAGTATCGGGCACCAGTACCAAAAGCTATACCTCAACCGAATCTTATACAACTCTTCTATCTGATATGAAAGAGGGAGATTATCTGCTGATCGGCTTTGGGCATAACGATGAAAAGGCCGAGTCTGCCCGTTATACCAACCCCAACGGTTCGGTGACTACGCCCGGCTCCACCCGTTATTATCTCTACGAAAACTTTATCCGTCCCGCCCAGGAAGCCGGAGTGACGCCGATCGTCTGTACTCCGATTGTCCGCAGAGATCCCGGCGGCAATTATAACGGAGAGAGCGCTCACATCATCGAAAGCCAGACCACCATTGAAGGAACCTTCGAAGGCGGCGACTACGCCAAGGCGATCTCTTCAGGAGCGGTTGGAAAGAATGCTCTCGTTGTTGATCTCACGACAAGGACCAAGCTTCTCTACCAGTCACTCGGTACGCAAGGCTCCAAATGGCATCACGCCTTTTCATCTCCCAATGAGGTCAGCATTGATAACACCCATACCAACCTGTATGGAGCCGCTTACAACGCTTACCTGATCGCGGACGAGATCGCAAAGAGCAGCAGTTCTCTCAAAAACTACCTGATTGACACTCTGGAACCGCCGGATTCCTCGATCCTGGTTCCTAATCCGGATTACACCTTCCAGACCTATACCCGTCCGGACACTGACAGCACAAAATGGACGGCCGCAGGCGACTGGAAACCAACTGTGTTCGGCGATGTAGAAGCATTGGAATACTTAAACGATATTTATTTTCATTTTATCCCCTATGAAAACGGAGCGATTCGCATCGCTGCCGGCAGACAGGGAGGCACTACCTCGGATATCGTCGGAGCCAGCGTCGGAAAGATTTCCACCAACACGGACGGCATCGCCATGTACTATCAGGCAGTACCCGCCGATCAGAATTTTACTCTGACCGCTTATGCCACAATCAACTCCATCGACCCTAATAACCAGGCTTCCTTCGGCCTGATGGCACGAGACGATATCTATGTGGACTACGTAACCAATGACACTCTGGGAGACTATGTCGCTGCCGCTTCCCTCATGATGAGCTCCGATACTCCCTGGAACTGTTTTGCCCGCAAGAGCGGCGTGCTGACACGCGGGGGCTATACAGAACGTGATTACATCGATGGAGAGACTGTGCGCCTCGAAATCCGCAAGACCTCAGACGGATATACCTGTACTTACGGCAGCAACCCGCCGGTCTCAGCCGGATTTGATTTCCCGCTCACCAACCTTGACCCTGAATATATCTATGTCGGCATGTTCGCCGCACGCAGCGCAGACGTTACCTTCTGGGATGTACAGCTGACACTCGATTAAAAGAAATTTTCCATATCCGCCCGTACGCAGAAAAAGGGGCTGTGAAATAATTAGCCCAATGCAAAAGACCATTTGAACTCGAATT